>JAIKYD010000007.1 GCA_024683485.1 Saccharofermentans sp. | reverse complement strand
TACAGGCCGTACACTTCACCCTGATAACATGGCTGCAGGTCCTGCTTCCTATGGTATGACAGATACTATGGGCCGTATGCACTCTGACGCTCAGTTCGCTGGTTCTTCTTCAGTTCCGGCTCACGTTGAGATGATGGGTCTTATCGGTGCAGGCAACAACCCGATGGTTGGTATGACTGTTTCCACAGCAGTATCCGTTGAGGAAGCTGCTAAGGCAGGCAAGTTCTGATCCTAAGAATAATCATTTGATGATATTGCCCCCGGAGTAATTCTCCGGGGGCTTTTCATTTTCGAAGGCCGTCAAATGTCAGAATGCCTTTTTATGAGGCCTTATTTTATTGCTTTTGCAATTTGAGGCGGTATAAACGCAGTGTTAAGATTAAGGCATCTTACAATTCGGAGGTTTGTTATGGATGAACTGGTAACTGCTGAACTGATAAAGCTTGCCTTAAGAGCGCTCTTACCTGCCATAGTTGCTATCGTGCTGGCACTCATTAGCAAAGAAGTGTACAGCTCACTTTTTGTCGGTATTGTGACCGGTGGTGTTATCTATGCCGCTATTAATGGTCCGGTAGAGCAAGTTGGTGTCGGTGCTTTGGAGCACGTTTTCAAAGACGGGATCATTGCATCGCTTTCTGATCCGTACAATGTAGGCATACTTGTTTTCCTTGTTTTCCTTGGAATAATCGTTGCCTTGATGAACAAGGCCGGAGGCTCGGCTGCTTTCGGTAACTGGGCTTCGGAGCATGTACATTCGAGAGTCGGCTCACAGCTTGCGACGATCGGATTGGGCGTGCTGATCTTCATCGATGACTATTTCAACTGCCTTACAGTAGGCTCTGTTATGAGACCTGTTACTGACAGACAGAAGATCTCAAGAGCAAAGCTTGCATACCTTATTGATGCTACGGCAGCTCCTGTCTGCATCATTGCTCCTATTTCTTCATGGGCCGCAGCTGTTTCAGGATTTGCTCCTAAAGATACTAACGGTCTTATGCTCTTTATCCGCGCGATCCCTTATAACTATTACGCGCTCCTTACCATTGTAATGATGGTCACGATGGCCGTGCTTAAGATCGAATTTGGCCCTATGGCACGTCATGAAGCAAATGCCAAGAAGGGTGATATTTTTACGGTTGAGCCTCCTGTAAAGACTGAGAGTGAAGAGAAGACCGATAAAAAAGGCAAGGTAATCGACCTTGTGATTCCTGTAGTTGTACTCATCCTCTGCTGTGTCCTTGGAATGCTTTATACAGGCGGTTTCTTCAGTGGCGAGACATTTGTTAATGCGTTTGCAAACAGCGATGCTTCTGTAGGACTCGCTTATGGTTCGTTTGGCGGAATCGTTTTCACGGTTATCTTCTATCTGGTTAGAAAGATCCTTAATTTCAAGGACTGCATGTCCAGTATCGAAGAAGGCTTTAAGGCCATGGTCCCCCCGATCCTTATCCTCACGCTCGCATGGTCTTTGAAGGCTATGACGGATTCATTAGGCGCAGCTGAATATGTTGCTGAGATCGTTGACAGATCAAAGGGTTCATTTATCGGTATCATGCCCGCAGTTATCTTCCTTATTGCCTGCCTTTTGTCTTTCGCAACCGGTACATCTTGGGGTACATTCGGTATCCTTATCCCGATCACATTAAGAGCTTTCTCTCTTACGGATGCTGATCCTGCTAAGGCTACTCTCGCTATTATCTGCGTATCTGCCTGCATGGCCGGCGCTGTTTGCGGAGACCACTGCTCACCGATCTCTGATACGACGATCATGAGTTCTGCAGGTGCACAGTGCAACCACATCGCGCACGTATCCACACAGCTGCCTTACGCGCTTACAGCTGCAGGCATATCATTCCTGACATATCTCATTGCAGGTTTTGCTCTGAATGCAGCAGTATCCCTGTTGTGTGGAATCGGTATGATGATCGGTATGATCTTCTTCCTCAGATGGGTTCTTAAGACTCCTGATTCTGCTTCTTCGCAGAAAGAGACTCAGAAACCTGAGAAAGGATGATCGCGCCGAACATGATAAGGCAGCCTGCCAGCTCTCTGGGCAGCATGTTCTCGTGAAGGACTATCGCAGCGGAAATGACCGCGAAAACCGACTCGAGGCACATTAAAAGAGAGGCAACAACGGGACTTGCTTTTTTCTGTCCCAATATCTGAAGAGTATATGCAATGCCGCAGCTCATTATTCCCGAATAAAGAAGGGAAGGGGCTGCGGTTTTTACGTCTGCTATTACAGGGTGCTCGAAAATGAACATCGCGACAATGGATATGATCGCAGCAACAAAGAACTGCATGAATGACAGCTGCACGCCGCTCGTCTTACCGTCTTCAACAAACTTATCTATGAGCATTATCTGGACAGCGTAAAAGACTGCGCAGATGAGCGCCAGGATATCACCGAGATTGATGTTCGTGAGTTCAGCCGGATTAATGCAGAGCAGGAAAAGTCCGATAAGGCCGATGAAGATCGATATCCATGTGAGCGCAGCGATCTTTTTCTTTAAGAACATGACCGAGAAGAGCGGCACAAAGAACATATAGAAAGCTGTGATGAATGCGATCTTTCCAGATGTTGAGTAGTAAAAAGCGAACTGCTGGAAATTCTGTGCAAATGAGAAAACGATACCAAGGATAAGACCTTTTCTGAGAGTTGCTTTGCTTAAGTCAAATCCCTTATTGATTACGAGCGTGAACGGAAGAAGGAAAAGCATTCCGAGTGTGGTCCTTATTCCCGTGAAAGTGAATGCGTCGATGCTCTGCATACCGATCGACTGGGCAACAAAAGATGAACCCCAGATGATGGCGGTGATAAGAAGCAGTATGACTCCCTGTGGCCTGGTCTTGCGCATTATAATTCCTTTCGTTTAAGCAAGAGAAATATATATTAATGCGGTTGGTTTTGCAAGACAGACTTGACTCATACCCTATGGGGGTATATAGTGATCTTGTGTAAAGATACCCTGAGGGGGTATATGACCGGAGGTATTACAATGGCTGGGAAGAAATGTCCGCACTGCAGAACCAAGGAAAGATCCGAAGAGGAGATCAAGGATCTCATTACACGTTTGAACCGTATCGAGGGCCAGATCAGAGGCATCAGAAAGATGGTTGAAGAAGATGCTTACTGCGTTGATGTTTTGACTCAGGTCAGCGCTGCGAAATGTTCTTTGAACAGCTTTTCGAAGGTGCTTCTCGGAAGCCACATCAGAACATGCGTAGCTGAAGATATCAGAAACGGTTCAGAAGAAAAGACTGAAGAGCTGGTTGAACTCTTGCAGAAACTTATGAAATAAATATCAACCTTAGAATGCGTATTCCTGATGGAAAACAATGAAGTAAGAACTGATAAGTACCTGGTTACAGGCATGAGCTGTGCAGCCTGCCAGTCACATGTCGAGAAGGCTGTGAACGGCGTTGAAGGCGTAAGCTCGTGCAGTGTGTCGCTCCTCACCAATTCGATGAGCGTCTCAGGTTCGGCTGACCCGAAGGCTGTCATTAAAGCGGTGGAAGATGCCGGATATGGAGCCTCACTTGAAGGAGGAGAGGGGAAAGCCAAGGGGCACCTTTTCGAGAGCATGGAAGAGCAGCTCGGAAATAAAGAGATCCCTGTTCTCAAAAACAGGCTTATCAGTTCAGTAATATTCCTGCTCATACTGATGTATTTTTCCATGGGTGTCTCCATGTGGAACTGGCCCGCGCCGAAGTTCCTCGAACACAATATGATCGGGATAGGCATCATCGAGATGCTTTTGTCGGGCATCGTCATGGTGATCAATAAGAAGTTCTTCGTGAACGGATTTAAGGCGCTCCTTCACAGGAGCACGAATATGGATACTCTGGTCGCTATGGGATCGGGCGTCTCATTCATCTATAGTTTTGTAACATTGTTACACATGACAACGGCGGGCTCTCACGAGGCTCAGATGGCTCTGATGGATGAGCTCTATTTTGAGTCTGCAGCCATGATCGTGACATTGATTACAATAGGAAAACTCCTGGAAGCCATATCAAAAGGAAGGACCACAAATGCTCTTAAGGGACTTCTCAATCTCCAGCCGAAGACTGCTGTCCTGATCCAAAACGGTGAGGAAGTAACCGTTCCCGTTGAAGAAGTTTTGGTTGGAGATATCTACGCCGTAAGGCCGGGCGGAGCGGTCCCTGTGGACGGCAGGATCGTGGAAGGTGAATGCGCCGTTGACGAGTCTGCTCTTACGGGCGAATCAGTGCCTGTAGATAAGACGGCAGGAGATAAGGTATCAGCCGGTACCATTAACAGTTCAGGATATATCAGATGCCGCGCCGAGAAGGTCGGTGAAGACACGACGCTCGCGCAGATAATAAAGATGGTCAGCGATTCTTCGGCTACAAAGGCGCCGATCGCAAGGATCGCGGATAAAGTGTCAGGAATATTCGTTCCTGCTGTGCTGGTTATTGCAGCTGCAGTTTTTGTTATCTGGCTTGTCACGGGTGCGGACACCGGTTATTCACTTACAAGAGCTATATCGGTGCTCGTCGTAAGCTGTCCGTGCGCTTTGGGTCTTGCAACGCCGGTTGCGATAATGGTTGGAAACGGCGTTGCCGCAAAGAACGGAATTCTCTTTAAGACTTCCACTTCGCTGGAGCAGACGGGCAGGGCGGAGATAATAGTCCTTGATAAGACAGGTACGATCACGAGCGGTGTTCCAAAGGTCACAGACATTATTCCCGTAACAGATGAAGCATCACTTCTTAAGTGCGCTTACGCGCTCGAAAATAAGAGCGAGCATCCTTTAGGAAAAGCTGTTGCAGAATACTGCAGAGAACACGGTGTTGAACTTGAAGAAACTTCAGGCTTCAGAATAAATGCCGGAAACGGTCTTGAAGGAACGGTAAACGGTAAGAATATAAGAGGCGGAAACAGCAGGTTTATAAGATCTGTTGATACGGTTTTTGAGAACAGGGCAAAAGAGCTTGCTGCACAAGGAAAGACTCCGCTGTTCTTTGAATCTGACGGGAATCTCATGGGCATTATCGCTGTTGCGGATACGATAAGAGAAGACTCAACCGAAGCGATTAATGAACTAAAAAAGCTTGGCCTTTATACGGTCATGCTGACGGGTGATAACCAAAGGACAGCAGACACGATCGGGAAGCTGTCGGGCGTTGATATGACAGTTGCTGACGTCCTTCCGGGAGACAAGGAAAAGATCGTAAATAAGCTTAAGGAATACGGCAAGGTGATAATGGTAGGTGACGGCATAAATGATGCGCCTGCACTGACTTCTGCCGATACCGGAATAGCGATCGGAGCAGGAACTGATATTGCAATAGATGCAGCAGATGTCGTGCTCATGAAATCCAGCCTTAAAGATGCCGCGGCAGCCATCAGGATATCCAGAAGAACGATAAGAAATATCCACGAGAATCTGTTCTGGGCATTTATCTACAATGTCGCTCTGATACCTGTTGCGGCGGGAGCGTATGCGGCTTTGGGTATTACAATGACTCCGATGTTCGGTGCTGCCGCAATGAGCCTGTCGAGCTTTACGGTATGCATGAATGCGTTGAGGTTAAATCTTGTAAAGCCGTACGATACTAAGCGCGATAAGGCAAGAAGCGATATCAGGGACAGACTTAAAGATTTGGAAATCAAAAATGAAAAGGAGATAAACACTATGGAAAAGACAATCAAGATCGAAGGTATGATGTGCGGACACTGCGAAGCAACCGTAAAGAAGGCTCTGGAAGCATTAGACGGCGTTATCTCAGCTGACGTATCCCATGATAAGGGCACGGCTGTTGTAGCGCTCGAAAAGAATGTCGCAGACGACGTTCTTACAAAGGCTGTAGAGGATAAGGATTTTAAGGTTACGGGAATCATCTGATCCTCAAAAATAATTATAAGTTCTCAGCCTCATCATAATGTATAATTATATTTATGAGAGGTGATGGGAATCATGATACATATACTTGTTGTTGAAGACGAGAAACCGATATCAAATCTTATCCGTATGAGCCTTACAAAGGCCGGTTATAACTGCATGTGCGCATTTGACGGCGAACAGGCTCTGGACATGATCAGGAATAATGTTTTTGACCTTATTCTTCTTGATGTAATGATTCCGAAGATAGACGGCTTTTCATTGATGCAATATATCAGGCCGATGAAGCTCCCGGTCATATTCCTTACTGCAAAGAATATGGTCGAGGACAGAGTAAGAGGCCTTGAACTTGGTGCGGAAGATTATCTTGCAAAGCCTTTTGAGATCATTGAGCTTCTTGCAAGAGTCAATGTTGTTCTGCGCCGCTATAACAAGACAGATACCGAGATCAATATCGCCGGTCTTACCATCGATACGAAGGCCATGATCGTTTACAAGGACGGCTATCAGATCCCGCTGACTCCGAAGGAGTATGAACTCCTGCTTCTTTTCGCAAGGAATCCGGGAATTGCCATGTACAGAGAGACGATCTATGAGCGCGTTTGGAATGAACCTTTCCCTTACGGAAGTAAGACCGTAGACCTCCACATTCAGAGACTCCGTAAAAAACTCGGATGGGAGGAAGTCATTCACGCTGTGCCTAAGGTAGGTTACAGACTGGAGGCTTAACAGTGCGGTTCCGTCAGAAGATGCTCCTGGTAATGGTATGGCTTCTCACACTCAGTTATGGTGTGGGAGGCGTTCTTCTGATTAGGCAGAATTTCAAGAGCTCTCTTGCGCAGATCAAGAAAAACCATGAGGAATCCTATGAGATGATCCTGCAGACGGTTCAGCTCGTTAACTTCATTGATATCCAGCAGGACTTTTCGAGTATCAGCAGTGCGCTCGACAGGATGAATACGTCAGAAAGTATTATCGGAATGAAGCTGATGAAGGGCGATACAGTTCTTTATCAGAACGGTGATACTGTATCAGACTTTACCGTCCAGTCAGAATTCGAATCACTTATTTTTTCCAATAACGGGAAAAATTACTATGAGATAAAAGGCACGGTTAAGGCTGATAACCAGCCGCTCCAGCTTATCGTTCTCTATGACATCACACCTGTTTACCAGGCGCGCGAAATGCAGATGAATACATACCATCAGGTATTCTTTGTCCTCATCATTATCGGAGGCTTTACCGCATGGATCACGTCTTACCTTATGACCAAGCCTCTTGCAAACGTCTCGAGAACCGCGAGAGCTCTGGCTTCCGGTGATCTTAATGCGAGAGTTAACCCGAAAAGACATGATGAGATCGGCCAGCTCGGTTCTGACTTTGATAACATGGCAGACCAGTTGTCGGACAACATTAATGAACTTAAGTGGACGATGGAACACCAGGATCAGTTTATGGGAAGCTTTGCCCATGAATTGAAGACTCCTATGACTTCCATTATCGGTTATGCGGATCTCTTAAGAAGCCAGTCCTTAACAGGTGAGGAAGCGCAGGAAGCGGCAAACTATATCTTCTCCGAAGGAAAGAGACTTGAAGCACTTTCGTTGAAGCTTTTGGATCTCCTTATGATGAAGAAGGAAAGCATTAAGCTTATCCCGACCGATATGAAGCAGATGATAGAAAACCTTACACTGCATCTGCAGCCTGTTTATACAAAGAAAAACATTATGCTCGAGAGCCGCTGCGAACCCGGCTTCTGCATGACTGAGCCGGACCTTTTCGGTTCTGTACTTACCAACCTTATTGATAATGCCAGAAAAGCTATCGACAACGGCGGCAACATCATGGTCTTAGGTGAGAGCATAAAGGGTTATTACCGTATTCGTGTTGTGGATAACGGAAGAGGTATGCCGGAAGAAGCGATCAAGCATATTACCGAAGCTTTCTACCGTGTCGATAAGTCCAGATCAAGAGCGCAGGGCGGCGCGGGCTTAGGTCTAACACTCTGTAAAGAAGTAATCAATCTTCACGACGGAACTATCGCATTTGCTTCGCGTGAAGGAAACGGAACCTGTGTTACAGTTACGCTGAAGGAGATCATAAGATGAAAAAGATAAGTCTTGTAATTTCAGCGATCATCTTCATGATGGCGGCTGCTCTCGGGTGGTTTCTTCCTGTTGCTGCATTCAAGTTTGAGGACAGGCTGTCCGAAGGAAAGCAGGCAGCACTTGATATTGAACAGATCAACCTGTCATACAGGGAAGACCTTGCCATGAATCAGAAGATCAACATAGTTAAATACGATATCAATATTTCCGAGAATATCGGACTCGAAAAAGGTGTCTTCAACACAAAGGAAGATATCGAGCGTATCATTAACGAGTTTATGGATGACTTCACAGGCTACAAGCACGATATTAACAGTACGATATCTGCGAGGCCGATGCTTGTTAACTTAAGCAATAACAGGGGTACGATAGTCATCTGGATCGTAAGCTGCTGGATCGCCAATGACTGGGCATTTGAATGCTGTGTGGACGACAAGACAGGTGCAATTCTTCTCTGCAGTTTCACATCATCCGGAGCAAACTGGGATCAGCTCGTCAGCGGTGCAAGCCTATCCGGTGATATGGCTAAGTCTTTGACAGAAAGAATAAGTAACGCTCTTTATAATCATTACCAGAAACAGGTTTCAGCAAAGCTCGTAACTTACCGTAAGGTACAGGAGCTCCCTCTCGAGAATTCTGTCGGATACCGTCTTGTATTCAGGGATGCAAAGAACTATACATTCCAGATAACTGTAAATACATACGTTAATGAAGGCAGAATTGGAACTAACGATATCAGATAGATTTAGTGTGTTTCTCTGTTTAAGGAGGAGTGTTGTGCTTGACAGGACAATTCCGTTTTACAAAACGATAATGAAATGCGCAGAAGAATAAGTCATTGGTAGAGTTGATGAGCAAGGTTCTATTTATCGGTTTTAAAGGAAAGAATAACACTTCCGGAAGAATGGCGGAATCTATATCGCCCGACCATTTGCTGCTGACTAACTCTTTTACGGGACTTAAGAAAGATATCGATTCGATCACTGAAGAATATGATCTTGCAGTAATGTTTGGTGTCGACAAAACTCTTTCTTCCACCGTGAGGCTCGAAAAGTCCGCAGCTATGGATGGCAAAAAGCAGTACTCAAAACTGGAACTTAGTAAATTCGCGGAATCTTTAGAAATTGCCGGCATAGATCCGGTGATATCAGATGATCCCGGAAAAAATCTTTGCAATGAAGCATATTGGCATGCGCTTAGCAGATTTAATGGGCGTGCAGTCTTTATTCATATTCCGACGGTCAGGTATGCGGATGAGGTTTTCATTGATAAAATGATTGTATCGGTTCGAAAAAGTATTACAGAATGTATATGCCGGCAAATAAAGGAAACGAGCTGTTAAGTGCATAAATGGGAAAGATAAGTAAACTTAGAGGCGGGAATAAACTGTTTGTCAGTGAGGATGAAAATATCCTCGCCGGGTTTAGCGGTCAGAATATTGCCTATGTTTATGATCTGGCAAGCAACAGTACAGAGCCGATATTCAAGATCCGGACAATAAGACAGCTTAAATGTGTTGCAGTCTCGCCTGACAGGAAACTTCTTGCCGCCAAAAGCACTACCGGAGAGATCGCGGTATTCTTATTGGAATCCGGTGAAGAACTTTTCCGGATCAAAACAAGGGAAATGGACGGCAATGAAATGTGCTTTACAGAGGATAGCCGGGCACTTCTCGATCTGGGCAGCAGCCGGATAAAACTCATAGATATAGAAAGCCGGCAGGTCACTTATCTTGATGACGAGATCAAGCCCGTAATTGGTCATTGTCCTCGTGTTTGGCGGATCGGATTGGACAGATACAGTAAACAAATCTACAGACTTATAGAAACTGACAACAACTATTCCGGTGAATTGCAGACATCCTCCTCGGAACCTGACAGGATATCTTTTAAGGTGGCCCGGGATTTGTATTTGCTTCCGCTGGATCTTAAGTGCTTTTCTCTTTGCAAGAAAAGGAATTTCTACTGGAACGGAACTCAAATTGCCCTAACCGACAAGCAGTTTAATGATATAGGTAAGATCGATCTTCCGGCTGAATTAGTTGACACCAAACCACTGCTCGATTTCTATATTTCCCCATGTGAGAAATACATTTTGTTCGATTTGAAGAAGGTGTCGGGATTATCGTATCTTTATGAGTTAGAAACAATGAAGATGGTGCGCAAGTTTGAGTATCCGTGTATTTGTGATTTCACAATGGTTAAAGATGATACGGTTTTTGTGATCTCGACATGGCAGGGTTCTTTTATAGGAGAAGTCTGAACAGCAATATGCAGTAAAAGTATTACGCATATGTTTTGCAATTGATGCCGTTTTGATGCCGATTTAGTACTTTTTTGATTTTTCCCTTTGCAATAATAAGCTCAGAAGTTAAGCAAAGGAGGAAAGATTTGATGTTTCCTGAATTGACTTTAAAGATTAGAAATTATGCCGCAAGTATGGGGAGCGGATTTGTTGTGATTGCGGGCTTCTTGCTCGCAATCACTATGGTGTTTGTTATCGTGTTTGCACGTTATAATGGCATGAAGAACAGTGCTTCATATATGTCAAATAATGATAAACCCAGGATAGAATCAACGATTGATGATTCAGGATGTGTATCATTAGTCATTCCTGACCTTCAATAAGTAATCAGTCTTCACCGACAAAAACATTCCAAGATGCAATCTCTGTATCACTTATGGTCTTCATAACGAGTTTTGCATTGTCGAGAAGATAGTCGCTGTAGCCCGAAGACCAACCGCGTTTAACCAGTTCCTTGACAATTTCGCCGCTTATCTCTTCGATCAGATCGACCTTACCCAGACTTTCTTCTTCTTCGCTCATTTGAGAAAGCTTAATAAGCGGCTTCTGCACGCTACTCAAGGTGGTAAACTCATTCATCGCTCTGAAGCGCCATTTGTAATATGGCATATATCGGCCATTTAGAAGGAACAATGCCGCAGTTATCTTATATATGAATTCTGTAACACAGAAATACGCGGCGCCGATGTCACCACGTTTTATGGAGCGGGAATAATTGAATTGCCCGGTTTTACCCGCCATGGCAAGGTCTGCAGCGACTTTCTTCTTTAAAATATCTTCGGGATAATATCCCGCCCATACATTTCTTATTTTCGTAAATTCGCCCGAAGGGTCACGGAAAACCTTTCCGTTGACTGCTTCGGCTAAATGCATCTGGGGCGTAGCGAGCCAGTCCTGCACTGTAACAGGTGCATGTGTCATTCCCGTATGTTCATAATAGAATTCCTCGATGCTGTGCACGCCCACTCTGTGGCGTCTTGCACCGGTCATTATATTGCTCGGTTCAGCCATTCCGACATCGCTTCTGTGATTGATGATGAACTCTTGTACCGGAAGATCCTCATAAGCTTTCTGAAGATCATCGCCGATCTTCTTTTTAAGCTCTTCGGGAAGCCAGAGACAAAATCCCGGCGCATAGTCGTGATCTCTTGAGATGTAGTCATCGTAGCCAAAGCATTCTGAAGTCTGGCCGGCAAGGCCTGCCGCGATCTGATCAACATATTCAGGGAAATTCTTTTCGAGCATGGGAAGACCGTACTCTTCGAAAAACACTTCAGATATCTTAAGTCCGTTCCACATAACGAGATCAACCTCTGCAAAAAAATAAGAAGCGCTGACTTGTCAACGCTTCCTATATTTTACATTAGTTTTGCCGAAATCTATTATTTCGAAGCTGCCATCTGCTGAGCCTGTACTGCGGTGATGCAGATAACGCCCGCAAGCTCATCTACGCTGCATCCTCTCGAAAGGTCATTTACGGGAGCTGCAAGGCCCTGGAGGAAGCTGTATGCTTCAGCCTTGCCGATTCTCTGGATGAGCTTATATCCGATGTTTCCGGCTTCGAGGTTAGGGAAGATGAGAACATTAGCCTGACCTGCAACAGGTGAGCCGGGTGCCTTGGAAGCGCCGATCTCAGGGATGATCGCTGCATCGAGCTGCAGTTCGCCGTCCAGGAGAACGTCAGGATACTTTTCCTTAGCAATCTTAACAGCCTCTACGACCTTATCAACGAAGGGATGGTTAGCTGAACCCTTTGTAGAGTGGCAGAGGAAAGCAACCTTAGCCTTTTTGCCGATGAGAGCTTCGAAAGATGCGGCGGATTCAGCGCCGATCTCAGCGAGCTCTTCCGGGTTGGGATCCTGCATCAGAGCGCAGTCAGCGCAGAGGATGATACCATCTTCGCCGATGGACTTGTCGGGAAGTTCGAACATGAAAGCAATAGATGCGATCTTTCTCTCAGGAGCTGTCTTAATGATCTGGAGAGCAGGGCGGAGCATGTCTGCCGATGTGTGGCATGCGCCGGATACAAGGCCGTCAGCATCGCCTGACTTTACCATCATGATGCCGAAAGTGAGCTTGTCGCCTGTGATAAGTTCTTTAGCCTTCTCAAAGGTCATGCCTTTCTTGGCTCTGATCTCTGCAAGAAGAGCAGCATATTTATCGATCTCTGTTGACTTTGTGTGGTCAAGGATCTGTACGCCTGTAAGGTCAGCATTAAGTCTTGCTGCTGCTCCCATAACTTCTTCTTCGGTTCCTATGATAATGGGAGCTGCAGTGCCTTCAGCGAGCACCTTTGCTGCCGCAAGTATTGTTCTGTCGTCTTCTGATTCGGGAAGAACGATAGTCTTAACGTCACTTCTTGCTCTTGCTTTTATTGTCTCGATAAAACTCATATTAATTCTCCTTAAAGATAATCGAAGCCTTCAAATCTCGGCTTGCCGGGATATGTCTTAGCCTGTTCTTCGCCTCTTAATACTCTGAGCGCAGCAGCTCTCATAGCTTCGTGCTCGAGCTCGCCGGGATAGGAAGCTACAGGTGCGATCCAGCCGCATGCATCCTTAATGCCGTCATAAACGTCCTGGAAACGCATGAGACCGCCTGTCAGAACGATGCCGTCAACTTCGCCGTGAAGAACGCATGCCATTGAGCCGATCCACTTTGTTATCTGATAGATCATTGCATTCCAGATGAGTGTTGCCTTAGCATCGCCTGCTTCTACAAGATCGTGGATAGTATCGGAATTGGAAGTGCCGAACCAGGAGGAGAGACCGCCTGTTGCAAGGCAGAGGCTTCTGATCTCTTCCTTCGGACGGTCCATCAGTTTGGTGAGGACATCCGTAACCGCCATAGTACCCATTCTTGTAGGAGTCATAGGGCCGTCACCGCCGCTGCCGTCATTTGCATCGATCATTCTGCCGTGCTGGTGAGCGGTAATAGTGATGCCGCCGTCGATGTGGCAGACGATAAGATTCATCTCGTTATATTTTTTGCCGACGCTCTTTGCGTACTTATGAGCTGTTGCGCGGAGGTTGAGGGCGTGTGTGGCAGATGTTCTGTAAATGCCCTTAACGCCTGTGATCCTTGCAACGTCCTGATATTCATCAACAACTATCGGGTCTACCATAAGAAGTCTTCCGCCGAACTCATCGTGAAGCTGCTTGGCCATCTGGACGCCGAGCATGCTGGAGTGGTAAACGCCGCCCTTTGCTTCGCGGATATCGTTTACGAGCCTGTCGTCTACTTCATATGTGCCGCCCTCGATGGGGTAGCATGCGCCGCCTCTTCCGACGATGGCGTCAATACCGGTCAGATCGATATTGTTGTCCTTTAGCCATTTCTTTACATATTCCATACGGTAATCCAGCTGGTCGTTAATCGTGGGAAAATTCTTTAGGATCGCTGAATCGTGGAATACATTGCCTTCGAGTACGCTTTTCTCGTTCTCGAAAAACTCGACCTTGGTTGACGTGCTGCCAGGATTTACTACGAATATCCTGTATACTTTTGAATCTGACATAGAATTTTCCCTCTTTTCATAAAGATAACTACGACAGTATACACGCATTTTGCCTATAATATACATATGCCAAATAATAAAATAATTAAGACAAGGTTAAGGTGCAGTTTTGTTGCTATTAATGAAATGAAGGTATTATTTAAGTATAATTATCTGCGGTGTGAACCGTGTATGGGACATTTAGGAGGAATATATGGAAGATAAAACTTTGCGTAAGGGCTTATCGGTCGCAGCGATAATTCTTACCGCTGTCTGTGCGCTGATAATGAGCTTAAACAGTACAAACGGACTCCTTTACGGAGAAAGAACATCTTTTTACGGACTCCCGTTCATAGCTGCATTTGCAATACCTCTTTTAGCCGTTCTTATCGTGCTCGCACGCAGCTGCAACAGCACTGATACCGTCGAAGAGACAATGGCCGCAGTAGCATCCAGATATGCAATATGGGGCTGGTGCTTCATTTTCCCCATCAAGTTTGCATCGGCAGCTTTGACCATTTTCTTCCCTGATTTTTACAATGCACACTTTACGACTATCTATCTTCTCATGAATTCCTTTAACGTAAGCGTATTGGGCTGCCTTATTCTTGGCCTTTCTCTCAAAGTCCTGCCTTCCGTAAAGATCGAGAAGAAAAAGCTTACTTTCGGACAGATAATGATCCTCATAATGATGGTCTACGGCCTTGCTCAGGTAGGATCCCTTATGGGTCTGCCTATACACACCGCTTTGTCTTCAGTTACTTTATTTGGTGACGGTTCTACAGAAGATGCATTGAACAATCTCAAAAGCAACCTGATAGTCGGTTCTGATACATGGATCAGGATCATTACAGTAGGTATTATGCCGGCGATCTTTGAGGAACTCCTGTTCAGAAAGTTCCTGATCGACCGCACGCTCCGTCACGGCGAGTTTATCAGCTGCGCTATGTCGGGCATCATGTTCGGCCTCTGGCACGGCAATTTCCAGCAGTTCTTTTTCGCATTCTTCCTTGGCGTACTTTTCGCATTCGTATATATCCGCACAGGCAGGATCATCTACACAATGATCCTTCACGCGAGCCTCAATCTCATCACTTCATCAATCACGGTCGAACTGATCGCAGAGATGTTAAAGAGGATGGGCATGGACATGAGCAGCGGATCTATAGATCCGAATATCGATTACGACATGGTGATCAAGTCTGTTCTGCCGATCATGCTTATTATCCTCCTCTGGATCATTATCCTCGCGGGCTTCCAGATCGCCGGCTTTGTAATGCTCATCGTAAGACGCAAGAAGTTTAAGCTCATGCCGATAGTAGGAGAGCTCCCCAGAAAGCAGATCCTCCGTACCATGACACACAGCGTAACCATGTGGGTATTCTTCGCATTGGCATTGCTCCTGTTCGTGAACACATATCTGCCGGATATACTGGCGTTCTTTTTTAGATAAGCAGATATAGCTGCACTCTATAGCTGCACAATGTAGCTGCACTCTATAGCTGCACCATCTAGCAGCACCCGGGACGAGGTAAAAGGCCCGATTTATGTTCCAACTTCAGGCTAAACTCTAGGCGCCGCCTGGAATTCCGCCTGGAAAACAGCCCAAAAACGCCCAAACTTCAGGCAAAACTTCAGGCGCCGCCTGGAATTCCGCCTGAAAAACAGCCCAAAACGCCCAAACTACAGGCAAAACTTCAGGCGCCGCCTGGAATTCCGCCTGAAAAACAGCCCAAAACGCCCAAACTACAGGCAAAACTATAGGCGTCGCCTGGAATTCCGCCTGAAGTTATTAATGAGCGGCGATTTGAACGGCAGCGCCGTTCATTCCGCCGTTCAAAGTGCCAATATAAAATAATTCCAACCGCTAACCTAATAATATTGACTTAGTAAAAATGAACAGGTCTCTCATGCTATAATGAATTTATTCAGCTAAAGAGCAAAGCAACCGGTTGAATGGTTGCTTATGGGGATTACACGGGGGAGAACGTTTATGATGAAAAAAGTATGTATCAGCACATTAATAGCAACATTAGCAGTTGAGATAGTTGGCGTAATAGTTAATCTTATATCTTATGCGGTTTCAGGTGATTTTCTGCTGGCCATGACGATACAGGGCGGTGAATGGATTGGACAATCAGGCTTTGGGCTGCTTCTTAACCGCACATATCCTATGTCGACTCCTGATCATCCGGTATCAGGTTCAGAGTGGATCAGTTTTGATCTTTCCAGTCTGATATTGACCCTTGTAATCTGTCTTATTTTGTTTTCGATTGCCTTTTTCATCATATTTAAAGTGAAGAGCGCTGACCGCATAAGAGAACTGGAACATAGCGACGAAGAGTGAAACAAGCGATCCTTAAGAGTATTAAATAAATTAAAAGAGGTTGCCCTTTTGGACAACCTCTTCTATTTGCTAAATCAGTTGATAAGAAGAATTACTTCTTGCTCTTCTTGGAAGGCTTTGTGTTAACCTTATCCTTGAGTGCCTTACCAGCCTTGAACTTAGGAGCTGTGCAAGCCTTGATCTTTGTAGCAGCGCCTGTCTGAGGGTTGCGGCCTGTTCTAGCAGCTCTCTCGGATGTCTCGAATGTACCGAAACCAACGAGCTGAACCTTGCCCTTGTTCTGAAGCTCATCAGAAACTACTTCGATGAAAGCCTTAACTGCAGCATCAGCATCTTTCTTGGAGATGTCAGCCTTAACAGCGATTGCATCAACTAATTCTGTTCTGTTCATTATTAAATCCTCCCTGAATATGGGTTAAATACTTTTGCCGAAAGGCTTTTAGCCCCGACAATGCCGATATTATAAAGTTCTTTGACATTAAAAACAAGGGAATTTGTGGGTTTTAGGGCCTTTTTTTCGAAATAAAGCCCTAAAAATAAGTGTTTTGGTGCGCCTGACAGGCTTTCAAAGCCTTGCAATGCAGGAGCGGATCTGTGTTGATTGAAAAACAGTTTCAGGTCTGACGCTCTATGCGGGCTGCTTGCCGACCAGATGTTCACTCTTTTCAAAGCCCCATGCTTCAACTGTTTCCGAATAATCGGTCAGTCCCGCATAATATGCGGTTATATCAGTAATTTCATTTGGAATGGAGTCGTATAAGTATTCATATGTCTCGGGATCCTGACATATCCTCATAATGTCATTCAGCCAGATATCTGCCACATAATCAACATACTCCTGTGTAATCCCGTATTTTCCTGCAGAATAAAGATCAGGAGCACCAAAAGCATGAAGCATCTCATGAGCAAAAGTCGATGGCGCGGTAATGTGGTTTTGGAAGCTCATGCACATATAACAGATCTCATACGGATATGACATTCCGTAATAGTAGTTCCTGGTACTGCTTGGAATTTCGTTTGGTATAGGCGTATTGAAAAAAGCCATGTACAGGACCTGGTCTGCACCGGTCTTCTGTCTTATTTCAGATTCAGAAATGTTTGTATCTATTTCTTGCCAGAAAGAATTATTGATTAGCGCATAATCTTTCCAGGCGGTCTGGTAATCTATGTTAAGCGTGAACATATGAAAAAGTTCAGGATATTGCAGCCAGTCGTGGATGAACTCCGGGTGATGACCGTATTCATTGCTGACTTCTTCGAGATAATCCGTTGCTATGCACAGATTCTGGTGAACAAAGTTATAGATATTCCTGTCATTATCATCATCGAAATCCCAGGATGTGGTTTTGTCGTTAACAAAAATAGATACGACAGCGATCTTTCCGTCTAATTCCTTGGCACTTCCGAGACTGTAATCATAACCGTAGTTTTCATCGGAAGGTTCGACATAATCATAATTGTCATATCCGTCTTCATAGGAAATCTCAGCACCGGAGTCATCATCGCCAAACAGATCAAACAGATCATCGTAACTGCTTTCAGTTTCTTCCTCGCTGCTTTTTGAATCATCCTCTCCGTAATCAGGAATCTCCTCATAATCGTCACACGCACATAAGCTAAAAGTGAAAGCTGCCAGGATTAACGAAGCGATGATCTTTTTCATATTGTTACCTCCGAATGATGTTCCTGACATGAATTATAAAAAATGGTGCGCCTGACAGGACTTGAACCTGCACGATCGCTCACCAGAACCTAAATCTGGCGTGTCTGCCAATTTCACCACAGGCGCATTTCGCCGAACATTATAACACTTGTATAGGAAATTGTCGTGCATGCAGGATTATTACAGATGTTGCAGGAAAACAGTAAACCTGTGATAAGATTTACAAAGTATCGAAATAATTGTTTTCAGGAGTTTTACCGGTGTCCGACAGAAGAAAGCGGCGGGAGAATTTTATTACAGCTCTTCTCATAGCCGGAATGTGCATTGTTATAGGCGGCACTATTATTTTCGTGATCAAGTTCAACGGAAGGGGAGATGACGATCTTCTGTTGAGAGCAGAGATGACGGAGGCTTCTATTGCTTCATCGGAAACTATTCCGGACAGCGCGAAAACTGTTTCAGAGACTGTTTCAGATCCGTTCCAAAACACTGTTGTCACCGATACTCCGGTACCATCTCCTACATTGAGTCCTGCGCCAACGGAAGAACCCTCACCGACACCCACACCTGTTCCTGAGAAACTTAACAGTATAAGGAGTTACAAGGCTGGCACAGTAATCAGCCGTGACAGAATTGACAGGGATGATCTCTCTCAGTATTTCACTTCTGAAACCATTGAAGAAGGTGACAGTGTTTACAACAGGATCTACGGTCAGTCTTATGTTGATAACAGCAATATAGACTTAAGTGATCTGAGATACCTTAAGATGCTGCACATTAATTTCGATGGAGATTATCAGGTTGGCGAGATGATTGTAAACGAAGATGTGGCATCAGATGTTCTGGAGATATTCGAGATACTTTGTGCTGAAGGATATGAAATATATTCGATGTATCTTATTGACGATTTCTGGGCCGGAGATCCTGATGATTCAGACTGGTATTCGATCGATGCGAATAACACATCCGCTTTCTGCTACAGGACCGCAACAGGTTCCGGGAATCTTTCAAAGCATGCACTCGGAAGGGCAATCGATATAAATCCGCAGCAGAATCCGTATGTCACTTATGATTCTGACGGTGATGCCCATTATTCACACGATAATGCATCAGATTATGTCTATGACAGGTCATCTGATACCGCTCATGTTATTACAACATCGGACAGGGCATATGATCTCTTTACTGATTATGGTTGGACGTGGGGAGGAAACTGGTCAAGTCCCAAGGATTACCAGCATTTTCAGTTATCCTGACAAATGAAAAAGGATTGACTGTATTCTTTTCATTTGATAATATTTCATCATGATAATTCCTGACAGAAGAAAACAGATCCTGGATATTCTTGAGGAGGAGGGCGAGATCAATACGACCGTCCTTTCCACCAGACTCGGCGTTACGGGTGCCACTATCAGAACTGATATCAGAGCACTGGAACGTGAGGGTGCAATTGTCAGATTCCATGGCGGTATCAAGCTTCCGCACAAGATGCCCTCGTACAGCGGCGAGAATTATATGGTCAGGGCCGTCACACACGTTGATCTTAAGAATGCCATAGGTGCCAAAGCGGCTACGCTTGTAGGAAGCGGCAACACCATTTTTATGGATGCGAGTTCCACAACCTTTCATATGATACCGTATCTCAAGAAGGTGAAAGATGTAACCGTTATTACCAATGGTATCCATACTGCTATGGAACTTCAGAGAAACAGCAATTTCAAATCGATCATTATCCTCGGTGGAATGTTAAGGCCGCATTCGGGTGCGATAGAAGGACTTTCATCCAAAGAAATGATAGGCAGGCTTTCAGCTGAGTTTTATTTCGTTTCCGGAAACGGTTTTTCTGCCGATGCCGGACTTTCAGGTGATAATTTTTTCGAACTTGAACTTAAGAGGCTTTGTGCGGACCGCGCGAAAAGGATCGTCGCGCTGATCGATTCCACGAAGCTCGGTGCAGATTCGGCTTCTTCATTTATTCCGGCTGACAGGATCGATTATCTCGTTACTGATTCCGGGGCATCACCTGAGAGTGTTGCTCTTTGCCGCGCTAAGGGCATAGAAGTTCTTATCGCTGACGTCTGATCTTTTTTTGATCTGCAATCATAATCACTGATTTCACTATACTGTTTATTTTTCTTTTGATGTTATAATACTTGGATGAAATCATTTTCGCTTATATGAGGTTAGGAAGATGCAGATCAATCCGATTGTTTTGCCCAGCTGGCTCACCAGCAAATGTGTATTTCAGCAGGGCGTTGAGCTTAAGATAGAAGGTGTTGCGGCTCCTTCCGCAACGATCACGCTTGAGATAGTTAAGGATCCTACTGACGGAAGAAAAGTCAGTAAGCTCGATACCGATTACGGTGTTATCCTCAGCCGTGAGGCCACGACTTCCGCAAAAGGTAAGTTCAGTTTTACGATCCCGCCATACAAGGCTTCAGGAGACGCGTACACGTTTACTTTCAAGTGCCTTACTGATCAGACGGTGCTTACCGATATCAGATGCGGAGATGTATGGGTATTCCTGGGTTCTGATTTCCTGTCGGTACCAATGAAGGAAGCCAACGCGACCAAGGCTCCTCTTAAGCGCAAGGTAATGAATTATCTCAGGTTTTTCATGCCAGAAAGGTCCGGACTTGAAGAAGGTGAGACAGTTTATTCCGCTGACGACAAAACTCATTTCAAGAATGCCGAGTGGATCAAGGTTACTGATACAGCCAAGCTCGCAGATGTTTCCTCATCGGCTTTTGCTTTTGCATACCGTCTGAGTGACCAGATCTCTTATCCTGTCGGTGTTGTTGATCTTTCTTACAATGATTCGACAATCCTTAACTGGATAGCGCCGTTTGCAATGGACAGAGTCGAAGCTCTTAAGGATGTTGTTGATTCTATGGGGCTGTACCTCGATAAAGAGGGATACGAGAAACTTCTTTGGATCGATGAGAGAAAGAAGAAGGTTGTTGAACTCAAAGAGGAATTCGAGAAGACAAAGAGCATCGGCGATATTGATATAGGCATGCAGGACGAACTCAAGATGCTTGAGGGCAAGGATCCTGACGATATCAAGCCTCTTGATATTGACTTCCCGACAACTGATGACAGTTCTCTCAATACGGCAAAGGGACATAAGGAGAATATCTCGTTTACCAGTGCCAGCCAGCTTGACTTCAATATGATCCCAGATAAGAAGGAGAATCCCGGCAAGCTCAGTGAAGAGGACGAGAAGAAGATTATCAAGCTCAAATACAGAATGTCGATCCTCTACAGAACAAAGCTCGTTCCTTTGAAGAATCTTGCCGTCAGAGGTTTCTGCTTCTCGCCTGACAGGGGAGAATTGCTCTTCGACAGATATGATCTGTTCCTTATGGGTCTTCTTACCACACTTGCGGAGGTGTTTGAACCGAAGGAGGTCTTCGATGAGCAGGTCATGCCATCCATTCTCTTCGTAACGATGCATCCGGATGATGTTGACTTTGATAACCCGTACAGCGTTCTTGAATTCAACGAGAACTTTACCGCATTCACGAAGATGCTAAGTATGCCGTCAGGAATCGTCAGCATGCACGATATGCTGCTTCCGGATAAGACTATCAGTTTTATCCTTGGTATGCGTCTTGCAACTATCGCTCTCGGAACACATTTCTCGCCGAAGATGAGCAAGTCTTCGCCCGAGCCGAATGATATAGAGATTGCAGGCAATAAGAGGATCATCAAATTCAGTAATCTCGGTTCCGGACTTAATGCCCAGGATGCCACCGGTGAGATTACGGGATTTGCAGTGGCTGGTGCTGACCGTATCTTCTATCCCGCACATGCCAAGAGCCTTTACGGAATGTGTGTTATGGTCTGGAGAGACGACGTTGAGGAGCCTGTGTCGATAACATATGGCTTCACACCTTTCCCTCATGATGCTACTTTGAAGAACGGTGAGGATCTTCCCATCCTTCCTTTCAGATTCGACAGGGATCCGGCTTACTTTGCACCGGATCTGAGCTTTACACGCTGTGACTGTCTTGAATTTGTCGGCAAGAAGACTCCTGAGTCTGATTTTGAGACACTGGAGATATACAGAACTTTTAAGGGCAAGGGTATCATATCGAGAGATAATATTCACAAGCTGACAGGAAGTGCTTCTTTGAGGATCCGTTATGAGACCGATAAATCTCTTTACGGATTTGAACCATGTCTTGAGTATGCATCACTTTTCGCGCCCATCGAGATATACGGAAGATCAAGGATCCAGTTGTCGGTCTTTAATCCGGATCAGAAGAAAAAGAAACTGATAGTTGAGGATTTCGGTGAGGCTGAGATCAAGCAGCAGCTTACCTGGCAGACTGTCACTCTTGATTATTCCGAGGACGGACCGATAAGACTTAACAAACTCAGGATCTATATTGAGGACAAAGAACGTAACGGCGAGATCTATATTGATGCGATCAATTTTATCTAGAAATGAGGAGCTTTGAATGGCAAACAAGCTTTTATCTGCTATTGAAGACGACATTTTCTTATCCGAGGGTTCGGTACCGATAGTTATCGAAGGTCTTGAACACTCCTACGATAAGGAAGATTTTTTACCTGATGAGAGTATGCATAATTCTCATGAACTGCTTTGTCTCCGTGAAGGGAAGATCGAGGCAGTGATCGGAGGAGACACGATCCAGCTCACAAAGGGTTCTGTAGTCGTTATCAGACCGCTTGTAAGACACAAACTGATGATCAAGAGTGAGAAGGCGGATATGCTCAATCTTTATTTCGGCTTTGTTCATGATACGTCTGATCTTAAACTGACCAAGGAGTCTGGCAGCAATTCCTCTAATAAAGAGGCTAAGAACAAGAATGCCGGTCCCAGTGTCAATATTCCGGGTTCGCTTGCGAAAATAACTCTTGAGAGCTTTTTGAAATTTGCAGATCTCGGTATCACCGAAGATAACGAGATGATCAGACTCCCTTTCTTTGTTGTCAAAGGCCATGAGAAAAAAGAGATAAACGAACTGGCGGAAAGGATCGTTACTGAACATTCAGATAACCGTTACGCAAAGGACCTTATGGTACATACGCTTACGGTCGAACTCATGATAATTCTCTCAAGAGCTCTCAGAAGCGAATGGGAAGAGAGCCTTAATGTTAAGAACGGCAAGGCCAAGGAACTTGTCACCATTGCAAAGCAGTATATGGATGAGAACTTCGATCAGGGTATTACCGTATCGGAGGCAGCGGCATATGTTTACCTAAGCCAGGGCTATTTTACACGTGCGTTCAGGGATGAGACAGGGATAAGCCCTATGAACTATCTCATGAAAAAGAGGATCGAGAAGGCGTGCAAACTCCTTCAGAATAACGAGATCAAGGTCTCGGCAATATCTTTGCAGTCCGGATTCTCTTCGCCCCAGAGATTCAATGTCGCATTCAGAAAACAGATGGGGATGACACCCATGGAATACAGGAAAAAGTACCTTTGAATTCAAAGGAATGACAGGAGACAGCAGATGTACGATTACGCAAATGACAATTCGATCCCTGAGGAGAGCCGCAGGAATATGGATCTCCCGAGAGTCGAGAATGCGGTAAGGGAGATACTTGAAGCAATCGGGGAAGATCCTGACAGGGAAGGCCTTCAGGAGACTCCTCAAAGAGTGGCAAGAATGTATGCGGAGGTCTTTGCAGGACTTCACAGGGATATCAACAAGGATATCAAAGTCTTTCACGGTGAAGGCAACGATGAGATGATACTTATCGGAGATATACCGTTCTATTCGATGTGTGAGCACCACCTGCTGCCTTTCCACGGCAAAGCACATGTCGTCTATATTCCGAGAGATGGTAAGATATTCGGCCTTTCAAAAGTTGCGAGGATAGTTGACACATTGTCAAGGAAACCGCAGCTTCAGGAGCGTCTCACCTCAGAGATAGCTGATGCCATAGAGAAAGCAGTCGATGCAAGATCAGTATGCGTTGTTCTCGAAGCAGAACATCTCTGCATGACGATGAGAGGTATCAGAAAGCCGGGTTCCAAGACTGTTACTTCCGCTATGCGCGGCGGGTGCAGGTCTGATTTGAGAACCAGGAATGAAGCACTGGCACTTATCAACAGACAGCGTTCAGGTATCTGATAACAGGTGATGGAAATATGAATGCAACTGACGGAAGATTCAGCGGGATATACAGGTGCGGCTTAAGATCACTTGATATGGGTAAAAAGACCCTTATCATGGGAATCCTGAACCTTACACCGGATTCGTTTTCTGATGGCGGAAAATTCAATGATAAAGATGCAGCGGTTGACAGATGCGCAGTCATGATCAAAGAGGGCGCTGACTGTATCGATATAGGTGCCGAGGCAACGGGTCCTGCATCCGTACCGATCACCGCGGAAGAAGAACTTGAAAGACTCATGCCTTCTCTTGAGGCAGTAAGGAACAGATTTGATATTCCGTTATCGGTTGATACGTTTAAGCCTGAAGTGGCAAAACAGGCAATTACTGCAGGCTGTGACATCATCAACGATATAACCGGATTTAAAGGCGATCCTGAGATGGCAAAGATCGTTGCTGACAGCGGTGTTGGCTGCGTATTGATGTTCAACTGCAGAATTAACAGTGATAATTTCCCTGCGTTTGAACCTGTCAGCAGGCGTGCGGTAAGAGAACTTACCGATAGTGTTGAGATCGCCAGGAAAGCAGGCATTGCTGATGACATGATAATGACCGATCCCGGAATAGGATTCGGCACTACAAGGATCCAGGATGCTGAACTCACATCAGCTCTTTTGTCTCTTGGATTTCAGGGAAAACATCCTGTGCTTTATGCTGCTTCGAGAAAGCGCTATGCAAGACTTTTTGCAGGCGGTGATCAGGCTACTGAGATGCAGCTTGATTATGCAACTGCAGGACTCTCATTTACAGCAGCTTCAGTTGGCGCATCGATGGTCAGAGTCCATAACGTAGCTGCCTCAAGAATGGCTCTTAACAGCTTTGACAGTACGTTCTATGCATTTGCAAACGTTTGATATGTGAAAGGATATATGGAATTGGATAAGATCACACTTTCGCGAATGGAATTTGAAGGTCATACCGGATGTTTTGATTTTGAGAAAACAAACGGTCAGAAATTCATTGTTACGATCGATATTTTTATTGACAGGATAAAGGGATGCTATACGGATGAGCTCGCAGACACTGTTGCCTACGACAAGGTATATGAGATCACAAAACAGATCGTGACCAGTGACAGAGGCAACCTTATTGAGTGTCTTGCGCAGAAAATCGCGGATGGCGTCCTTGAATATGACAAAAGGATCGACAAGGTACAGGTTACTGTGTCAAAGCCTGAAGCACCGGTGAAGGGGATTTTCGAGACTATGGAGGTTACAGTCACGAGATGCCGCAAGGAGTTTGTGATACTGTCGCTTGGAAGTAATCTGGGTGACAGGGAAGCAAATATCCTGGCTGCAGAACAGGCCCTGAAAGAACTCAGCGGAACTGAAGGATTCAAGTATGCTTCTATCTATGAGACAGAACCGGTGGGACTTGAGGAACAGCCGTATTTCCTGAATACATGTGTCGGTTTTTATACAGATATAGAACCTTTTGATCTCCTCGACAAGATACATGTTATTGAGAACAGACTTATGAGGACAAGGGATGTTCACTGGGGTCCCAGAACGATCGATATAGACATCATATTCTACGGTGACAGAGTGATAATGAAGCCTGAACTAACGGTGCCTCATCCGATGTGGCATCTGAGGTCTTTTGTCATTGTGCCGTTAAGGGAGATAAAAGATGTGGGACTTGATCACCCTGATGACAAGGAAGTCACGCTGTACCGTAAACGCTGATAATTGAGTTATCAGATATCAAAGTATATAATTGGCACGTCATACAGAACAGAAGGAGTAACATATGTCAGAGAATAATCCGGGCGTGAATGTTCAGCAGTCGGACAACCGCAGCAGCGAACAGAATAAGGATAATAAGAACAGGAAGCCTGATGCCGCAAGGCAGGATACAGGCAGAGCCGGATCCCGCAACCGCAATCACAGAAGAAGGAATAACGGCGGAAGACAGGGCGGATACGATAACAAGAAACAGGGTGGACAGGAACCCCAGGCAGAAGGAAAACCCCGTGAGCGTAACAACCGCGACAGACAGGGTGGACGTGAACAGAACAATAAATCCAGGCGTGAGCAGAATCAGGGCAATGAGAAGAAGCAGTTCAGCCAGACCCAGAACCCCAAGCAGAGAAAGCCCCGCACAAGGGAAATAGATGAAGTTGTAGCCAAGAACGTCAAAAAGGTGGAGACCATTGACGACATCAGAAGTGACAACGCAAGGATAACAAAGGAAATATACCTTGAGATAGCATCTCTCAAGAACATTAATCTTAACTAAGTATGAGCGGAATATTTATAACTTTTGAAGGTATTGACGGCTGCGGCAAGAGCACGCAGTGCGAACTCCTTAAGGATTATCTTAAGGAAAACAACAAAGATTTCATCTTCGTAAGAGAACCCGGCGGAACAGTGATCGGTGAACGAATCAGGGAGATACTTCTTGATAAGAAGAATACACAGATGACAGCGAGAACTGAATTGCTTCTTTTTGAAGCTGCGAGAGCACAGATCACTGATGAAGTTATCAAGCCGGCTTTAGAGGACGGAAAGATCGTTATTTGCGACAGGTTCTTTGATTCTTCCTCTGCATATCAGGGTATGGCCAGGGGTATGGGAATGGACTTTGTTGCAGATCTTAATATGGCTGCGACAGGCGGACTTAAACCTGATGTAACTTTCTTCTTTGATATCAGCGCTGAGGAAGCACTGGCCAGAAGAGGCAAAAGAGGAGAGGCATCCGACCGGATAGAACTTGCCGGACTGAAATTCCAGGAAGATGTAAGACGCGGATATCTTGAATTAGCGGAAAAGTCTGACGGCCGTATCGTTACTATTGATGCGGCAAAAGGCGTAGAAGAGATTTTCGAGGTCGTGAAGGGAACATTGGAAGGAAAGATCTGATTGGCTTTTTCGAGGATCACAGGACAGAAGCAGATCAAGATAAGATTAGCCGCTGAGGCCAAAAGGCGCGGCAGCGGGGCTTATATGCTCTCCGGGCCCGAAGGCACCGGCAAGAGACTGCTCGCTGAAGAATTCTCCAAGGCGTTGATGTGCAGTGACAGCGGGCCGGACGGCGCATGCGGTGTATGTTCCAACTGCAAATATTTTGACAGCTTTACAACACCTGATGTAACAAGAGTTTATGAACCTTCTGACACGAAAATGGTCAAAGTGGATTTCATAAAGGACAATGTTGTCGCGGAATCGTATTTAAAACCTCAGTTTGCAAGGACAAAGACTTTTATTATTGATTTTGATTACCTTGGAGTTGAGAGCCAGAATGCACTCCTTAAATCTCTGGAGGAACCAAGAAAAGACGTTGTGTTCATACTCACAAGTTCGAATACAGATACTGTTCTTGATACCGTAATGTCCAGAGTGACAGAGATAAAGCTCGATCCATATACTGATGACGAACTTGAGGCGATCGTCAAGGCAAATTTCCCTGATCTGGATGAAGCAAAGATCAGATCAGCAGTTTATAACAGCGGCAGGATCCCGGGCAAGGCTATAAGTCTTGCAAAGGAAGATTCCGGAGTAAGTATCAGGCATGAGATAAACAGTATAATGATAGCAATGCCGGAGAGTTCATATATTGACATTCTTGAGGATTTCTGCGAAGTCCTGACAGGATTTAAGGATGATGCGAAGATAATTGCCTCATCGATACTTTTATTCCTTGACGACTGCGGCAGGCTTATCAATTATCCAGACTGCCGCAAATTGAATAATGAGACAGAACGTGAGGCAATAGAGAATTTTGTTGCCGTAAACAAACATATAACCACACTTAAACTCGGAAGATGCACTGAGGCGGTGAATAAATTCCTTAGGGCTTTGGATGTTAATGCAAACTTTGATGCCACTGCTTCCGCCATGCTTCTCCGGATACATGAGGAGCTAAAGAAATGAAGATCGTAAATTTGAGAACAAGAGATGCAGGTGTCACGTTAAGATACCGGTGTGATGGTTTATCACTCACTCTGGGCGATGCAGTCATTATCGATACAGAGATCTGCGAAGAGATAGCTTTTGTAGCTCAGGAACCTTATGTTGAAGAGACATCTGAGGAGATTCCTCCCGTAAAGCGCCTTGCAAGCGATAAAGAACTCGAGAAGTATTATGATATTTGCGCAAAAGAGAAAGAGGCTTTCTTCAAGTGCAAAGAACTTATCGCAGCAAGAAATATAGAGATGAATCTCGTGGACTGTGAATACTCTTTTGATCTGAGGAAACTGACATTCTATTTTACTGCGGACGGCAGAGTGGATTTCAGGGAACTTGTCAAGGAT
This sequence comes from Saccharofermentans sp., assembly GCA_024683485.1. Taxonomy (GTDB): domain Bacteria; phylum Bacillota; class Clostridia; order Saccharofermentanales; family Saccharofermentanaceae; genus Saccharofermentans. The sequence goes on along the minus strand of JAIKYD010000007.1, from coordinate 14,418 downwards.
CTGGCTTACACTTTCCGCACGAGGATAGAATTAAGACAGATCGGCTCAAGAGACCAGGCAAAGCTTGTCGGAGGTATCGGAATGTGCGGAAGAGAACTTTGCTGCTGCTCTTTCCTGAACCGTTTCGCGCCTGTTAATCTTAAACTTGCCAGATCACAGGGTCTTTCACTTAATCCCGGAAAACTGAATGGTGCCTGCGGAAGGCTTATGTGCTGTCTTCAGTTCGAGAAGGAAGCTTATGACGATGCCCACAGGAGACTTCCAGAGCCCGGGGCACGTGTCAGGACTCCTTCCGGAATGGGTGTAGTCACAGATGTTAATTATATCGAAGAGATATTAAACGTTAAGTTTGTTTCAGAGAATGACACTGAGATCGAGAAGTATTCATGGGCTGATCTAGAGGATCTCAATCAGGATATGACAAGGCGCAAACCCTCCGGTGGAGCTGGGTTCAAGGATTATCCGGACATGAACGGCGCTTATGATGATTCTGATGACGAATAAGATTTTTGTTTGATACTTGTTGTATTTTGATTTTTGTGAAATAATCAAGTCACTAACCGAATAGGAGGATATTTACTATGGCATATGTAATTTCTGATGCTTGCGTTTCTTGCGGAACATGCGCTGACGGTTGCCCTGTCGGAGCTATTTCACAGGGTGATACACAGTACAACATCGATCCCGATGTTTGTGTTTCATGCGGAGCATGCGAAGCTTCCTGCCCTACAGGCGCAATTGCTGAAGGCTGATAACGTATTCCGTTAATCGATTAGCAGATCATAGGGACTGTCCGGTGAGTGAATGTTCACTTCAGGGCAGTCCCTTTATCGTTTAGGCATTGATTAGAGTTTTCCCTTAATATAATATATTCAAGTCAAATAAGAATGCACGGGCCGGGAGGGTAAGATTCGTGTCACACAGGAACAATCTGTCCACCAAGATCATACTGATGGTAGAGTGCATTTTGCTTATTTCAAGTATCCTCTTTTGTTCAGTCTCCATATCCAGGGCAAGATTCGGTATCAGGAAAGCCATACAGCAGCGTATGCTTGATATAGCAAACTGTGCTTCGGGTTCAGTTAACGCTGAAGTTATGAAGAATCTTACGGAAGACCAGGTCGGAAGTGTTGCATATAACAAGATCTACGATACGCTTGCAGTATTCAGGGACAACGTCGAACTTGAATATGTTTACTGCATCAAGGAAGCGGAGCCCGGCAATTTCATCTTTACCATGGACCTTGATCAGGTAAGTCCTGCCAGTTATGGTGACAGTGTGGAATATACGGAAGCTTTGGCCAAAGCCGGCAGGGGAACGGCTGCTGTTGATGAAGTTCCTTATACGGATCAATGGGGAGAGTTCTACAGTGCTTACAGTCCTGTTGTGGATTCTTCAGGAAACGTGGTAGGGATCGTGGTAGTTGACTTCTCGTCTGACTGGTTTGACGGGCAGCTTTCTGACCAGACAAGATCCATTGTAGTCAGTTATGTGATCATTCTGCTCTTGTCATTGCTTGTTGCAGCGTTGCTGTCGCTTATCACCGTTAGACCTTTTATCAGGGCTCAGGGCCAGCTTCTTGAGGAGAAGGTCCGTGCCGAGAGTGCAAATAATGCTAAGAGCGACTTCCTTGCCAACATGTCACACGAGATAAGGACTCCTATCAATGCTGTTCTCGGTATGAATGAGATGATCATAAGAGAAGACAGCAAGGCATTGGATGTTAATAACCGTGATCCGCTCGTGGTTCAGGAAGCATTGGAAAACATCAGTGTTTATGCCGGTGATGTCAAGAAAGCCGGACACAATCTGCTTGCCATCGTAAATGATATCCTCGATTTCTCCAAGATAGAATCCGGCCAGATGGATCTTAAGGAAGCTCCTTATCAGCTGAGCTCGCTAATAAACGACATAAATAACATGATCCTCTTCAAAGCTCAGGATAAGGGGTTGAAGTTTACTGTGGAAGTTGATCCATCGATTCCGGATGAACTGTCGGGTGATGAGATCAGAGTGCGTCAGATATTTACCAATCTTCTCAACAACGCAGTTAAGTATACGGATAAGGGTTCTATAAGCCTTAAACTCCGCGGCAAAAGACAAAGTGATGATATGCTGAACCTGACTATCGTTGTATGGGATACCGGTATAGGAATAAAGCCTGAGGATAAAGAGCAGCTGTTTACCAGGTTTCAGCGCCTGGAAATGGAACGCAACAGCACTTTGGAGGGAACAGGACTGGGGCTCGCCATTACCCATCATCTGATCGGGTTGATGGGTGGTACTATCGATGTCGAGAGCGAATACGGTAAAGGTTCCATCTTTACGGTAATGATTCCCCAAAAGATCGTTTCTGATACACCAATAGGGGATTTCCAGACACGGCTCAAGGAGAACATGCCCGGTGACAGACCGTACAGAGAGTCTTTCCGTGCACCTGCAGCAAATATCCTGATCGTAGATGATACAAAGATCAATCTGACGGTTGCGGTAAATCTTCTGAAAAACACCAAGATCAAGATCGACACTGCCACATCCGGAGCTGAAGCTGTAACTATGGCCGCCGGAAACTGTTATGACATGATCTTCATGGATCAGCGTATGCCCGAGATGACGGGAACCGAAGCATTGCATAAGATACGTGACACTGAAGGCGGTGCGAGCCGGAATGTTCCTGTGGTCTGTCTCACAGCTGATGCTGTTCTCGGAGCCAAGGAACGTTATCTTGCGGAAGGCTTCTCTGACTATCTTACCAAGCCTATAGATAATTACGCTCTTGAGAAGATGCTTATGAAATATCTGCCTCAGGAGAAGATCGAACTTGTTACGGAGGAGATCCATGACGATCCTGACGGAGACGGTACGGTAGAAGAGAACTATGCGATTCTCCGTTCAGTCGGTATCGAACCCAGGACCGGTCTGAAATACTGTCAGGATGATGAGGCTTTATACCGTTCTCTGCTTGCAGAGTATGCATACGGTGAGATCGAAAAGGCTGACAACCTGCAAAAGAGTTTTGAAGCAGAGGACTGGCACAATTATTCCATATATGTTCACGCTTTGAAGAGTTCATCGAAGATGATCGGTGCTTCTGCGCTTTCCATGCGTGCTGCAAAGCTTGAGGCATCGGCTAATGAAGGCGACTCCGGAACAATAAATGCAGAACATGATTCCATGATGGAGGAATACGGAGTCGTTACTGCCGTAATCCGTTCAGTGATCCCCAAAGAAGCACTGACACCTGAAGACAGCGACATTACCGAATTCTCTCCAAGTGAGGATATAATGGAATTCCTTCCTGTAGATGACAATGAAAACTGAGTGAGGCTGATATGGCTGGATGTGAGACGTGCCAATATGCATATTATGATGATGAGACGGGCGAGGCGGTCTGCGATCTTGATCTTGACGAGGATGAGCTGATCAGATTTTCGCAGCTTAAGACAAAAGAATGCCCATTTTACAAAGACGGCGATGAATATAAGACTGTCAGGCATCAGATGTAACATATTTTGAATGGCAGAATGCCTAATATCTTTCTATATCACGAAAACATTTTATTGAATATTGCCTCTCTCTTATTGATATAATTTGTTATAATTACCGATGCAGGGGGAGTAGAAACCAGTGTTTAGTAAGAAATTTATTATTATTGTTGCGCCGTTAGTTCTGATCTTGATATCAGTTTTTGCTATTGCATATTTCTATGACCGCAAGACAACAGCAGATATCTATGGTGCATCCACTTCTGAAACCACTGAACCTATTGTTACCAGAGCTACTGAGACTTCTGCAACTGAAACAACTGCAAAAGACAAAGATGCTGAACCGACTCCCACTAAGAAGGCTACTCCGACTCCTACACCCAAGCCTACAAATACTCCTGTTCCGACGCCCGAAGAGACTGAGGAGGATGATGATGACGATGATTACACACCGACATATTATCAGCCTACGCAGCGTGATCCGGATCCGACAGAGGCTGATCCCACACCGGAGCCTACTGAGCCTTCTGAGACAGAACCCGATCCTACGGACGCACCTCCTGAAACAACACCGGAGCCTATTGAACCTACAGGCAATGAAGGTCCCGGAGATGAAGATGGTCCCGGAGCAGATGATGTTGTCTGATATCCTATAAAATTCAGTAATTCATATCTTTCAGCCACTCCTTACGGGGTGGCTTTTTATTGGATTAAGGCATATTTCACGTTGACAAAACAAAAACTGTAATGTATTTTATGAATGAATAAATATTCATTCATTCAAAAGGAGCGTGCAATTATGCCTAAGTCACAGGAACGTTGCCAGGAGATAAGGGAAGAGACAAAGAATCTGATCGTCAAGAAGTCCGTATTATATTTTGCAAAGAACGGATTTGCAGGGACGAAGATCAGTGATCTATCCAAACATATCGGGATAGCGCAGGGTACGATATACATATATTTCAAGTCGAAGGAGGATCTTTATGCCGAGATTTTCGCGATCTCTGACAAGATTGCCGGGAATGACAAACTGGTTATGCTCGCCGGGCTTCCTTTGCCTGCTGAACAGAAGATAAAGAAGATGTCGGATTATCTTATAAAGAGTCTCAGGGATGATGAGATGTTTGCTGCGGGGATTGCACTTTACACACAAAGACTGCTTGAAGGCGAAGCAGACCAGTCTTTCTATAAGACTACTGAGAAGATAATCAAGCAGGGACAGAAAGAGGGCAGTGTCGTGTCCGGCAGCGCACGCAAGCTTTCTGAATTCTATTGGGGAATAGTTTATCTATATGCTGTGAAGAGTCTGTATACGGCAGATTCTGCCATGATAACTGCAAATGATCTTTCAAGAGTTCTTCTGGAGGACAGAAAATGATCGCTGTAATTACCGGTGCCACAGGCGGAATTGGAGAAGAGTTTGTAAAAAGACTGATATCAGAAGTCGACTTTATCTGGGCTGTGGGAAGAAGTGAGAATAAGCTTGCTGCTTTGAAGGAAAAATATGGAGATAAGATAATTCCCGTTAAGGCTGATCTTTCCTCAAGGGAAGATATATTCGGGTTTTGCAGCAGGATAGAATCTGAGAAGCCGTCTGTAAAATACCTGGTTAATAATGCTGGTATAGCGCGGATGGTCCCAGTATCAGAATTCTCTTTGGAAGAGATAAGTGACATGCTCGACATTAATGACAAGGCTGCAACATTGATCTGCAGAGCATGTCTTCCATATATGACAAAGGATTCATATATCCTCAACATAGCTTCCGCCTCAGCCTTTCAGCCCAATCCGTATATTGCGCTCTATTCGGCAAGCAAAGCTTACCTTCTGTCATTTACAAGGAGCCTTAATGTTGAGAATGAAGGAATAACATGCACGGCTGTATGTCCTGGCTGGGTGGATACGAAGATGCTTCCAAAAACGGATGAGAATGGAACGATTAATTATCCCGGAATGGTAACGGCTTCCAAAGTTGTTGATGTTGCTTTGAAAGACTGTCATAAGGGAAAGGATGTGTCAGTCTGTTCTTTCTATTACCGCTATATGCGCTTCCTGAGTAAAGTCACGCCACACAGGATCGCGATGAAGATGTGGGTAAGAGCTATCAGACAATACATATGAAATACAGGATAGAGACAGAGCGTGAGAACCTGTTCGATGTAAGCATGGTGATCGCCATGCGTGTAAGGATTGGTGGAGATGTTGTTTTCGGACAGCTCGAAAATGCTTTCCGCAAGGCAGTATCTGTATATGAGATACTGAATACCAGGGTAGTGATAGAGGAAGACGGAGAGGCTTATTATGTCAGTTGTGATGAGCCGCTCAGCAGTTTTAAAGAGACCGGATATGGGTTTGAAGAACTGATAAATGAGAACGAGCGTATAAGGTTCAGGATCGAGGATGGAGAGTATATAAGAGGATTCCTGTCACCTGACGGGATCGTTTTCCTGATGCATCATCTCGGGGGCGATGGTAAATCATTACTGTATTTCATCGAGACGTTTATGAGTATCCTCTCGTGCGAGGAACCCGGGATAGTACCGTTTGCGAATCTTCCGGTTGCATCACTTCCTGAAGACAGCGGACTGCCTTATCTTTACAGGCTCTTTGTCAATTCATGGAACAGACGCTGGGCAGGCATGAAACGGGTGTTCGGTTATGCGGATATGGACAAAGCCTACAGCAGTTTCTGGTCAGCACACAGGACGGAAACAGTAATTGTTGAATATGATAAAGAGGAACTTGAAGATATGATCTGCAATTCCAAGTCGGCAGGCTGTTCACTTACATCGTATTTGACAGCAATGTGGATAAGAGATATCAGTTTAAAAGCGGATGTTGGTTATGCGGTTGACGGCAGGCTTTCTGATGAACGCACCATGGGCAATTATGCTACGGGGATCCATATCAGATACAGATATGACAGGAACAGAACAGTTGGTGAGAATGCATTTGCAATAAACAAAATGATCAAGGCAAGGCTTTCAGATCCAAAAGTCCGTTACAGTGTTCTTCAGCTGATTGGAAGATTAGAACCCACTTTGATCGATACACTGAGCATGGAAGCGGCCGGTGCATATCACTCGCGTGAGACATCGCGTTTTGCGGATATCATGTGTTACGGTAAAAAGAAAAAAGATCTCAGCATTACAAATCTTATGAGGGCAGATATCAGAACAGATTACGGCAGATTCAGGATCAACGATATAGCATTTGTTCCGCCTGTGGTCTCATACGGGAAAAACCTGATAGGAATAATCACTGTAAATGATAAGATGATAGTTACTTACCACACTATGACGGAGCGGGATTAACAGGAATGCAGAGACCTGAATTTGACAGCATCAGTTCATTTGAAGAGTTCAGCAGGTACTACTGGTACAGGGATGAGCTTATAAAGATCTGCAGGGAACACGGACTTAAGTCTGACGGCAGCAAAATTGAATTGAACAATATCATAAGATCATATTTCGATGGAGATATGATAAGGCCTGTAAAAAAGCCTTCAAGACCTAAGAAACCTGTGGCTGCCGCGCTTACACCGGACACGGGACTGATCGCCTGCGGGTTTACCTTTGGGAACAGATTCAGAGAGTTCTTCAGAGAACAGACCGGTGAGGATAACTTCAAATTCAACATTGATATGGTTGCAACTGCGAAGTCTGTAAAAGAGAACGGAGATGAATCTTTTACGCTTGGTGATCTTCTGGATATCTATTACGGAAAAAAGACATATGCAACATATGACAGATCTGCGCTTCAGTGGAATAGATTTGTTAAGGATTTCTGCTCTGATGAAGCTACCGCAATCTATAAGGAACGTCTGAAGGCAGCTGCTGCTCTCTGGAAGATAGTCCGCGAATCTGATTTGCCCAAGGAATATTCCCGCGGACTTCTCGAAAAGTATAAGAACATGATCGGCGGTACATCCAAAGACTGATATATGTCTCCTGAATTCTTATGCGCCTTGAAGAGAAAGCTGAGAACAAAAAGATGCAAGAGGCTTTGAAAAAATATAACAAATAACGGGGTTGATAAATATGGCTGAGATACTCGAGACAGAGCGGCTGATCCTTCGCCATTGGGCTGAAAGCGATGCGGGAAATATGCTTTTGTATGCAAGTGATCCGGATGTCGGACCCATCACAGGCTGGCCGCCGCATAAGAGCATCGATGAGAGCTGTTATGTCATCGATAATATCCTTAACGGTGAAGAAGCTTATGCTATATGTCTTAAGACTGATAACAAGGCTATCGGTACTATAGAACTTAAGATGAAAGACCATGCGGATCTTGCACACGGTGATGATGAGTGTGAACTCGGATTCTGGCTCGGAAAGCCTTTCTGGGGCAGGGGCATTATGCCTGAAGCTTCCCGCGAGCTTTTGAGACATGCTTTTGAAGATCTTGGTATGAAGAAGGTCTGGTGCGGTTACTATGACGGTAATACAAAGTCTATGAGGGTGCAGGAGAAACTCGGCTTCAAATATCAGGGAAAGAAAATGAATGTAGATGTTCCGTTGATGCATGAGAAACGCAATATCAATGTTAACCTTATGACCAAAGAGGATTGGTCTGAAATGAGGACTCATTAAGGGTATAATGTCACTGTGACTTTTCGCGAATGAGAACGGTGATATGACTGAAAGATCTACAGTGAACATTGAAGGAGATACTATCGTGCCTGAAGAACTTGGGCGCGGCGGACTTCTGTTATTGCAGCATAAGGATTGCTATAAGCTTGATACTGCAAGTGTTCTTCTGGCATGGTTTGCCTCTTCTTTTGTCCGCAACGGCAAGCCTTGCGAAATGCTCGAATTAGGAAGCGGAACTGGCGGCGTATCTCTTCTTGTTTCAGCGAGGCGCAAAAATGCCGTTGTCGATGGCGTGGAACTGGTTGAACTGGCATATAAAGTATTCTGCGAAAATATAAAGCTCAATCATTTGGAAGAGCGGATCAATGCATACAATTGCGATCTGCGTGAACTTCCTTCAGAGATAAAGAATAAAGCGTATGATGTTGTTTTTATGAACCCTCCGTTCTATGACGGAAGCAAGGGTTCTGTTACCGATACTTCAGTCAAACCGGAGCACGAATCAAAAGCACGTTTCTCGCAAGCCGGGACATTGGAGGATTTTATTCAGGCTCAGTCTCTCAGGACCAGAACGAGCGGAGGTTTTGCGGTAATGTGCATCAGTCCTGACAGGGTGCCTGAGTGTTTTTCGCTGTATTCAAAATATAAGATCACTCCAGTGAGACTGCTTACGGTTCACGCAAATGCATCAAAGAATGCTTTTCTGGCATTGATAGCAGGTAAGAAGGGTGCTCCGAATGCTGAATTCAAAGTTCTTCCGCCACTCTTTATCAATGAGGAAGGTTCTTGCTCGCTTACCCAAAGAGCTATACACATCTATGAGGAGGAACACTCAGATTGCTTTATCTAGTAGGAACGCCGATCGGCAATGTTGAAGATATGTCGCCAAGGGCATGTGAAGTGCTCAAAAGCGTTGATGTTATTGCATGCGAAGATACTAGGGTTACGGGCATTTTGTTATCGCAGCTCGGTATCACAGGCAAGCGTCTGATTGCTTACCATGAGCACAACAAGGCTGCAAGCGGAAACGGCATCATCGATATGCTCAAAGATGGTCTCAATGTTGCGGAAGTATCTGATGCCGGCATGCCTGCTATAAGCGATCCCGGAGCGGATCTGGCTTCACTTGCAGCAGAGAATGGAATTGAAGTGAGCGTTATTCCGGGCCCTTCTGCTGTTACTGCTGCACTCAGCATATCGGGACTGGATACAAGATATTTCCATTTCGAAGGTTTTCTTCCTTCAGAAGGTTCGAAAAGGCGCGAAAGACTTAAGTCTTTGACATTGATAGGCGAGACCATAGTGTTATATGAGGCTCCGCACCGTTTAAAGAAACTTCTTGATGAACTTGTTGAATACGGTTTTAGTGACAGAAGGATCGCTCTCTGCCGTGAACTTACCAAGAAATATGAAGAGGTTCTCAGGATGTCAGTCTCTGAAAGTGTTGAATACTATAAAACAAATGAACCCAGAGGCGAATTCTGCCTGTGCCTTGAACCTCTTGAACAGAAAACTATGGTCGAAGCAGGGGACGGGACGGCGCTGATAGCTCTCCTGAAAGAGAAGGGAATGTCATCCAAAGACATATCTTCCGTGGTATCTGAATATACCGGCATGAATAAGAAGGAAGCTTATAAGATAGCTTCAGAGATGTGATCATCTGCATCAGTGTTATATAGCGGGCGCGCATTACGTCCAATACTGTATTAGCCATATTGAGTGCCCTCCTTCAGAATTTCCCTTGATTATATATCCTGGGATTTAGGATTAAAGGTTTTTTAATCAAGTTGAGACTTTTTGGGGTTAATTGAGACTAGTCTCAATTTTCGGGCATTTTTGAATTACAGCGAAAAGTATATGGAAATTGGGTGTTTCGCTGTAATAATCTGTTTTTTACAGCGAAATGGCAGTTCTTTATCCGCTCTTCGCTGTAAAGCGGATGCGGTTCGCTCATGTAAGTATCCACCTCATTCTTGAAAACTCCCCCGTTAATCACTATAATCATTTAATTACGCGCGGCTATTAATAATATATGCGCGGGGAGGAACATCATGGCAGAAAAGAAAACATTCTACATCACGACACCGATCTATTATCCGTCGGGCAATCCGCATATCGGACATTGCTATTCGACTCTTGCTTGCGATGCAATCGCGAGAATGAAGCGAATGCAGGGCTATGATGTAATGTTCTCCACAGGTACCGATGAGCACGGTCAGAAGATTGAGAAGAAGGCTCAGGAACTTGGCTTAACACCTAAGGCTTATGTTGACGATATCGTTGCCAACTTCAAAAAGCTCTGGGCTACATTGGGCATCAAGTATGACAGATATGTCAGAACCACTGATGATTATCATATCAAGACCGTTCAGAATATGTTCGAAAAGCTCTACAAGGACGGGTACATCTACAAGAGCGAATATAAGGGCAAGTACTGCACACCCTGTGAATCATTCTGGACAGAGAGCCAGCTTGTTGACGGCAAGTGCCCTGACTGCGGAAGAGAAGTTACGGAAGCATCCGAGGAGGCATATTTCTTCAAACTTTCTGAGTTCGGTCCCAAGCTCAAAGAACTTCTCCTTGATCCCGAGAAGAATTTCCTTGAGCCGAAGTCAAGAGTTAATGAGATGATCAATAACTTTATTGAACCGGGACTTCAGGATCTCTGCGTATCCAGAACAAGCGTCAAGTGGGGTATTCCGGTTACATTTGATGAAGGTCACTATGTTTATGTCTGGATGGATGCGCTTACGAACTATATCTCGCTGCTCGGCTTCATGAACGATACTTATGATGACTATGAGAAATACTGGCCCGCTGATATGCATGTAATGGCGAAGGAGATCGTAAGATTCCATTCGCTTATCTGGCCTGCTTTCCTTATGGCATTGGGTGAGCCCCTGCCTAAGAAAATCTACGGCCACGGCTGGATCACATTTGACGGCGGCAAGATGAGCAAGTCAAAAGGTAACGTTATCGATCCTTTCGTTCTTTGCGAGAGATACGGAGTTGATGCTTTAAGATATCATCTCTTGAGAGAGATGGTATTCGGTTCAGACTGTCCGTATTCAAATGAGCAGATGTTTGCAAGGATCAATTCAGATCTTGCTAATGACCTGGGCAACCTCGTATCCAGAACCGTTGCTATGGTTATCAAGTATTTCGACGGTACACTTCCTGAAGATAAGGAATTCACTGAGGCTGATAATGATTTACTTGAACAGCTTGATGTGCTTCCGGATTATGTTTCAGAGACATTTGAGACAATGCGTTTCTCAGACGGTCTTGCAAAGATCTTCAGCGTTATTGCAAGAGCAAACAAGTATATTGATGAGAATGAACCCTGGAAGCTTGCCAAGGATGATTCGGCTAAGCCGCGTCTTGCAGCAGTTCTTTATAATCTCCTGGATGCTATCAGGCGTGTTGCAATTCTCCTTGAGCCTGTAATGCCTCACACATCTCCCAAGATCTTTGAGCAGATCGGTGCGGACTCTTCCAACACAACATGGGAATCAACAAAGGTAAGACATGGTCTTGCTGCCAATGTGACAGTTACAAAGGGGGAGGTTCTCTTCCCGAGGATCGATATTGAGAAAGAAATCGAAGAACTTAACAAGATGTTCCCTTCGGAGGAAGAGAAGGGTAAGGATCTTGAGCCTCTGAAGCCACTTACCAAGTTTGATAACTTTGCCGCTTTGGATCTTCGTGCTGTTAAGGTCCTTTCCTGCGAGAAGGTCGAGAAATCCGATAAACTCCTTAAATTCAAGGTTGATGACGGATTCGGCGAGAGACAGGTCCTCTCGGGAATCGCTAAGTACTATAAGCCCGAAGATCTTATCGGCAAGACACTTGCTATGATCGTTAACCTAGAGCCCAGAAAGATGATGGGGCTCGAGAGCAACGGAATGATCCTTTCGGTCAAGTATGGTGACGGTTACCGTGTCGTTGAGTTTGATGATTCTGTTCTTCCGGGTTCGGATATCTCATAAAGAACGTGAGAGATCCCGTTTACTACAGCGGAAGTGCTGAGTTTTTTGATACTCACGCCCATATCTACGACAGGAAATATGCAGACTGTAACACCAATGTGGAAGACATCCTGCTGAGATGCAAGTCTTCCGGTGTTACGAGTGTGCTTATTCCTGCGGATAATGAGGAAACGTCAGGACTTGCTGTTGATCTTGCCATGAAGTATGACGGCTTTGCCGGTATTACCCTGTATTCATCGGTTGGTATTCATCCGCACGAAGCGAAAACATATACTGAAGAGACTGAAGACTTCTTAAGAAGCTCTCTTGAGGACCGCAAAGAGAAGAGAATAATGGCTTTGGGCGAGATCGGCCTGGATTATTACTATGATCTTTCCGAGAGAAGTGTCCAAAGGGAAGTTTTCGCGAAACAGCTCGAAATTGCCAAAGAGTATGATGTCCCGGTGATCCTTCACGAGAGGGATGCCACAGGAGACTGCCTTGATATCCTGAGACGGTTTTACAGGGAGGGCAGACTGAGGAGTCTTCCAGGGGTGTGTCACTGCTGTTCGTGCTCTCTTGAGGCATCACAGGAGTTGGTTAAGATGGGTTTCTATATTGGCTTTGACGGCCCCCTTACTTTTAAGAATAATAAGAAGACGCCTGAAGTGGCACGGAATACACCATGGGACAGGATCGTTATCGAGACGGACAGTCCTTATCTGACACCGGAGCCGAACAGGGGTCTGATAAACGAGCCCTGTCATGTCCCTTATGTATGCGCAAGGCTGGCAGAGATAAAAGGTGTAACTATTGATGAAGCAGCACAAATAACCTATGATAACGGCAAGATGCTTTATGGAGTGAACTGATATGAAGAAGAAGTCGGATATAATCCTGATCGTTGTCACTGTGATCCTTGTTATCTTTCTTATAGTTGGCTTTATCTACGACAGGAACAGTGCTTTGCTCGCCAGGACCAATTATTTCGCGATAAACGGTGACGAGAATCTTGAGCTTGTAAAGATGAACAAGTCAGGGTTCCTTTATATGCGTGCAGGATATGAAGCGAAGCTCCGCATCAAGGACGGAATGGCAGACAAGTATATTATCCGTATTGCAGAGACTTATGGCGGAGCAGGCCAGATGTTTGACTATACCCAGTACAAGGAATATGAGGAAAGTGTTCTTGATAAGGTATCGCTCAAGCCAAATCCAAGAACTGATTCTTTTATCTGGGTGCTTGGTGTTCCGCTGTCGGAGAAATCGACCAAGAATATCGTATATATCGTAACGATTGAGGGCGAAGGCGAGGCATATATTTACCTGTATTATTCGTGGAAATAAGTAATGATCACGGGTGAAATGAATAGAAAAGTATTGTATGTGTCAGATCTTGACGGCACTCTTATGCGGAATGATCTGAGCATATCCGGATTTACTGTAGAAACAATAAACAGACTGGTTAATGAAGGTATGGCCTTTACCTATGCCACTGCAAGATCCATCGAAAGTGCAGGGAGGATCACAAAAGGCCTGCATTTGAAACTTCCCGTCATAACCAGAAACGGAGCTGTGCTCGCTGACAATAATACCGGCAGATATCTGGAAAAAGCGGTTTTCACAGACAGTGAAGTCAGATCCCTGAAGGAAATGATCCCTGAACTGCCGGAATGCGGCTTTGTATCCTGTTTTATGGAAGATGACCATATGATAAAGGCATATTTGCCTGGCAGGCATACAAGCGGTTTTCAGGACTATCTGGACTACTATAAAGATGATCCTGCAACGGTTGCTGCATCTGATCTTGAAGGATTATTTACAGGAATCCCCGGTTATGTCACTTTGATAGGGGATAAGGATTATATCGAACCCATCTATGAGAGAGTCAGGGTATATACCGGCTGGGAATGCATATTCCAGAAAGATATATACAGGGATGAATACTGGCTTGAGATATGTCCGCAGAACAGCACAAAGGCAAAGACTATCCTTAAGCTGAAGAAGGAATTCGGATTTGAGAAAGTAGTCGTGTTCGGTGACTCCCTTAACGATCTGCCGATGTTCAGGATAGCTGATGAATCATATGCGGTGGCTAATGCAATAGAGGAACTGAGATCTGTTGCAACAGGAGTTATCGGGAGCAATGAGGAGGATGCTGTTGCTGTTTGTCTTAATAAGTTGTACAGATTTTAGATTTCCTCAAATTCGTTATTGACATCTATTCGGTATTTGTTTTATAATTCATTCGCGCTTTGAATAAAGGTGTGGCTAACGGAAGCTTAGCTCAGCTGGGAGAGCATCTGCCTTACAAGCAGAGGGTCACAGGTTCGAGCCCTGTAGTTTCCACCAATGGTACGGCGCAGTAG
>JAIKYD010000050.1 GCA_024683485.1 Saccharofermentans sp. | reverse complement strand
GTCACAGCCGCAGACACGGCACTTGATGCGCTGAACACGCATGTCGATGTAAACCGGCTTGCGACCGATCGGAACACAGCGGAAACGACGGATGGAATACCCGTTTCGTATAATTTTCTTACTTTTACACTCCGGACAGCATAATTTATCGTCCCGAGTTTGCACATTCAAAACTATTCCATTATCTTTGTACTCTGTTCGGGAGCACTCAACAGTTCGGAGACCGAATCCGTGATACATAAAGCTGACGTCCATAATTGTTATCTTTTATAGTTTTGCCACTACAAAGATAATGGATCGTCAGCTTTCTACGTTCATTTATACAAAGATTAAGGTGATGAAGCGTGAGGCTTGGGCTTCCACCGACGACCGCTATTTCGAACTCCGGCTGCTGGCCCTGCACGAAGCCGGTATCACGTCATTCCTGTGAAGACCCAATTTTAATGTCTGATTCATAATTCTTGAATTATTAATAATTTGTATTTGCACTTGATACATATTCCCATACAATGAGATCAAAGTTTTCCAATCTAAATTTCTCATCGAGAGGAGTAATGGTTTTACCTGCTTTTATCTCTGCGAGCATCTTTCGTGGATCACGTCTTAGAGCATAGGCTTCATCTTTCATCTTTACCTCCATCCATGATTGCAGGATGCCTGACAACTTAGAAAGCTTTTCAGAATTATTTACCTCAATCCATTCTGGAACAAAACGCTCTTTGTTTTTATTCTTTCGCAGGAACTCAAGCACTTCAGCACGATTCAGTTCTTGATATCCAGCAGGAAGATTGGGGTCAACAGGCTGACACATCAGATAAATTTCCTGATAAGGCTTATTGCTGCCGGGCTCACGATGGGGATAACCCACAACGGCGACGAGGCTCTCAGGAATATTCTCAAAAAGGTCAGTTTCATTCATGAAGCCAGAATAAATTCCGTTTGGCATCTTTTTGAAAACTGCTTTGTGCGCCTCAAAATAGTCAACCAGGTCTTGTCTATATACCTCAAACGAGAAATCCTTGAGTGACAGCGTCTTGGGAGATTCTATATCGCTGATGCTGTTGCTCCTTAACTCTTCCAGCAGCCGGTCTGCATTCTTATCCTGAATGGGGTTGTCGTCGATAATGGTCTTAAATCTATCATCAATATCCATCACTTCTGTGTCGAGTAGCGTCATGGCAGCCATACGGTTCTGAATGCGAGTCTCCAAGTGCAGGTATTCATCTAATGATTCTGCTGGCCAGAAGTTGACACATTGGATCAACTTGTTTGGCGAGCCAATACGGTCAATACGACCGAAACGCTGAATAAGACGTACTGGATTCCAGTGTATGTCGTAATTGATTTGCATATCAGCATCCTGCAGATTCTGGCCTTCAGAGAGGCAATCTGTGGCTATAAGGATGTCAATACCATCATCAAGTAGGCGGGTATAATTAGGCTTGTTTTTTCTTATGAGTTTTTCCCATGTCTCATAATCAACTTCCCAGCGCAGTTTGTCATCATTATAATACTCTGCTCTGTTCAGTTTTGCCTCTTCGTACAGATCACTCCAATCAAGCTCTTTGTAAAGTTTGCTATAGGGGGCAAAGCTTTGCAACACATCCGTGAAGTTCGTCGTAGAGTGGTTTCCTGTAGTGAAAATGTCTTGACCTGAAACGGATGCCATTTTCGAGAAACCGCGTTTCTTTAGTTCGTCAAAAACGAATTTGGCTGTATCTGAATAGGCTGTGAAAATGACAACTTTTTTATTCTGTGCTTGCTTCTTCTTATTGAGGATTTCAACAAGCTTTTCAAGTTTCAAATCTTTCTCTTCACCTTTCTCGTATTTGTTGTTAAAATCAAGCAGACTCTCATAGATTGCTTTTAAAAGATTGACATCTCGACGAAGATTCTTCTCAAAACCTCCGAGATTCTTCATTTCTGATAACTTGATGGTTCCTTTGCGGAGTGCATACATGTCGTCGATGAGGTCGTCATCTTCGTCATTGATGTCATCGGTAACATCGACAGTTATCGTACCATTGTTTTTCTTTTCCTTATAGTCTACAACTAACTGAAGAGTCGACTTGTGAACATTCAGTACCTTTTCTACTGTTTGAAGACATGAGAACCAAGAACTCTCCAAACGCTTCATAAAGAGGATGCCCATCATTTTGACGAGGAAACGTTCACGGTTTATATCATCATCCCAATCGGATTCGGCTTCTTTCCTTGCTGCCTTACGGCTTTCGTATAAAAAGAGTGAAGGTTGATATGCTGACAGGCTGAGGTCCTCAAAAGCTTTGTAGATCTCTTCAGTTGTTTTCAATTTTCCAAAATGGTCTACACCCTGATAAACGTTTACTGGCGCTTTCTTTTCTGGGAAGCCGAGATTCTCGCCGAGCGTTTTTTCAATAAGTTTACGCGTGCGGGCAACAATCAGCTTGTCGGTCAGATTGAAGAACTTTGGAGGTAGCATAGCGATGAATTTTCCAATCGTTCTGTCAGGCTCACCGCACCACTGGGTGTATTTGCTTTGAACACCCTTAAACAAATTCCTTAATGACTCTACACCAAACTCTTCTGTGTCGAACGCATCGTCTTTACCATGACCAATCAAATTGAACTGGCCCTTTACATCATTAAAGCCCGTGTTGATAGGCGTTGCAGAAAGCATCAGGACTTTAACATCGCGAGACTCCTGGCCTTTCTGGTTTTGGATGAGCGAAGTAAGAAGTTCTTGATAGCGATTTGACTTCTCGTTACGAAGGTTATGGCTTTCATCAATCACCACAAGAATCTTTTTGCGGTTTTGCAGGTAGCTTAATCTGGCGTCATTATACGATTTCTCCATGCGATCGTTTTGCATGTCAGTATGGAATCGCACCACATAGTCGAATTCATCCTTTTCAAACCTGCTTCCATGACGTTTCAAATATTGCGTCCAGTTGTTCTCAAGCTTCTTAGGGCACAACAGTACTGTCATATAGCTCTGAGTTTGGAAGTATTTAATGACCGCTAAAGCAGAGAACGTCTTTCCTAAACCTACAGCATCTGCAAGGATCGCTCCGTTGTATTTGCGGAGCATCTTAATCAGGGAAATAACGCCCTTTTGCTGATAATTGAACAAAGTATTCCAAATGGCACTTGTCTGCAGCAAAGACATATCTTTCTTATGCTCTATAGAGCTATCGATATCCAAATCAGCATTGAACAGTTCATAGAGAATTTTATAATAGATGTCTTCAGGTGTGTACTTACGGAAATATTCTTCAATCTTCTTGATGAAAAACTCCTTGGTGCTGATCATGGGGCCTTTGGGATCATCAGGGTTTTGTACCTTATCTTTAGCCTCTTTCCATAAATCCTCAAACCAAGAGCAAACCTCTTTGAAATCCTGATTGGCACTGTTGACAGCTTCACCTGTAGTCAGTTCAACATTAGATGTAGGTTTCAAACCAAGTCCTGCATCAGTAAGGTTGCTACTGCCAGTCAGATAATAAGAATTGGCTTGTGGGTTCTTGTTCTTGAACATATAGGCCTTTGCATGG
>JAIKYD010000051.1 GCA_024683485.1 Saccharofermentans sp. | reverse complement strand
AGCAGATCACACAGACGAGGACTTCCTCAATGCGTTAGAGCTCGGTATGCCCCCTACGGGCGGTATCGGCTACGGCATCGACCGTCTCGTAATGCTCCTGACAGACAGCCCGAGTATAAGAGATGTCCTGCTTTTCCCGACAATGCGCCCTCTTGACTGATTTCAAATTCTGAAACGCCCTAACTTATTGCGTTTGCGAGTTTCGAAAATCACTCAACTTAACCATTACTGAACCAATACTGAACCAATCGTCCAGAAATTTGATTCAACACTAAAATTTTAAATGTGCAAATAGATACATGGCCTGACGTTTTCTAACGCAGGCCATTATTATGCTTCATAGTTTCACTCTGTGAAAGTATGTCTCTTATTCAAAATAATCGCACATTGGAATCCCTCTTCCCTTCCGATTATCCTTATGCTGGAGGTAGAGGATATGGTTATTACCTGGTGTGGTTCTCTAGCTGTTCTTCTGAATAAACTTTGCAAAGCTCTGTTCAGGATCGAGAAGACAGAATACGACTTCGAAGAAACGATCAAGAGATACGGTGTCTATCTCTTTTGTATTGACGATCTCCCTTTATGAGACGTGGATCCGTAGCTGAAGAAAGACCGGATCTTATTCCTCAGTGGTCTCCCAAGAACACTCAATCCCCTGATAAAGTCTCTTGTGGCTCCCATCAAAAGGTTTGGTGGATATGTGCTAGAGGACATGAATGGGAGGCTACCGTTAAGAACAGAGCACTTCTTGATAGCGGATGTCCCTATTGCGAGCATAGAGCAGTTCTGGAAGGTTATAACGACCTTGCAACGATAAATCCTGAACTGGCCCAATCTTGGTCTCCCAAGAATTCGAAAAAGGCATCAGAATACGCAGTTTCTTCAAATACAGAGGTCTGGTGGGTCTGCACTAAAGGTCACGAATGGAAAGCCCGTATAGCAGACAGAGCTGAAGGTCATGGATGTCCCTACTGTGCCGGTCACAAGGTCTGGAAAGGCTACAATGATCTTGCTACGACTCATCCACATCTGATTCCCGAGTGGTCTGCTAAGAACAAACTCTCCCCTGATGCCATTACGTATAAGAACCGTTCCAATGTCTGGTGGCACTGCAGCAAGTGCGGTAATGAATATCAGGCTGTTGTTTACGCTCGCGCAAATGGACGAATATGTCCTTTTTGCATTGCGAATGAGCTTAAGCGACTAAGGGAAGAACGATTAACCAATAAAAGAATAGCCAAGGATTTCGTATATCTCCTTCCACAACTGGCAACTATTTACTATGCCGGAAAACGAGGATTGGCCGTAAGAACCGACACAGAAGCCTTCATTGGGATCCCTGTAACAGTATATCTGCCCGATATCAAACTGATAATCGACGTGTGCAGCTCAGCTAAAGAGAAGAAACTTAAGGGTTATATATGTTCTATTAATAAAATAAAGTACATAAGCATCGACGAAAGGCTCCCCGAAGAGGAAAGTATCGCTCAAGTTCGAGCCGCTTTCTCGGCTGCTCACGTTTATTTGGACTCATCTCCTGCTAAGGATCTGGAATATATCAGGAAATGGTTTATCCGGTGGAAACAAAGGTCCTAGATTTCTCTAAACTAATTAATCAGAAGGAGAACAAAAATGGCAAAAGAAGTTCCTATTGCGGAAAAATCCTTGCTTACACCAGAAGAAGCCGCTGCCTACTTCAATATCGGTGTCAACAAAATACGAATGATGACTGACAGTCCCAGTTGTCCTTATGTATTATGGAGTGGCAGCAGAAGACTGATTAAAAGAAAAATGTTTGAAGAATACCTTTATAAACATTATTCAATATAAGTGTTAAATCGTACATTGGAATTAATCCATATGCTTACATATTATATTTTCAGGACGAAGGTACTATTTACCTTCACAAATAACCAAAAGAACGAGAGCTAAGAATAAGGTTCTGCGAGTACCGTTTCTCGCGGATCCTTATTTTTTCTCCTGTTATGCTCATACCCATCTCGGGACGTGTTGCATTGCTGTAAAATGAATTCCTTCGGCAAAACATAATAAATACAAGCTCCATCTGTGTACAGGTAGTATCTGCCACCATCTTTCTTACCCAATCTTCTTTCCTTAATCTAATAGTAAAAAACTTCGTCCATGCAATGCAACTCACTTTAATCCAAGTCATAGCCGCAATCATAAAAGCCCCACTCAGAATCATAATGAGCAAAGGATGCTTGGGGATCCGTCTTGCGTAACTCAGCCAGATCCCTGACAATATTATCGAAAAGCTTACGTTCCTCCTCATTCTGAATAGGTGGAACAAGTTCCGTTTTTGATCTATTCGCATTTACAAAGTCCACGAAAGTGTTATATCTGCGATCTTCATCTTCCATGTGTAATACCTCCTTCCAGTAATAGGATAGAGGTACCTACACATAAATTTTAGCGAGAAGAGATAGAAGATACAATAAAATATTCAAGTCTAACTTGAAAAGGCCTCTGATTTTCTCAGAGGTCTTAGTCAACTTAATTGCTGATTTTGCAGTCACCTCAGCTATTTCTTGAAGCAATGTCTTTAGCAAAGATCTTTCTAAAAAGAAACCGTACCGCAGGCTGAATGAAGAAGATCTGAGAGAAAAACGCAAACGGAAAGTTGTGACATATAAGATCTATCCAGTTTG
>JAIKYD010000079.1 GCA_024683485.1 Saccharofermentans sp. | reverse complement strand
ACACTCCTGGACACTGTCATTCATGTCGAGTTTTACGTCTGCATTCTTCTTTACGGCTTTCTTCTCCAGACCGGAACAGGAGCCGATTATTGCAAGTGATACAGGTATTACCCAGAAGCTTGCAAGAACCATTCTCCAATCAAAGAAGATGAAAAGACTCAATCCCACAAGAGTTGTGGAGATAAGAGCTCCGATTATCTCGGGGATCCAATGGCTGGATGCCGTCTCGATCTGGGCGCAGTCACCCAGGATATTCTGTGTGAGATCAGCAAGGTTTTTCTTGCCAAAATAAGACAGCGGCAGGCGGCGGAGCCTTTCAGCGATCGAGGTTCTTCTGATACCGCTCTCCTTATATGTCGTAAGGAAAGTCATGTTGTACTGAATGAAGTTTGTAACTGCTATCAGCATAAGTATCACAACGCTCCATATAATGTAAAAAGGCAATCTGTCCTTAGTGAGATTATTGCTCAACAGGTCTTTAATAAGCGTATATAGAACACCTGCAGACATCATGAGCATCATGTTGCTTATCGTAACGCTGATGCATGCCTTGATCATATCTTTGGCGCCCTGAGTGGAGAGCGCATATTTGTGCTTTAACTTTTCAACCATATCAGGCACCTACCTTCCATTCGATCGATCTTCCGTATTCTTCGAACATCTTCTTATAGAGACCTCCACAAGAAATAAGTTCATCATGTGTACCGCTCTCTTTGAGCTTGCCGTCATCAAGAACGAATATCCTGTCGGCACTTTTTACCGTGCTCAGTCTGTGCGCGATCATAATAAGTGTCTTGCCTCTTGAGAGTTCTTCAAAAGCTGCCTGGACCTTTGTCTCATTATCAGGATCGGCAAATGCCGTTGCCTCGTCGAGTATAAGGATAGGTGCGTTTTTAAGCACCGCCCTGGCGATGGTGATCCTCTGCTGCTCGCCGCCTGAGAGATACGTTCCCTTCTCCCCGATAACCGTATCTATACCGTCAGACAGCTTTTCGATGATATCCGTACACTGGGCCTTTGCAAGAGCATCGATAACCTCTTCACGTGTAGCATCCGGTCTGGCCATCCGGACATTTTCGAGGATCGATGTCTTAAGGAGCTTGCTGTCCTGGAACACGAATGACACACGTTCCATGAGCTTATCCGAAGGAATATCCTTAATATTGACACCGCCAAGAAGGATCTCTCCTGAAGTAACGTCAAAGAATCTAACCATGAGTTCAGCAAGCGTGGTCTTGCCTGATCCCGAGGGACCGACAAAAGCAACGTGCTCTCCGGGAGCAATGGAAATATCAATATCTGATACCGCATCTCTTGTTGCATCAGCATATCTGTAGGAAACCTTTTTGAGCGTAATGCTGTTGTCTTCGGGAATATTGTTCTTTTCAGACTCTGGCAGAACATTAAGACCAAGAACATAATCCACTCTCTTAAGTGCATCTATGAGTGTCATTTCAGCTTCGCCTGAATAAGCGATCTTGGTAAGCGTAACGGTAACCAGAGGCGTTACGATTATGTAGTACATGACATTCAGAATAGTCGTATCAGCAATGCCGTTTCTAGTGAGGAAGAAAGCCCCAAGCACGATCGCAAGAAATATCGCATTGATACATGTCATGAATCCGATCATGGGCATTCTGAGCTGTAATGTATATGCTGTCGTCCATTTTCCGTAACCGTCGATGGATTCTTTAAAACGCTTGAACGAATGAACCGTCTGACCGAAAGTCTTTACTACGGGAATACCCCTGACATACTCGGTAGCCTCACTGCTCATGGTATCAAGAGCATTCTGGTATTCCTTCATCTTCTCCTGCATGCTCTTGCCCATCATGGACATCATGCAGATGAATCCGATAACCGCAGGGATCATACAGATCAGACCCATCTTCCAGTCGAATGCAAGAATAAGTATGATCAATCCGACAGGTGTTACGGCTGCCACAGTCTTATCCGCAAGATTATGGGCAATATAAGTCTCCGTTGCTGCAGTCGAATCGCTAACGATCCTTCTGATCTTACCCGTTCCGTCCTCATCAAAGATCCCGAGCGGAAGTTTGATTATCTTTCTCATAAGTTCACTTCTCATGTTTGCCTGAACTCTGAACGCAGCTATGTGCGTACAGAGAAGAGCAAAGATATAAATAAGAAGGGCTGACACGGTAAGGATAACTGCTCCCCAGGCATATCCGCTGATCCTGCCCAGATCAGTTCCCTCTATCGCAACTGCGATTATCTTCCAAAGAAGATAGAACGGAACAAGGGTTATGACAGCACTTAAGCCTGCCAGTATCCTTCCCAAAGTTATCAGGTGTTTATGCCCTCCGGCATATTGCCTGATAAGTTTCATGTGATCGTACTTTTCTGCTTTCGCCATTTCTTTTATCTCCTGTTATTTAATAAGCATTTCCGTTAGCTATCAGGCACAAGTATTTGATAGCCTAAACAATAAAAAAGAGCCCTTAAGGCTCTTTACTGCAATCCCATTATCTTTAACCACCCCGGCATGAAGAACTCCTGCACGGTATTAAGGTATTTTTCTATCAGCCGGTCATCGTAGGTGTGTATTACCGGTTCAAGACACGCCGTAAAATATGCGGACAGCAATATATGCAATTCATCATCTCTTATCTTTTTTACCGGAAGCCCCTTCTGCTCCATATAATCTATTGCCCTCATGAACTCGTGCTGGTTTTCTTCCACATAATTGTGGATAAAATTCTCATACCTGGTTCCGGCTGAACAGTTCATGAGGATCAGGAATTCTTCCCTGTGAGGAATGATAATATTTTTTATGAGATCGATAAAAGTCTCACCGAAAAGAACCTCTTTATCAGTCTTATCGCCTGTCAGCGCATACTTCTTTGCAATATGATTCTTATTCCAGACCTTTATCTCATCGATAAGCGGTTCGACCACCGAATCAAACATTGCTTCTTTATCGCGGTAATGGCGGTAAAGACCGGCAGATGTCATGCCGGCTCTGGCTCCAATGCTCCTTACGGATGCACCTTCGAAACCTTTCTCAAGGAATTCTTCTCTGATCGCTTTATTAACTCTTATGTGACTTAATGACTTATCTCTCGGCATTTGTTTTCACCTGTTAGCTATCATCGATAACCAAAATATGTTAGCCGTGGCTAACCAATTTGTCAACAGTCATTTTTCATCAGTTTTAAGAATTTTATAAAATACGATTCCCACAATAAGGAGAAAGATTCCCGTGACCAGGCTGGTAATGGTTATCTGCGGCATTACGCCTGCCTGCGGAAGATACAGTCCTCCGATGATCAGAAAAACACTTATGATGATGGTGATGATTCCTGTGATACGGCATGCATTCTTGCTCATTTGGCATCGTCCTCCAGCTCTTCGTTCATATCCTTCTGGAGCAGTGCCATACGTGAATACAGACCGTTCTTATCCATAAGCTCATCATGTGTTCCTTCTTCAGCGATCTGACCATGATCGATCACCAAAATCCTGTCGGCACTTCTGATGGTGTTAAGTCTGTGTGCAATGACCAGGACTGTCTTATCACGGCAAAGTTCTGTCATACCCTCTTTGATATAACGCTCATTATCTGCATCTATACTTGCAGTAGCTTCATCAAGGATGATCACAGGAGCATCTTTCAGGATACAGCGTGCTATGGAGATACGCTGTGCTTCACCACCTGAGAGGCTCGTTCCGCCCTCTCCTACTATTGTGTCAAAGCCATATGGAAGCTGCATTATAAAATCGTAACAACGGGCCTTTCTAGCTGCTTCGGCAACTTCTTCCATCGAAGCATCTTCTTTGCCCATGGCGATGTTATTGAATACCGTATCCTCGAAAAGATACACCTTCTGGAATACCATGCTTATATGGTTCATAAGAGTTTCCATCGGCATGTCCTTGATGTTGACACCACGCAAAAGAACCGCTCCCCCATTAACATCCCAGAAGCGGGCCATAAGATTTGCTATAGTGGTCTTACCGCTTCCTGATTCACCGACAAGGGCTATCATCTGATCTTTATCAGCAGTAAAAGAAATTCCCTTAAGTACTTCTTCATCTCCATAAGAGAAAGTCACATCCTTGAATTCGATCTCATGTGTGTAATCACTAAGGGGTTCTTTTTCGCCATCAAGATACAGAGGCTTCTCGGCAAATACCGCTCCTATCTTATCCAATGCCACTTCCATTATCGACAGACGCGCGCCCATCTGGAACACGGTCTTGAACGGTGTGAAAAGATTCATCAGAAACAGGAGAACACCTATGAAATTAATGGCATCCATTCTTCCGGCCTGAAGGAGCCATATTGCCGCAGCTAATATGCCTGTTATTCCGGCCGCACAGATAATCTCCAGATTTCTCTCATAAGGCGCGTACTCCCTCTCAAACTGAAGATTTGCTTCACGGCTTCTTGCAAAGCTGTCGCGAAGGCGGGTTGAGCTCTCACCCATAAGTCCGAAGCTCTTTGATACCGCCATTCCTTCCGCATATTCAATGACGGAACCTGTAAGATCTTCAACAGCTCCCTGTCTTCCAATGGAATTACGCGCAGCAGCTTTATTCATTGGAACAGAAAGGATCAGTATTACAATGTCTGTTATCAGGGTTACACTCCCGAGCAATGGATCAAGGAAAAACATGAATGCAGTCAATACGATCTGGGCAAAGATACCGCTTGCGATCTCCGCAAGTACGCTCATGCTGTTCTCTTCAACAAAGACCATATCCTCGGTAAGGATCGAGCTTATTCGTCCGATGTTTTCATCCGTAAAATATCCCATCGGAAGCTTTCTTAAATGACGTGCAAATTCTATTCTCTTTTCCGCAAAGACTTTGTAACCCGCAGACGATTGAAGCCTGTCTGACATATGCCTGAAAAATGCTCCGAGAGCAAAACAGACAAGAAGCATTCCGGCCATCAGACAGCATGTCAAAACATCAGCCGTACCGTCCATCAGCGAGCGGATCATGAAGATACCTGCCATTATCGGAGCATTCTGTGCAAATGCATTCAGGAATGAGAATATGTATGCAAAACGAATCCGTCTTGCATTTTTCTTATCACAAAATACAAGGAGTTTATGTAATATACGGATCATCTGCCTGCACCGCCCTTCAGGATCCAGCGGTTGCTTTCTTCCGTTGCATTCCAGAGCTTGCGGTACTCAACGCAATCTTTGATAAGATCTCTGTGTGTACCTTCTGATATGATCCTCCCCTTGCCAAGTACGATTATCTTATCTGCTTTTGCTATTGAGCTGAGCTTATGTGCAATTATGAGCACAGTCTTGTCTTTTATTATCTCCGCAATAGCATCATTCATTTTCTTCTCATTCTCGGGATCGATGAATGCCGTGGCCTCGTCAAGAACTATTACGGGTGCGTCTTTCAGAAGGACTCTCGCAAAAGCGATCCTCTGCTTCTGACCGCCTGAAAGTTTGTTTCCGCATGCTCCCGCCATGGTATTGTATCCGTGCTCGAAGTTTAATATGAAGTCTTCACAACCTGCTCTTCTTGCAGCATCTTTAACTTCCTCATCTGTCGCATCAGGCTTACCTATACGGATGTTTTCCATTATAGATTTGTTAAAAAGAAAGAGCTCCTGGGATACGTAGGAAACCTGGTCTCCAAGCGTCGACAAAGACAGATCGCATATGTCCTGTCCACCTATCTTTATGCTTCCTGAATCAACGTCGTAGTAATGTGCAATAAGTCTTGCAATGGTGCTTTTTCCGCTTCCCGATTCACCGACAAGCGCAGTCATCTGACCTTCTTTTGCGGTGAATGAAATACCCTTGATGACTTCATCACCTTTATATGCAAATCTTACCTTTTCAAATGTAATCGAATGATCTGTTCCCTTGAAAGAATCGTCACCGCTCTTCAGTGCGGGACGGTCTAAAGCCTTCTCGATTGACTGGATCTTATAGTTAACTCTCGGCATGGATCCGATCAGAGCAAGAGTATGTATGAGCAAAGGACCTAATGCATAACTCAGGCATAAAGCGAGGATATACTTTTCGAGAGCCAGATGACCCAATATTACGAGCAATCCTCCAAGAGGAAGCGAATACAGCGTGATATTGGCAAATAGACTTCCGTATAAAGCCATCCACGGCCAGCACACCTCATACCATGCGAGACCAAAGTCACGGTACTTATTGACGGAATCTTCGAATCTCTCACCTGATTCATTGCTGCGGTTAAAGATCCTTACGACTTCCATTCCTGATACAAATTCAATTATCGAATTGTTAAGTCTCTTGGAAGATGCGAAGTAGTAGCCCATCTTATCCATTCCGACATTGTACATCTGCGTTGAAGCTGCGTATCCGAGCAGCAGTACTACAACCGAACACAAAGCCATTTGCCAGTCCACAGCGATCAGTATCAGAAGTATGATGATACCTACGAAGATATTCGAAAAACCTTCCGGAATGACGTGCGCGAGCATGAGCTCAACGGATTCGATATCATCGTTGAAAAGTTTTTTGACTGTTCCTATGCCCATATCATGAATGTTTCCAATGGGCTGTCCGTCGAGCTTTTCCTGAAGGCTTATTCGGATGTTTTCGAGAGTGTGGTATGCTGCACGGTGACTTAACTGCAGACCGAATGTATAAGCAACCGCATAAAGGATTCCCGAACCCAGGATAAGAGCGATATCAGGTACGGTGTTATTCAGGGTCAGCGAATCTCCGTTCAAAAAACGCGTAAGCAGATCATAGATCCCCGCATATGGTACAGTTCCGAAAAAAGCACCAAGCACCATAAAGACAACTGCGAAGACCACATACTTTTTCCATTTGCCGGTGTATTTCAGAACTCTTCCGAACATTCCGTATTTTTTGCGTACTTTGGAAGTATTCTCATCGCTTTCCGACATGAAATATCCTCTGACACGCTGAACACCGTCATCATTAAGCGGATAAAATCCCATGACACGTCCGTTCTCTATATGCAGTATGTGAGTACAGCAACGGAGTATAAGTTCAGGATCATGTGTAATGATTACTGAAGTTATTTCACTTCTCATCTCACTTAATATCTCACCAAAACGTTCCATTCCTCGTCTGTCAAGTCCGGATGTGGGCTCATCATAGAATATGATCTCTTTTCCTGCACATAGCGCGGAAGCTATTGCAACACGTTGCTTTTGCCCTCCTGAAAGAGATGATGGGTGTCTGTCCTCAGTGCCTTTAAGACCGAGTTTATCCAATATCTCCAAAGCTCTGTCACGGTCAACAGAAGCGTTCAGCAATACCTCTTCAATGACACTGTCAGAAAAGAGCTGACGGTTAACATCCTGCATAACCATAAAACTTTTGCCGGAACGTTCTTTCTCGCTTAAGTAACGGCCTTTAAACGCAATGCTTCCGTCAGAAGTTCCCACTCCGCACAGAGCCTCAGTCATGGTTGATTTACCGCTTCCATTATCACCTATTATTGCTATGACGGAGTGTTCAGGAAGACGCAGTCTGTCAATATCAAGTATCTGATTGCCGCCGCGTGTGCAGTTCAGATCAATGGCTTCGATGACGGGCTGGCCGCCGCTACCAAAATCGCTGTTTGCAGGATTCTTCTCGAGCTTATTAAGATCAGTGCATCTTAAGCCCATTGAAGCAAGTTCATTATCCGTAAGACCGGATAATTCCTTAGGTGTATAGGTGGCTGTGATGATTCCGTCATCAAGATAAATAAACCTGTCAGCCAGATCCATAAGATAGTACAGACGGTGCTCTGAGATTATGATAGTCTTACCGTTCTCTTTTATCTTTTTCAGTATATCGTGCAGACGGTGAATCGCTTTCCGGTCAAGGTTTGAAGAAGGCTCGTCGAGCACATAAACATCTGGCTGGGCAGTATAAACACTTCCGCATGCGATCTGCTGCTTCTCACCGCCTGACAGTTCGAATATATTTCTTCCCATGAGAGCATTCAGCTTCATGTCCTTTTCAGTCTGAATCAGCCTTTTACTAATCTCTTCTCTGCTCATTCCCTGGTTCTCGCATCCGAAAACCAACTCACCCGTCGTATCAATATTAAAGAACTGACTCTTTGGATTCTGGAACACGCTTCCCACATACTTGCTGGTCTCTGAAAGCTCTGATGAAGATATACATACGTTGTTTACCCATACTTCACCTTCAAGTTCACCCGGATAGAAGTGCGGAGCAAGTCCATTTATCAGTCTCGTAAGTGTGGTCTTGCCACAGCCTGAAGATCCGCACAACACAATTACTTCGCCGTCATCGACAGTCAGATTTATGTTATCGACACCTTCACCGGTACCCTGCTCTCCGCCATAGTGGAAACTGCAATTCTCGAATTTGATCATACAGTACCCTCTTTAAGCTTTTGGGCGATCACGGCTGATAATATGAATAATGCAATGAACAGAACTATCAGAAGATAATCGGTCATATGCAGCTTAACTTCTTCATATGAGCTTCTTTTAACTTCGATATCCATTCCTCTTGCCATAGTTGCAGCTGCAAGTTCCTCCATGACACTCATGGTTGAAAACAACATCGGTATTAACACAAACTCGATCGTTCTCCATGGATGAGCAATTATCTGTACCGGACTTAGCGATATGCCTCTGAAAGCCATCGCTTTACGGATTCCATTCCATTCATCTGTAACTGTGGGCAGGAATCTGAAAAATACGGCAACTGGGACTACCGCTTTAACAGGGATGTGCATGGCCTGGAATGCAGAGAGAAAGTGGCTTATCCTGGTTGTTTTGACTATCAGATAGATGCTCATCAACGTAGGGAAAGCAAACATAAAACTCGTGGTAACGAGTGTTATGACCATTACAACCACTTCAGGTGCGCCCTGTGAACTGCTCATAACAGTACGAATAAATAACACTACTCCGAGAGCTATTGCTGCCTTGAGTGCTGTCAGAGGTTTCCCGCACAGCGCAAACAGGATACACAGCAACACCGAATACAGCGCTATTCCTAAATCACTGTAACTGCTTACACATACAAGACTACTGGTAAGAAAGATAAGGACCTTAGTCCTCGGATCAACTCTGATCAGCCCTTTTACATCTTCACCATAGAATGTCAGATCCATATAAAGCTAACTGAACTCAGACGATTCCGGCCTTCTCAAAGTGCTTCTTTATAAGCTTTGAAGCAATAAGCACACCTATTCCTGCTCCTATGACAGCAAGTCCTATCTGTGCGAAAGGCATCCAGCTTGTTGCAAGTGCCGCCACTCCATTTGCGTATGATTCACCGTAGTACTCGGTTGCCATTGCCATAAAGGAATCTCTGTTCAAATACAGATTAGAGAACGGGCATACCATGTTTATGTTAAATACAAGATATGATATAAGGAAAAATTTCTTGGATTTGTATTTGCCGATGAGCAGTACAATTTCAGCCAAAACAGCAATACCGATCGCCATAAACATTCCCGGAAGATAACCGGAAGATGCAGTTACTGCGAACAATATACCCAGTATTAAGGCTGCACCGAATTTATGCACCTTAAGGACACAGAGTTCATAGATCGTAGCACATACTATGCCAACAAATAAAGGCGTGATCAGATAAAGCACAGGTATGGTTCCGCATACCATAACAATGAGAAGCATCACAACAACATATATTGCAGCAAATGCACCTGCAAAGATCAGGTCTTTTACCCTCATTTTCTTTCCGTCTTTTGTGGTTGGATTAGTTATCTCTTTCTTGGCCATTCTATTATCTTCCTTCTGTATATATTTTGCGGTTAGCCGCTGCTAATTACCTTCGGCTAACTAGTATATAAACAGCAGAGATAATAGTCAACTGTATTATTTTTTGATATTCATAACTCCACGTTATAACGCATCGAATTCGATACGTTTAAAGAGTCTGCAGAATCAGTAATTCTACGCCTTCAGTTCATGAATTAAGCCATTTGATTATCTCTTTCTCTGTATTGTCGAAATATGAGATATTAAGATCCTTGTACTTCCCGAAAGTCTTATACATTAAGCCTATTAGAGGAATCATTCGGTAGAGCTTCTTCTCGCGCTCCCTGTTTGGCATCAGACCGTTAAGATGGCTTCCGTGCGGATATACGATAATCTTAACGTCTTTGTTGTAACTCTTTTCTTTAAGATCATTCTCAA
Organism: Saccharofermentans sp.; assembly: GCA_024683485.1. Taxonomy (GTDB): domain Bacteria; phylum Bacillota; class Clostridia; order Saccharofermentanales; family Saccharofermentanaceae; genus Saccharofermentans. The sequence goes on along the minus strand of JAIKYD010000079.1, from coordinate 596 downwards.
TAAGTCTTACCGAATACTCAGCAGGCCAGGCCTCATCCTCGTCACCAGCTATAAGCAATACACGTGCGTTGGATCTTTCAACACTGAGTCTTGCTTTATTAGATGCGCTTTCATCTCTATATGCATCGTGATATGCGATCCACATGCCCGTAACTTTGCACGCAGAGTCTGGATGGCGATAGTATTTGGCAGCTTTGACCTTGGAGAAATCAGCTTTAACGAACGGAATATCTTCACCTTTCCACGTAGCCACGCTTCTGCCGGTCATGGTCTTCTTATCCTTCAGTGTCCCTTCGAAAGGCACGTGCGTGGGGCTAACCATGATAAGGTTCTCGAATCCTCCGATATACTGTGCTGCCAACACGGCAAAGATCGATCCCATGGACTGACCGTATATGCTGATGCGGTCTATCTTCTTTCTTTCACGAAGATACTTTACAGCAGGGATAAACATGTCGACAGGAATATTATCAGGCGAATCAGGGATACCCTCTGCACCGAAGAGCGATACAGAAAGACCCGTAATACCATAATCGGCAAAGCGTTCCGCAAACTTGATGCCGGGAAGTATCGACTGCTCGCCGCCCATGACGACT
>JAIKYD010000045.1 GCA_024683485.1 Saccharofermentans sp. | reverse complement strand
TTGAGAAGCTTGAAGGAGAGGCTGGCAGCCAGGTTACTTTCGATGAAGTACTTGCAGTATCTGATGACAACGGTATCGCAGCAGGTGATCTTAAAGCTACTGTTACCGGTGAGATCGTAAAGCAGGGAAGAAACAAGAAGGTTATCGTCTCTAAGTACAAGGCTAAGAAGGGCTACAGAAGAAAGAACGGCCACAGACAGCCTTACACACGTGTACTTATCAAGGCTATCAACGTTTGATCAGGGACTTAAGGTCTAATGATTTCCGTTATCGTCAACAGGGAAGGCAATCTGATCCGCGCGATTTATGCTAACGGACATGCAGGATATGCTGAACCCGGCAAGGACATCATATGCAGCGCTGTATCAACACTCCTGTGTACGAGTGCAAACGCTTTGGAAGATATATGTGGTTATGATACAGATTCCACTTTTCGCGTTGTTGGTGAAGGCACAGAGGATGTCAATCTGAGGGTAACGGTTCCCGATACGGGAGACGATGAGACAAAGAACAGGGCTCAGGTAATAATGAGGACTTGCGAGTTAGGTCTTATCGGGATAGCAAGAGATTATAACGAGAGTAAAAAAAGGTACGTAGAGATTATTAATTCAAGAACACCGGAGGTGTAATTATGATTAAGTTTAGTTTACAGCTCTTCGCACATAAGAAAGGAATGGGTTCCACCAAGAACGGCCGTGAGTCCCAGTCCAAGAGATTAGGAGCGAAGAAAGGTGACGGACAGTCAGTTCTGGCCGGCAATATCCTTGTTAGACAGCGCGGTACAAAGATCCATCCCGGAACAAATGTAGGAATCGGATCTGACGATACACTTTTCGCTCTGATTGACGGTAAGGTCAAGTATGAGCGTATGGGCAAGGATAAGAAGCAGGTTAGCGTTTATCCTGTAGCCTAAGTTAGGTATTCAGTAGAAACCAACAGAGCAGTCTGCCGCTGTATCAGCGTGGACTGCTCTTGATTTTTGAAGGAGAATCAGATGTTTATAGATCACTCTAAGATTTATGTTAAGGCCGGAGACGGCGGTAATGGAGCGCTCAGTTTCCATACCGAGAAGTATATTACCAACGGCGGTCCGGATGGCGGTGACGGCGGTGATGGCGGTAATGTCATCTTACAGGCTGCACCAAATCTGACGAGCCTTCAGAATTTCAGATTCAAGCATAAGTTCATTGCCGAGAATGGCGCCAAAGGTATGAGCAAGAAGATGTACGGCAAGCGCGGTGGGGACCTTGTTATCGGAGTTCCCGTCGGAACTGTCGTAAAAGATTTCACAACAGGCGAGATCATTGCTGACCTTACCGAAGCGGGGCAGAAGGTTACCGTAGCCAGAGGCGGCAAGGGCGGTCTCGGAAACATGCATTATGCCAATTCAGTAAGACAGGCTCCTCAGTTTGCAACTCCAGGTGCTCCAGGTGAGGAGAGGGAACTTTCCGTTGAACTTAAGCTTATTGCAGATGTGGGACTTGTCGGTTTCCCGAATGCGGGCAAATCAACGCTGCTTTCCGTTCTAACAAGAGCAAAGCCGAAGATCGCTGATTATCCATTCACAACGCTGGAACCTGTTTTGGGCGTTGTAAGCAAGGATGATTTCTCCTATGTCATCGCGGATATTCCCGGAATCATAGAGAATGCTCACGAAGGTGCGGGCTTGGGGCACGATTTCTTAAGACATATCGAGAGAACAAGGCTCCTGGTTCACGTAGTGGATCTGTCCGGAACAGACGGAAGAGATCCGATGGATGATTTCAGGACGATCAACAATGAGCTCGAGGAATTCAGCCTTGAGCTTGCCTCAAGACCGCAGATTGTCGTTGGAAACAAGTGCGACGGAGTCACTGATGAAGAGGCTCAGGAGTTTGTTAACAATGTTACAGAGCTTGGATATGAGGATGTTTTCATCATTTCCGCAGCAGGACAGATAGGTATTCAGGAGCTAGCAGACAAGATCACCGAGAAAGTCTCCAAGCTTCCTCCCACGGTACTTCACGATATTGCAGAGGGCGGCGAGAAGGTCTATACGTTTGATGAAGGTAAGAAGTACGAGATAATCATTAATGAGGACGGAAACTTTGAGGTTACAGGAAAATGGATCCATAAGATCTTCAATTCCACTAATTTCGAAGATACGGAATCAACTAACTTCTTCCAGAGAACGCTTGAGAATGAGGGCGTCTTCGAGGAACTCAAAAAGATGGGCTGTAAGGAAGGCGATACCGTAAAGGTATGTGAACTCGAATTCGACTATTACGACTGAACTTAAAAGCAGAAAGGGCTGCCCGTGCGGCAGCCCTTATTATATGAGACATCTTTTTCCAGAAGGCTGAGTGTGCGTTCGTTCATTATGATTCACGGAAAGTTTCACGATTATCCGTTAATTCGTGAAGGAAATCAGCAAATTGATCCAGATTTCACGGAAAGCTTCACGATTATTGCTAAAACGTGCAGCTTTTTGTGAAGTCAATTATTTCTATCTGAAACTCTCTAAAAATCATCATTTCAGACAGTCACGCGTTCAATTACGCTTTGGCTACAGTTTCCTTCGCTTTTTTCCGCTTTATAAGAAGCGTAAATGTCTGATAGATGATTAGCCCATAGAGTGCAATAGCCAAAACAATAGACAGCGTATTATTCATCGAAAAATGCTCGCTGTAATTGTTAAGTATGTTCACGCTGCTCAACATACTGATCAGTATTCCGAGACATGAAGCCAATGTAATCAGAACAGGCCATACAATCGTGTTTTTCTTTCTGATGAAATAAAAGAATACAGCAGACGCACCGGTAAGTCCGGGAAGTATCAGGATCGTAAACATGATGGATATATGCAATACATTTCCGTGCGATAAGTCCCATAAGATTGTTCCGGCAGGAAACGCTCTGATTATAGATTCCACTCCTGATATGAAGTTTGCTGTGAAATGAGCCCCTATTACGGCTCCCATTCTTTTTGGAGATAAAGTTCCTTTTATGGCATTTACCAATCCGAAAGTAAAGCTGAAGAACTGAAGGATTATTGTGGCAGCATGAATAATGACATAGGTGTCATATCCCGGCATATTGGTATCGATTATGGCCTGATGTGTCAATAAGGCATTCAATAATGGAATTATCATTGACAATACGACCACGGAATAAAGCACGATCATAATGTTGTTGGCAACTTTGTTTTCGACTACAGGGTTTCTTTCTACTACTTTTTCCATTTCTTTTCCGGATAAAAGGTCGTCAAGGCTCACTTCAAGGATCTGAGATATCTTCGTTGTGGTAAGAAGATCGGGATAACGGTCGCCGCATTCCCATCTGGAGACAGATTGCCTTGTTACATATAACTGTTCTGCCAGAGACTGCTGTGTCATTCCTTTTGCTTCTCTTGCTCTCCTTAACTGTTCACCAAATTCGACCATGTCAAATCCGTTCCTTTCGTAAAATCACCTGCAGATGTGAACTCAGTATCCCCTCGGGGCGCGAAAACATCAAGCACCACCTTGAGTGAACCATGTCACCATTATGGTGCATAGCCTAAAATACGGCTATTATGAAGGAGATTTCAAAATTGACTGCCTTTGTTCACGAATTGTTAACAGTTGTTTCCTTGTAGTGCCTTAATGGTAATGTATGATTACAAGCGTAAGAACGAGACAGCAATATATAAGTTTTGAGTTTGTTTGTAGAGATGCCGCAGGGAAGACCTGCGGCATCTTTTTGTTATAGCGGTTTCAGCAAGTCTTTCATTTTGCATTTTATTGAGTAAAATATATTAGAGTTTTAATTGAGAAAGGGATAGCATGGATTTTTTCCTGCAGATAATTACTAACAAGATATTGATCGTTGGCGTTGTGTCATGGTTTTTGGCGCAGGTGTTCAAATGCATCAGTAATCTTATTTTGACAAAGAAATTCAGCATCGAGAGACTTTTCGGTGACGGAGGCATGCCGAGCGGACATTCCGCCACAGTCGTTTCCGTTGCTGTTGCGACAGGCCTTTATGAAGGCTTTGACAGTGCGCTTTTCGCTATTGCCATGATAGTTGCGATAGTTGTAATGCATGATGCCATGAACGTCAGGTATCAGGCCGGCAAACAGGCTGAGCTTCTGAATGTAATGGCTGACATGTTTGAGAAGCTTACCGGAGCAGATCTCCCGAATGAGGAGAAGTTAAAGGAACTCCTCGGCCATACACCGCTGCAGGTTGCTGCAGGATGCCTTCTTGGCATAGCGACAGCCATTATTATGTATCTCGTGTTCTGATCTTTCCATGATCACCGCAGATATCCACAGTGAATTGATCAAACTTCAGGATAAAGGTTACCGCGATATGCAGGTAACCATTATTCCTACTGTCGATCCGGATTCGATAATCGGCGTAAGAACTCCAGCGCTTCGTTCTTTGGCTAAGGAACTTTCCAAAAGGGAAGATGTATCTTCGTTCCTTGCGGATCTTCCGCACAGGTATTTCGAAGAGAATCAGCTTCATGCATTTATTCTGTCCGGAATGAAGGATGCGGAGAAATGCATAAAACACGTTGATGAATTCCTTCCTTATGTTGATAACTGGGCAACCTGTGATCAGATGTCACCGAAGGTTTTTAAAAAGAATAAGGAACTGCTTCTTGAATATGTGGATAAGTGGATCGTCTCGGATCTGACATATGTTAAGAGATTTGCGGTGGGAATGCTCATGGAGCACTTTTTGGATGAGGATTTCAAGACTTCATATCTTACGAAGGTCTCGAAAATCCGTTCTGAAGAATACTATGTCAACATGATGATCGCCTGGTATTTCGCGACCGCTCTTGCCAAGCAGTATGATGCGGCTTTGCCGTTCATCGAGAAACAGAAACTAAGTATCTGGACTCATAACAAGACCATTCAGAAAGCGGTCGAGAGTTACCGCATAACCCCGGAACAGAAGGAATACCTGAAATCACTTAAAAGAAAGGCGTAATGCCATGATCTATACGGTCACACTTAATCCTGCCATAGATGTAAGCCTTCATGTAAAAGACGGCCTTATGCCCGGAAGCATAAACAGATCCTATGGTATGAGGACTGATCCCGGAGGAAAGGGAATCAATGTATCCAAGACTCTGAAAGCACTGGGTAAGGAATCTGTTGTATGCATCGGAATCTGCGGTGAAGACGGAGACAGGCTTATAAAAAGTCTTAAGGCGGATTTTGAGGTGCTGAGTATTGCTTATCCTTCCGGAAACACAAGAACGAATATAAAGATAACCGGTGAGAACGGTGTTACCACCGACATCAACGCTGAAGGACCTTTATATGACCGTAATTCTGTCGAAAAAATGAAATCGGTGATATTAGAGCGGTTAGTGCCCGGCGATATCATTGTCATATCCGGAAGACCGCCTTTGGGTTCACCTTCGGATATATACGCAGATCTTGCTTCGGATTTCAGCAAAGTGTCCGGTGTCAGGGTCATACTTGACTGTTCCGGAAAATACCTGCAGAAAGGCCTTGATTCAAGTCTATATGCGGTTAAGCCTAACTGCGATGAGTTAGGACTTGAGAACGATCCTGACCTAGCAATGAATGAGGCGAATGATATTGTCTCCAGGGGAACATCCCTGTGCCTGATCTCTATGGGGAAAGAAGGAGCGGTATTTGCTGACAAAGAAGGAAACAGGTTTTATTCCAAAGCTGTCGATGTTAAGGTCAGCTGTACCACAGGCTGCGGAGATTCTATGACAGCAGGAATTGCTTATGCGTCTGACAACGGAATGTCTTCTGATGAGACATTCAGATTCTGTATGGCATTGGCGGCTGCTTCCGCCGAGATGGAAGGAACGGCTCCTCCGGAAAAAGAACGTGTTCTGGAATTGTCTGACAGCGTTTCTTTTTGCGGTCAGTAACATATTTTCCGGTTGCAATTAAAGAACAAACGTTCTATAATTATCACAAAAGATTTCTTATGTGTTCAGGATAGAATTTTATGTTTAAGCTCGTATCGGATTACAAACCGTCCGGTGACCAGCCGGAAGCTATAGACTCCCTTGTCAGCGGGATAAAGGAAGGCATGAGGGCCCAGACTCTTTTGGGTGTCACGGGTTCCGGCAAGACCTTCACCATGGCTAATATCATCGAAAGGGTTCAAAGACCTACGCTTGTTCTTGCCCATAACAAGACTCTCGCCGGACAGTTATATGCTGAATTCAAGGAACTGTTTCCTGAGAATGCCGTGGAATACTTCATTTCCTACTACGATTATTATCAGCCTGAAGCTTATATAGCTGCTACGGATACTTATATCGAGAAGGATTCTTCGATCAATGATGAGATCGACCGTATGCGTCATGAGGCGACCAAGTCGCTGCTTACGAGGGATGACGTAATAATCGTGGCTTCGGTATCCTGCATATATGGTATAGGCGAGAAGGATGATTATCTTGCACTTGCACTTATGCTCGAGACAGGTCTTGAGATACCCATGGATGTGGTTATGGCTCAGCTTGTCAATATGCAGTACACCCGCAACGATTTTGATCTTGTGAGAGGTTCATTCAGACGCAAGGGTGACATCATTGACATATGGACTCCTGATTCAGAACACACACTTACAAGGATCAGTTTTTTCGGTGACGAGATCGAGAAGATAAGCTATGTTGATGCAGTCACCGGGAAGACCGAATTTACGAGGGATTACATTGAACTGTTCCCGGCATCACATTATGCAACTGGAAGGGCCAAACTTAACAAGGCCATCGATAAGATCGAAGCCGAACTTGAAGTCAGACTTAAGGAATTAAGAGAGTCAGGCGACATGATCGCCGCATACCGTTTGGAACAGCGTACCCGCTATGATATGGATATGCTGAGGGAGACCGGTTTCTGCAAAGGTATTGAGAACTACTCAAGACACATTGCGGGAAGAGAAGAAGGCGAACCGCCGTGTACTCTGATGGATTTCTTCCCGAAGGATTTTCTTCTTTTTATTGATGAGTCCCACCAGACGATCCCTCAGGTCGGAGCCATGTATAACGGTGACAGATCGAGGAAAGAGATGCTCGTTCAGTACGGGTTCAGACTTCCGTCCGCATTTGATAACAGACCGCTGAAGTTCAATGAGTTTGAACAGCGTATGGGACAGACGGTGTTTGTGAGCGCGACTCCTGCGGATTATGAGAAGGAACACAGCGAACAGATAGTTGAACAGGTAATAAGACCTACCGGTCTTCTCGAACCTGAGATCTATATCCGTCCTGTTGACGGACAGATCGAAGATATCCTTGCTGAGCTTAAAGAACAGAAGAAGACCGGTGATAAGAGCCTGATAATGACGCTCACCAAGAGAATGGCGGAAGACCTTACTGAGTTCCTGAAGAAGGAGAATGTCAGAGTCACTTATCTGCATTCTGATATAAAGGCTGTTGAACGCATGCAGATCCTGAATCAGCTCCGTAATGACGAAGTTGATGTAATCGTCGGAATCAATCTTTTAAGGGAAGGTATCGATCTTCCTGAAGTATCGCTTCTAATGATTCTTGATGCTGATAAAGAGGGCTTTTTGCGGTCGGAAAGATCGCTCATTCAGATAATCGGAAGATGTGCGAGGAATGATCACGGAAGAGTTATCCTCTATGCTGATGAAGTTACGGATTCCATGATGAATGCTGTTTCCGAGACAAATCGCAGAAGGAAGATACAGCAGGAATATAATGAAGCAAACGGGATCGTTCCGAAGACGATAAAGAAGGCTGTAAGGGATGTTTTCGATATCGTGGCAGAGAACAGCAAGGATTCATCCGGCGGTAAAGGCAAGGGCAAGTCTTCCGCAAGAGGCGGCATAGATCCAGCAAGGCTTATTAACGATGGTGTATCAGGCGGAACGGAAGAAGAGAATAAGAAGCTTATCGATAAGTTAACGGTTGAGATGACTAAGGCGGCCAAGGACCTTGATTTTGAGAGGGCGGCTGAGATTAGAGACATCATTATCGAACTTAAGGGGAAGAAGAAATGAACAGCTTTTGTCATTTGCATCTTCATACAGAATACAGTCTTCTTGACGGCGCGATAAAGATCAAGGATCTTGCAGCAAGACTCAAGGATATGGGCATGACAGCATGTGCTATAACGGATCACGGTGTTATGTACGGGGCTGTCTCTTTTTACAGGGAGATGAAAGCAAACGGTATTCATCCTGTAATCGGATGCGAAGTCTATGTTGCGCCCGGTTCCAGATTCGATAAGAATCCTGTTCCCGGAAGGGAAGATAAATACTATAACCATCTGATACTTCTTGCTAAGGATAATCAGGGACTTGCTAATCTCAACAAACTTGTGTCAGCAGGATTTACCGAAGGTTTTTACAGAAGACCGAGAATTGACGAGGAACTGCTCGAGAAGTGGCACGAAGGATTGATCTGTCTTTCGGCATGCATAGCAGGAAAGGTTCCGTCACTGATTCTGGCGGGCGAGATTGAGAAAGCTGCGCAGACAGCATCCTGGTATGACAACCTCTTCGGCAGAGGTAATTACTATCTTGAGATACAGGCTAATACAACACCCGAACAGGCGAAGGTTAATGCTGCACTCGTTAAGATCTCGAATGAGACAGGCATTCCTCTTGTTGCGACGAATGACTGTCACTATCTGATGAAGGACGACTGTGAGGCGCAGGATATTCTGCTTTGCATATCAACTGCTGCACGGATCGATGATGAGAACAGGATGAAGATGTCTTGTAACGAGTTCTATGTTAAATCCGAGACAGAGATGAGAAGATTCTTCCCTGAGCTGGGTGAAGCTATTGACAACTCAGGCAGGATCGCAGAAATGTGCAATGCCGAATACGATTTTGATACCATTCATCTTCCGGTATATGAAGTTCCTGAAGGTTTCAGCAGTCATGAGGAATATCTTTCAGACCTGACTTACAAAGGCCTTAAGAAGCGGTTTGAGGTTACTCCTCCCACAGGCAGTGTTGATGATTATATGAAGCGTGCGGAATATGAGTTATCCGTTATCAACAGCATGGGTTATACAGATTACTATCTGATAGTCTGGGATTTTATTAACTATGCCAAGACACATGATGTTACTGTGGGACCTGGCAGAGGTTCGGGTGCAGGTTCCCTTGTTGCTTATGCAGTCGGGATCACTGATATCGATCCTATCAGATATGGTCTTGTCTTTGAGAGATTCCTTAACTCAGAGCGTGTGTCGATGCCGGACTTTGACGTTGACTTTAACGATGAGAGAAGACAGATCGCGATCGATTACGTTACGGAGAAATACGGCAAGACGAGAGTCGCACATGTTATCACCTTTGGAACGCTTGCTGCAAGGCAGGCAGTTAAAGATGTTGCAAGAGTGCTGAATATGCCGATTGCACAGAGTAACAAGCTTACTAAGATGATACCTTTCTCTGTAGGAATGACATTGAAGCAGGCTCTGGAGATAAGCAGTGAATTCAAGGAAGCCTATGACACTGATCCTGAAGCTCATAAGGTTATTGATATGGCTATCCGTGTTGAAGGTCTTCCTCGCAACGCGGGAACCCATGCCGCAGGCATTATCATATCGGGTAAGGATATCACGGATATTGCCCCGCTTGCTGTTAATGATGATACCGTAGCCGTACAGTTTGCCAAGAACGATGTAGAGAGCATAGGACTTCTTAAGTTTGACTTCCTTGGTCTCAGGACACTGACCGTTTTACAGGATGTAAAAGAACTTGTTAAGAATAATTACGGTAAGGATATCGATCTCGACAGGATCCCTTTGGATGATCCCGGAGTTTATAAGATGATAAGCCGCGGAGATACTGTTGGTATCTTCCAACTTGAGAGCCGCGGAATGACTTCTTTCATGAAGCAGCTTGAGCCGGGAAATCTGGAGGATATCATTGCCGGAATATCGCTTTACAGACCGGGACCTATGGACCAGATCCCGAAGTATGTTGACTGCAAGAAGCATCCTTCACACATCACCTACGACCATCCTTTGCTCGAACCGATCCTCAATGTGACTTACGGATGTGCGATATATCAGGAACAGGTAATGCAGATCGTCAGGGATCTTGCTGGTTTCTCCATGGGGCAGTCCGATAATATCAGACGTGCCATGAGCAAAAAGAAGAAGTCGATAATGGAGAACTACAGGAATCTCTTCATGTACGGCGGAACGGATGACAGGGGACGTCAGGTCGATGGCTGCATAAAGCGCGGTGTGCCTGAGAATGTTGCTGCAAAGATCTTCGATGATGTATCGGGTTTTGCCGGATACGCATTTAATAAATCGCATGCAGCCTGTTATGCAGTGGTAGGTTACTGGACGGCTTATTTCAAGTACTATTATCCGACAGAATTCATGGCGGCAACACTCAATTCGTTCAGGAATGATCTCGGCAAAGCTTCGTATTATATTTCTTGCTGTTCGGCAATGGGAATCGAAGTCCTTCCGCCTGATATAAACAAGAGCCGTGAGCGTTTTACCACAGAAGGTGACCGCAAGATAAGGATAGGATTATCTGTTATCAAGAACGTCGGTGAAGGTGCAGTACTTGATATCCTCAGGGACAGAGAGAAGAACGGTGATTATAAGTCGTTCGAAGACTTTGTAATAAGAGCGGCTAAGATCGGTGTTAAAAAGCCTGTTGCTGAGGCCTTGATACTTGCTTCATGCATGGATTCTTTCGGACTTACAAGAAGTCAGATGACTGCCTCAATCCAGGTTGAACTTGAGAGGATCGCGCATGAGGAAAGCCGCAATATAGAAGGACAATTATCGCTCTTTGACATGGGCGGAGATGTGTCTTCCATGCCGTCGATATATGTGCCTGATATTGCCGAATATCCGGATTCACAGAAGCTCGGATATGAGAAGGAGATGGTAGGCATTTATCTTTCCGGAAATCCGCTTGCTTCTTACACCAAACTTATATCTGAAGTCGCGACATTTGATATGTCTGAAGCATCCGATATTCTTGCACTATCCGGAAGTGATGCACTTGACGACAATAAGCAGGTCGCAATGTGCGGAATGGTAACTGATAAGAGGACCGGATACACGAAGAAAAAGACCATGATGAGTACGATAAGCTGCGAAGATCTAAGCGGGTCATTTGAAGTGCTTCTGTTCGGAAAGAATTTCGATACTTATAACAGGATGGTCGAGAAGAACAAGCCTTATCTCTTTGTCGGAAGAAGACAGATGAGAGAGGGCGGTGAACTCTCAATGTTTGCAGACAGTTGTTTTGAACTGTCTGATGATCCGTCGCTGTTAAGCATGATACGTAATGACAGAGGATATCAGACTGCTTTGCGTGAAAGAGACGGAGTGCAGGTAAGATATTCCGGATCTTATAATGCAGGACAGAATGTTTCTGCCCGGAATGATATGCAGCCTGCTGTTCAGGAAAGAGCAGCACATCAGACTATGAATGAACAAGCCACGGGTCAGCAACCTTTGCAGCCTTCTGCTGCAGTGCAGTCAGTAACCGCACCATCCGTACCGGAGCAGCCGAATGTGATTTTACCCGATAACGCCGGTGAGCATGTTATGAGGATCCGTTATTCCGGAAGACCTGATTCAAAGGGCTTTTCAAGACTTCTTAATTTCCTTGCATATTTTCATGGTAATATGCCTGTAGAGGTGGTTTTCGAAGCTGATAAGAGCATAATAAGGTTAGATGATATTTGCAGGATTCAGCCTGATGCCGAAGTGCTCAGGAAACTGGCGGAGATCGCCGGTGAGGATAATATCGAGATCATATAACTGTGCAGCAGTTCCGCGCGAAGCGGAAGAAGTCTCATCTATACAATGCAGAGGAGGTATAACTCATGGACGAACAAAAAGTAAAAGAGCTTAACAGGATAATCAAAGAGTGTAAGCATATTGTTTTCTTCGGAGGTGCAGGTGTATCGACCGAGAGCGGTATTCCTGATTTCAGGAGTAAGGACGGACTTTATAATCAGCATGATGTTAAGTTCGACAGATACAGTCCTGAGTATCTTCTGAGCATCGATTGCCTTGTCGATCATCCGAATGTGTTTTATGAGTTCTACAGACAGAAGCTTAATACTGCAGGCATTGAACCGAACAGAACACACTATAAACTCGCTGAGATGGAGAAAGCCGGTAAACTCGACGGAATAATCACACAGAATATAGATGGTCTGCATCAGAGAGCCGGGAGCCGCAATGTGCAGGAAGTACACGGTACGACATACCGCAACTACTGTATGAAGTGCCATGAGAAATATCCTTATGATTTCATCTTCAAATCCGAAGGCCCGATTCCTAAATGCACAAAGTGCGGCGGTATGGTAAGACCTGATGTAACTCTGTATGGCGAGGGGCTTCCACAAAGTGCGTGGATAGAATCCAAGAGACTTGTGTTCAGGGCAGACTGCCTGATAATCGGAGGAACTTCACTTGCAGTTCAGCCTGCAGCTTCGCTTGCTTATGATTTCAGCGGAAAGTATCTTATCGTCATTAACAGGGATAAGACTATGGCCGACAGAAATGCCGCGCTCGTTTTCCATGACAACATCGGAGAAGTAATGGATTCGATCGTGCTGGAAGAATAAAAGACAATATATTTGTTTTTAACGCGAGAGCAGAGCGATAATATACAAAATATTGCATATTATCTGATGGAACATTTCTTTAAAAGTTCAGTTAATATTCCACCTGTCATCTTTGATCGCTTTTAAGAGACTGATACCGTTGTAGTGGTTTCCGCCGCGTCCGCTGTAGCATGCCCATGTAAGATCTTCGACCAGAACGCTCAGGTCGCGGGAATAATGCTTCTCGCTGATGCCGTTATAGAGAACACTGAAGCGTGTGTTTCCTTCTTTGTTCGGATTAATGAGATCGCTTGGAACGATGCCTTCAACGGCCAGCCCGCACTGGCCTCTGGTGATATGACAATCAGCGCCGTCAAGACATTTATACATGTCCCTGACTGCTTTCTCAATCTCATCCAATGAGGGCATATCAAGGGGTGTTGGTGCCGCATAAGGTTCGTTGTGCGGAATGAGCTGCTGAAGCTGGTTAAAGAGCATTTTGCTCTTCAGAAATGCATCTTTCTCTGTTTCTTTTATCTCGGTCCAGGCATCCTTTACAACATCTTTAACGGTGCCCTTATTTGAGGTGTTTACTGCGTTCTCTTCAGGAGTGTTGATTGCTTCATTCTGATTGTTCTCTTCATAATTCATTTCGGTACTCCTTTTATCTGATCAGGGCTTAAGATTGCTGTTGTCAACCGAAAGATGCATTTACTCAAAATACTCTAACAGCTTCTCATCTATCATTGCAATGGGTTCCTTATCCTTAATGGAACTGTACAGCGCAAGCTCCGTTATCTCTTCTTTATCTTTGATTCTGCCAGATAATTCATCAAGACTCATATCAGGAAGTTTTATGCCGTAAAGACCACCAAGTTCAATTCTTTCAGTTTTCGAGAAATAATCAGGTTTTAACAGATATCTCATTGCACCAAGATAAGTGATGTTGGCAGTATCAAGACCTAATTCCTCACCGCACTCTCTGATGATACAATCTCTGGCATTTTCACCTTTCTCGGTGCAGCCGCCGAATATCTCGAACCTGTTTCTCCATTTGTTCTTTCCCATAAGATAATCATTGCCGGCTTTTACGACAGCAAGGCAGTGGGTAAAACGGGGATCTACCGAAAGAGTCTCTTCATCGATATCATCTATGGATAACAAAAGATTTCCGTCCTGGTCTATGCAGATATAGTTGTCTTGTTCCATTTTATGTCCCCTTAAAGTACTAGTTTAGATACCGCAGAACGCTATATTCATTAACTGACTTGCTTCAACAAATTTATCACAGATTGCATATCTCTTCCATTTATCCTCACGATAAGTTTATGACCACTTCAAATATGTCGTTCATATAATGCCTTTTTTTTTAGTGTATAATTATCTTCGAAAATTCATTTAGATGATTCGGAGGAATCAATATGAGCAGACTTCTATATGACGAGAGCAATCTCCCGGAGATCAACAGTCTTAAGGCTGTAAATTACGACACGATAGATAAGAGTACAGTAGAACCGGTTAAGCGCGTTGGCGTTCTTACGAGCGGCGGCGATGCACCCGGAATGAATGCGGCTATCAGAGCCGTTGTAAGAGCCGGCATCAATGCAGGCTTCGAGATGTATGGCGTAACCAGAGGTTATCACGGTCTCTGGAAGGGCGAGATCAAGCAGCTCGACGGCAGGAGTGTGTCAGAGACCCTGCAGCGCGGAGGAACATTCCTCATGACCGCAAGATCCAAGACTTTCATGACTGACCAGGGCGTTCTCAAGGGTGCCCGCATGATGGAGGCGTATGAGCTCGATGCACTGATCGTAATCGGCGGTGACGGTTCGTACATGGGCGCAAGGGCTCTAGCAAGGATCGGAATGCCGGTGATCGGTATCCCGGGAACGATCGACAATGATATTGCTTCAACTGAGTATACTATCGGTTATGACACAGCAATGAATACCGCTATGCAGTGCATTGACAAGCTCAGGGACACGGCCTCATCGCATGAGCGCTGCAGCGTTATCGAGGTAATGGGAAGACATGCCGGATGGATCGCTCTTAATGTCGGTATTGCAACAGGTGCCGAGAGCATCCTCATTCCCGAAGTTCCTTATGACTTTAACAGGGATGTCCTGAGAGTTATCCTTGACGGACGTAACACAGGCAAGAAGCACTATATCGTTATAGTTGCAGAGGGTGTCTGCCATGCTGAGGATATTGCAAAGCAGATCGAAGATGCAACAGGCATCGAAGCGCGTCCGACGATCCTCGGACACCTGCAGAGAGGCGGTTCACCTACGCTTAGAGACAGAACGATGGCAAGCCTTATGGGTATCAGAGCTATCGACTGTCTTATGGAGAAGAGATATAACAGGCTTGTGGTAAGGCAGCATGGAGAGATCAGCGATGTTGACATCGAGGAAGGTCTCGCAATGACCAAGACCATTACGCCTGACATTATCGCTAACGCGAAGAGACTGGGCTGATACAGAATCTCCCGCGTATAGGTAAAGGATAAGTCAGAATATGTATGAGTTTCTAAGCTTTGAGGACAGCCTTGAGCGGAAGAAGATCCGCGGGCGTGTCCTGAATACGCTTGAATTCAATAAAATCAGAGATACGGTTACTTCCAAGGCAAGAACATCTTACGGACGTGACCTCTGCAAGGACATGGCCCCGTGCTGTGATCCGGAATATGTGGCACAGGAACTCTCATGCACAAGGCAGGCGATGGATCACATTATGAGATTCGGTATGCTTCCTTTGAGCGGGATGAGAGATCTCAGGGAATCACTTATTTATGCCAAGGCAGACGGCACGCTGACATGCGGCCAGCTTCTTGAAGTTGCTTCTTTCCTAAGGGCTTCAGAGGAGATAAAGAAGGCTGTTTCCAAGGCGAGATCGGCCGGATCGCCGCTTGTCGATGAGACAGAACCTGATATCTGTTCTTATGTTGATAAACTGGAGGTCTGTGACAGCCTTCAGGAGAAGATATCGGCATCCATACTTGGCCAGGACGAGGTGTCCGACAAGGCCAGCAAGGAACTGTCTTCAATAAGAAGAGAGCGTAAGAATGTTGCCGGCGGAATAAGGTCGCTTTTAGACCGAGTCATCTCCAGCCATGCGGATATGCTCCAGGAGAGCATTGTAACACTCAGGGAGGGAAGATACTGCATCCCGGTCAAGGCTGATTTCAACGGAAGGATCGAAGGTATCGTTCACGGTGCCTCATCTTCGGGACAGACACTTTTTATAGAGCCGATGAGTGTTGTCGAAGCGAACAACAAGATAGCCGAACTGAACTTTGCCGAGCAGGCTGAGATCCAGAGGATACTGAAGAGTTTTACAAATGAAGTCGTATTGATCAGTCCTCTTCTTGAGAATAATATGGGACTGGCTTCGCGTCTGGATTATATTTTCGCGAAAGCAGAATATGGTGTGGAGAACAATTCATTCTGTCCGGCACTTAATGAGGACGGCAGGATTTATCTCAAGGGAGCAAGGCATCCGCTGATTCCTAAAGACAATGTTGTTCCCGTTGATATCAGGGTTGGTGATGAATACGATGCCCTGATAGTTACGGGTCCCAATACCGGCGGTAAGACGGTGTCGCTCAAGACGTGCGGACTTCTTGTTCTCATGACTATGGCGGGACTTCCTGTGCCGGCGGAGAGCGGCTCTGAAGTGTGTGTTTTCGGACGCGTGCTGGCAGATATCGGAGACGAACAGAGCATCGAGGAGAGTCTGTCAACTTTCTCGGCACATATGTCCAATATCGTTTTTATCCTGAAGAATATCCGCGGAAAGTCGCTTGTTCTTCTTGATGAGCTTGGTTCGGGTACTGATCCTGCCGAGGGTGCGGCGCTCGCGATATCGATCATTGAGGAATTGAGGAAGAAGAACTGCATCGTCATGGCGACGACGCATTACAGGGAACTTAAGGGATATGCCGAAGTCACGGAGGGTGTAATGAATGCGTCCTGCGAGTTCGATACCGAGACCCTGGCTCCGACATATAAACTGATAACAGGAAGACCCGGTTCTTCAAATGCTTTCGTTATATCGAGCAAACTGGGCCTGGCAAAGCACATTCTGGATAATGCCAGATCAAGAATGTCGTCTGATGAACTCAATTACGAGGCTCTTCTTGCAAAGGCTGAAGAAGAGGCCAAGAGGGCGACTGAACTTGCTGCCGAGAACGACAGGTTGAATGTCGAACTAAAAGCCCAGAAGGCTCGTCTTGAAGAGGAGAATGCCAAGCTCAAGCAGTCAAAGACAAAGATTCTGAACGATATGCGTGCTGAACAGAAGAGGCTCCTTCAGGAACAGGAGAAAGAATTGAGTGATGAGCTTCGCGAATTGAGGCGCAGGTCCAAGGATATGGACAGGGCAGAACGCGAGAAGGAACTCGATAAGATCAGAAGAAAGCTCAGGGCGGGGATCGATGATCTGGAGACTGAAGATGATGAGGCAGTAGATTCTGTCGCATTAAGCGGTGAACCCGTCAAAGAAGTCATTAAAGGCGAGTGCTACTACGTACCGTCATTGGGCCAGACAGGAATAGCTGAATCCGATCTCTCGAAAAGCGGCTCCGTCAACATTCTCTGCGGCAGCATGAAGATCGCCGTTAAGAAGGGCCAGCTCATGATGCCGACAAAGTCGCAGCGTGATGAGTTCATGAGAACGAAGAACGGCAAAACAGCTTCAAAGGCCGGCGGAAGAAAGGTCAGCAGCGGAGGCGAGGATCTGTCCAAAGTCAGGTTCAACAGCGCTTCTTACACAACATCTGAGATAATGCTTATCGGTTTGACGACTGCGGAAGCGGAATCAAAGCTTGGCAAATATCTTGAGGACTGTGTTCTTGCGGGAATTAAGGAGGCAAGGATCGTTCACGGTAAGGGTACGGGAGCTTTAAGAGCCTGTGTTCAGGATATCATTATAAAGGATGACCGGGTTGATTCTTTCAGGGCCGGCGAACAGGGCGAAGGCGATGCGGGAGTTACTATCGTCAAGTTCAGATAATTGCAGTTGATATTGGATGCAGATGATATGGAAAACAAGGATGAGATAAACGGTATGGCTGAGAACAGTGTAAGTGAGACTCCAAAGAAAAGACTCAAGGTTGGGTATTTATTTCTCGCGATAGTTCCTTCCGCTCTGATCATGATGATCCAGACGGTTGCACAGTTTCCGTTTCTTATTATGTCGATGTTAAACTTAATGGAGGTTCCGGGGGGATTCACCTACGAAGCCCTGATGGATGATTTCAATGAGAAATATGCCGCTTACGTTTATATCATCTATGCCGTCATCGGAGTAATAGTATTTGCTTTGTGGTATTACAAGGGCTTCGTAAAGAAGAATCCCAAAGTCAGATTGGGAGATGTTTTCAGTCCGAAGTCCATCCTGGCAGTCCTGGGTTTTGTTATTGGTCTGTTCTTCGCGATCAATGCGTTCCTGATCCTTGTTGACTGGTTCCTGCCGAGCCTGATGGACTCATATAACGAGCTGGTCGAAATGTCCGGTGTAATTACCGATCCGGTTGTAACTCTGATCTATGGAATTATCCTTGGACCTATACTTGAGGAACTCTGTTTCCGCGGTGTTATGTATTCATTGCTTGAGAAATCAGGGGTAAAGGTCTTTTGGGTAATACTGATCCAGAGCCTGTTCTTCGGTGCGATGCATATAGTGCTCGTGCAGGTACTCTATGCAGCCATACTCGGACTGTTTTTGGGATATTTGAGGTACAGATACCGCTCCATCACCATAACGGTCCTGATGCATATATTGTTCAATCTGATGGGAACATTTATCGGTGGTGCAATCGAAAAGTTAGGTTTTGGTGACGGTGTAATGCTTATTCTCGGCGGCATTGCACTTATTGCTGTCGCATTTACGATCGTGCTTATAAGAAGTGATAAGAAAGCCTATCGTCCGTAATATTACTGTTACTCAACTTCCTCAATTTTTTGTTATAATTAGTTTGTATATCAAATTGAATGGGAGAGATTATTTTGCGGAACGAAGAAGAACAGATGTCGGAGGCCCTTGTAAGGATCTTTGAGAATGTTGTTTTGACGGAGGAGAAATCTCTTCAGGCGGGTTACTTTAAAGACCTGTCTATTGCTGAGATGCACACCCTTACCGCAATCGGCCCTTACGATGCCCGTACTATGACTAATACTGCAGAGGATCTTGGTATTACAACAGGCACACTGACGGTCGCTATAGACAGACTTGTTAAGAAGGGCTATGTCCACAGAGAACGTGATAAGCGCGACAAGCGCATTGTAAGGATAAGCCTTACACATAACGGCAAGCTTGCATGCAGAATGAACAGCAAGTTCCACAGGGTATTGGCAAAGCATATTCTTGCAGGATATGATGCGGATGACAGAAAGCACCTGCTGGACCTTGTTGATGAGGTGGACAGATATGTTGAGCAGCAGCTTAAGCGTTATGACAGCAGCGAGAACGTAAGAGCAACCGCCAGACAGGTTGCTAAAGATACTACCAAGGAGAAGAAATAAGATGGCTGACTCTGACAACCTTAGAGCGAAGGTTCAAGCAGACGTGATTAGGATCATGGCTGAAACGCTCGAGATATCTCCTGAGGAGATTACGTCCGATCTTACATTTAATTCCGATCTGCCTTTTGATTCTCTGCAACTCTATGAATTTGTAATTGATGTTGAGGAGACATACAACATCCGTCTTCCCGATGAACTTCTTGATGAAGTAAAGACCGTGGATGACATGATCGATGTAGTAATGAAGCTTTCAGCTCAGAAGTGATCTGACGGCAAATGAGAAAACTTTTTATCGTTAACAGCAGAGCTGATTCAAAAGCTCTGGCACGTTTTAAAGCGGCATATTCCAAGTGTTCGGAAGAGCATCCCGGGGAATCAGAGGTCATCTATACCGAGTTTGCCGGTCATGCAAGTGAAGCGGCACGCAAGGCAACAGAAGAGAATGATCTTCTTGTCGTTGCATGCGGCGGCGACGGAACGATCCATGAAGTCGCGAATGCGCTTGCAGAATCCAGCACTCCTATGGCGGTAATCCCTCTTGGAACAGGAAATGATTTTACGAGATCCGTAATGGATGAGAACCACAGGAGCAACTGTGAGATCTGTGTCAGCGATCTTTTTAACGGCAGTTTCAAGGTAAAGGATTCCGATCTGATAAAGGTCATATCTTTCGACCGTAACGGCAACAGGATAGATTCGAGTTCAGCCTGGTGCCTCAATGTCTCTTCGATAGGTCTTGATACGGAAGTCCAGCTCAGGGCTAAAGGAAAAGTTCTGGCTCATCCTGATTCAAGTTTTGTCAGAAGCACGGCTTACATCACTTCCGCACTTGCATGTATCTTCGGCAACAGGAAGTTCAACTTCAAGTACAATGCATTAAGAGCTGACGGTAAGCCGAATGAATCTGTGAAGAACTGTTTTACGCTTATGACAATATGTAACGCGTCCTACTACGGCGACGGTTTCTGTCCTGCCCCTCATGCGAAAATTGATGACGGCCTTATTAACTGCTGCGCAATCGAATCCTGCAATCTCATAAGATCTTTGTACCTGCTCACGAAATACAAGAAGGGCAGACACGAGAACTATAAGGAAGCCGATGTTTTCGTTACCACAAAGCTCACGGTCGAGGCCACGGGCGCAAGGGACCTGAACGGAAATTACGACGGCGAGGACTTCTCCGGTCACAAAGTCACCTTTGAGTGTTTTCCTGGAGCAATAAGATTAGCGCTTTATTCTTGAAGTCGCGGTGTTTATGCTATAATCAAATGTTATGAACGACATGGTTATAGACAGTATTGAGAATTACCGGAAATATGGTGTCAGTGACAGGGCTCTGAAGGCTGCTTCGAAGGCTGAGGAGTCGCTTGCTGATGTTTACGCACGCATTGATGATATCGTTACTTATAACGAACTTAAGGTGCTCGATGCTTTCAGGAGTGAGAAATTCTCCGATACACATATGGGTTCAACATCCGGTTACGGCTATGACGATGTTGGCAGAGAGAAGATAGAGACTATTTTCGCGAAAGTCTTCGGAGCTGAGAAAGCCTATGTCAGATGGCAGATCAGTACAGGATCCCAGGCTATCTCCGCAATGCTCTACGGGGCGTTAAGACCGGGGGATATTATGCTGTCAGTTACCGGAAGACCTTACGATACGCTTATGGCTACGATAGGCCTTTCATCTGACAATAACGATATGTCGCTCAAGTCATACGGAATAGGTTATGAGGAAGTCGGTCTCAAGGAGGACGGTTCGCCTGATCTTAATGCTATCTGGGCGGCCATCAAGCCTCAGACGAAGATGGTATTTATACAGAAATCCAGGGGATATACCGGAAGAAGAGCTCTTCTTTGCGAAGACATAAAGAAGATCGCTGAACTTGTTCACTCAATAAGGGAAGATATTATCGTCGCTGTCGATAACTGCTACGGCGAGTTTACCGAGAAGACGGAACCTCTTGAGGTAGGAGCTGACGTTATAGCCGGTTCTCTTATCAAGAATCCGGGCGGCGGTATTGCCAGGACCGGCGGATATATTGCCGGAAGAGCTGATCTTGTTGAGAATGCGGCAAGACATCTGACAACACCGGGTCTTGGAAGCGAAGTCGGTCCTACGCTTGGAGCGAACCAGATGATCGCGAGGGGACTTTTCACTGCGCCCGCATGTGTAGGCGAATGTCTTAAGGGTGCTGTTTTCGCTGCGGAGATCCTGAGCGGTGAAGGTTATAAGACGAGTCCTTCATCGAGAGAACTAAGGGGAGATATCGTTCAGACTATAGAATTCGGTGATCCTGATAAGATGACAAGATTCTGCACTGCGATCCAGTCATGTTCTCCCGTGGATTCTTTTGTTACACCGGTGCCATGGGATATGCCAGGCTATGATGATCAGGTAATTATGGCGGCAGGTGCTTTTGTCCAGGGGGCCACTACAGAGCTTTCCTGCGACGGTCCCATGAAGCCGCCTTATATCGCATATATGCAGGGAAGCCTTGCCAAAGAGCAGGCTAAGCTTGCATGCATGCTGGCTGTCGGAGGTTAAGGAATATGGCAGACGGCAAGCAATGGTATAACAGTCCCCAGGAAGAACCTTCCGGAAAGAAGACTAACGGAAAGAAAATTAATGGAAATTCCGGAAACCCTGTAAAAAAGCAGGGCAAGCCGGGTGTCAATCAGTTTGCAAAGCAGGGGATGAAGCAGGGAACAAAGCAGTTCCAGGGAAACAGGAATCCGAATAAGACCGGGAATGCCCCTGTATCCAAGGGTGCGCAAAAGCATGGCAGCCTCAAGGGAAATCCTAAAGGAACAATGCCGAATAAAGAAAAGAGCATTATTCCGCCTATCGAACCGGTTAATAAGACTTCCACAGGTAAGATAAGTTCTTCTTCGGGATTAGTGACAGGATCGTCTGCAAAGACAAATGCAAGACCAAATTCAAAGTCACCTGTAAAACAGATGAACAGGCAGCAGGGAAAGCCATCTTCAAAGATGTCTTCAAAGCAGCCTGTAAAGCAATCAGGTAAACAACAGGTAAAGCAGTCTGACAGGAAAGACCAGTCATTCAAGAATAAGAAGAAAATGAAGTATCAGGCTGGTGTTAAGGACCAGGCTGTTAATAAGGGACAGGCAAGAGTTACCAGCAAGGCAGATGCCAAGGAGATCGCAAGACAGAAAGAACAGCAGAAGATCCTTGAGCAGGCAAAGCGCAAAGAAGAAGCAAAGCTCAAAGAGCAGGCCAAGATAGAGAAGAACGAATTCAAGCGCAAGAATCCTTCGCAGAAGAGCGCAGAGAGCCGCGCGATAAGAAACGGTATCCTTGGAGCGGTTGCAGTTGCGGCGGCGCTTTTCGTGCTCGTGTTCGTAGTACATCACTTATACGATTACATTGCAGAGAAACCTAACTTCTCATTTGTTACGACCGGTGCGGTCGAGCACACGATCGGTGCGAGAGCTCTTATCGTAAGAGATGAGGATACGATCAACTGCGTGAATTCCGGTGAGCTCGTAACACAGATCACAGAAGGATCTCGTGTCGCTAAAGACCAGGAACTTGCGATCGTTGTTCCCGATGAGATGAAGTCTGTTGTCCAGGATCTGAGAAATGTCCAGTCGCAGATATCCGATGTCCAGCAGGAGCTGATCATGTCGGGCGGTGTTACTGAAGCTGATGTTATATACAGAAACTATAATAAGAATCTGTCGGCTATCCTTGATTCAGTAAGATTCGATTCCATGGGCGGAAATCTCAGCAACATGTCCTCGTACGGTTCATCGGTCAACGTTATCCTTGATGAACGTGAAGACGAGATGAGCAGGATCGATTTTGATGATGAGAGAATATCTGTCTTAAGGACCGATGAGGCGGTATATGAGGCGCAGGTCGAGAAATATGCGTCCAGGATATCGGCCCACAGACCGGGAATCGTCTCATTCAGACTTGACGGGCAGGAGAATGTGCTCGATTACAATATGTTCCTCTCGCTGCCTGTTTCTGATATCAAGGGTTACATCAACAATTCCGTTGGAGCCATATCTTCAGACCTGAGCGTTGAAGCGGATACTCCTGTAGTCAGGATCGCGCAGAACGAGAGCCAGTACATTTCTGTATTCCTCTCCGCAAGTGATGCTGCGGCATCTGACTTCGCTGTCGGAACACTCCATGATATCAATATCCGTACTGAAGGTGTTGCTATAGACAACTGTAAGGTTGTGCGCTGTGAGAGCGACAATTCGGGAATGCTGATTACCTTTGAGACTTCAAGATATGTTGAGGCTCTCCTTGATCTGAGGACGGTTGATATCGAGATCGTTATCACTGAGACTGACGGTATGAGAGTATCTGTTTCGAGCCTTGTAAATGAGATCTATGCACCTAAGGGCAATCCTGCATTCTGTGTCTATCTGGCACAGGGAGCAAATGTCGGCCCTGATACTTTCGCTGAAGAAGCCATATTCAATGTTACTATCATCCCCAATGCCAAGACTGATGAGGAAGGCAATCCTGTTGAACAGCAGAATACTTCTGTCGGAGGATGCAAGGTCATTCATACCGAGACTCTGGCTGACGGCGGTACAATAGTTGCTTTTGCCACACCTAACGATTATTCCAATCTCAAGAAGATCGACAGGCTTTACACGGAAGGTTACACGGCATCATTTGTTGATACCGGAACCGGTCTTGGACTTACGACCGATAAGATAAAGGTATCTGATTACTCAGGCATTGCTTCAGTCTATACGAATAATCAGGGCTTTGTTGAAGAGGTCCGTGTGCTTGTCCTCGATAACGACAGAGAGTTTGCTATCATCGATCAGGCAGGAAAGTCCACCGTGCCTAATCTTAATACTGTAATCATTACTAACCCCAAGACCGTTAAGCCAGGGGACAAGGTCGATTAATATGGATTTTGATTTTAATGACGAATTAAGAAACAGGATCTCGGACAATATCTCAGCTGTCAGGGAATCCATAGAAGAAGCTGTCAGGGAATCCGGCAGGGAGAAGGGCAGCGTTACCCTCATAGGAGTTACCAAGGTATTTCCGGTCGAGTATGCGGAAGCCGCTGCTGTGAGCGGTCTTAATGATCTGGGCGAGAACCGTGTACAGGAACTGGTTCCCAAGGTCGAGAGATTCTCATCTCTCGGTATCGATGCAAAATGGCACCTCATAGGAACGCTTCAGAAGAATAAGGTTAAATACATTATAGGTAAGACACACCTTATCCATTCCGTCAACAGCATTGATCTTGCCCTTGAAATCTCGAAAAGATCCCAGAGTAACAATGTTACTTCAAGCATTTTGCTTCAGGCTAATGTGTCAGGCGAAGAGAGCAAGCACGGTTTTGCCCCTCATGAACTGAAGCCTGCAATTGATAAGATCATGGATCTTCCGAACCTTGAGATATGCGGTCTTATGACAATGGCTCCAATCGAGACATATGAAGGCCAGGCAAGGGAAGTTTTCGCAAAAACAAGGATTATATATGAAGAATTAAAAGATTACACCGGACTTGAGAGCTGGAATGTCCTCTCGATGGGAATGAGCCAGGATTACAAAAGCGCAATTTACGAAGGCGCGACACATATCCGGATCGGAACTGCAATATTCGGAGACCGCTCGCAATATAAGCCTTTGTAACAGTGTTCGGTCAAAAATCGTTAAGATTTGTTACATTTTGTAATAAAACCCCGCTTTAAGTTACCTTCTTGTGTCATATTGCCCAATTATATTGAAGCAAAAATCAATTTTCGTTAATATCCGATTATTTTATATGAATGTCCTTGGTCGGGCGAATATTAAGGAGGAAAATACAAATGGGCACTTTTAACGTTAAGAATTTCTTCGGAAGCATGTTCACACCTGTAGAAGATGAGATGGAAGAAAACTATTACGGTGAGGAAGAGGGCTACATTGAAGAAGATGCATACGAGCAAGAG
>JAIKYD010000043.1 GCA_024683485.1 Saccharofermentans sp. | reverse complement strand
ACGGACGGCATCCCTCTGAATGAACTTAAGGTCAAACCTCTTGATGTTCTGACCAACAAGGACATCATTACCGATAAAGGCGATAAAGCCCTTCAGCGCCTTTTCGGTCTCAGGCGCATCCTTTACCATTTCATCCACGATCCCGTTTACGCAGCTGGCCTCATAAGGAATGTGCATCCCGGGATTAACGAGCGTGGAATACTCATCAACGACCGATCCGTCCCTGACCTTAAGAGCAGAGATCTCGATTATGGCGTCCTCGTCCGTATCAAGGCCTGTAGTTTCCAGGTCGAAGATGACGTAGTCGGGTATGTATTGAAGCAATGATTTCATGAGTTGATTGTAGATGGAAATATATCAGATAACAATAGCCAGATATTTTGCTTTCCGATTATTTCGCTGTTTACAACTTATATCTGTTCATAAACTCCTTATAATCCTCAAAAGAGCCCACACAGTAACTGGTATCCTCAGGATCATGAGAAACATCAATATCACAATCTTGAAGGCGTACATAACGGCAGTGAAGCGATGACCATCTTCCCCAAGATCAAGGATATGTCGCCAAATGAACAGCAGGTTGCTAGGCACAACCTGCTCAAATACTGCGAATTGGATACTTATGCAATGGTTAAGGTTTGGGAAGAGTTGGTTAGGGTTGTTCAGTGACATTTGTCACTCCCATCCATTTTAGTTTGATCGTAGATCTGTTTTTAGCTGACTATCTCTCTAAGCCGCGCAAGCCATCTTTGTACGGCTCCGGCTTCCAATGCTTCCAGTATCAGACCGTCGCAGAAACGCTCTCCACGGATCAACGCCATAAACAAAGCCATTAAGCATTTGTCATCCATCTCTGAAACATCAATAGTATCTACCTTTATATCCGTATAACCATATTGTTCAAGAATGCACATGTAATCCGTCAAATCGTAATCAGGATTATTCTTGTGGAAGTTATAAACGGCTTCTATCAGTTTGTGCACATTCTCAGAGTACATAATATGAGGCCACGGCAACGGGTCATCCTTAGTTCCTTTGTGAGTTTTTACACTCTCTAACAAAGGGTTTATTACCTCACCAAAAGAATCTTTTTTCAGCGCATCTTCCAGCTGTAACAATTCTTCAAACTTACCGGGTTCAATAGCATGCTCTCTCATAATACTCATCTCCTCCTTTACTTTACGTACTGCGTGAAACTGCCAACAACATCAGAAATATCGCTAGGAAGATAATCTTTAGCCTGAGCAATAATCTCCTCTGGTACAGCCCATTTAGCTTCTGCTATGGCCCCTGCAATGGCCCCAAGAGTGTCCGTATCGCCTCCAATGTACATGACGTTACGAATACAGTCTTCGTAGCTCTCAGACTCAAGAAAGCACTCGAATGCTTCCGGCATGGTATGCATGCAGTCTTCTACATGCTGGTAATTAGGGCGAATGTCATCCAAGGTCCTGGAAAGGTCATATCCGAATTCTTCTTCAATGTAGGCCTTAATCTCGTCCTTGGAAGAACCTGTTCTTGCCATGAATATGGCAGCAGCTACAGACTCAGCACCCTTGATTCCCTCGGGGTGGTTGTGGGAAACCTCAGCAGTCCATCTGGCAACTTCTCTGGTACGCTCCAGAGAACCGTACAGCCAGCCGACGGAAGAAACCCTCATTCCGGAACCGTTGCCGTAGCTTCCGTACGGCTCCGGGTCATCTGTGAGTACCCAGTTAATGAACCTTGCACCGTATCCCGCGTAAGGGTACTTCTGTCCCCACTTCTTCATTGAACGGATCACCGCTCCCTTGACCGTCTTCTCGTCTGCATCAGGACCTGCGTCCATCAGGGCCTCTGCTACTGCTACAGTCATTACGGTATCGTCCGTAAAGTCACTCTCAGAAGTAAAAAGCTTAAAGTCCTTAGTCTTGTTTCCTCTGTCAAACTCAAATCTGCTTCCAATAATGTCTCCAATAATTGCTCCGTACATGTATCTATCCTCCTTAAGCTTTTTGTTGTGGCTTAAGTATATCTGCCCGGAATTAAGAAAAGGTAACCTGACAGGTTACCTTTCGTATTTATCCAGCCTGTCAAACCCGAATGAGTTAAGCGTATTGTTGACATGCATGATGTTAAAATCACGCGTTTCTATATGCCACTTTATGATCAGATCGATCCTTTTGCTGTCAGATAACGTCCATCCGGCACTCGCAAGAAGTTCCAAAGTCTCCGCAAGATCCAATTCAAGTGCCAGGCAGAAGGCAATGGCGGTACCCTTCTTGGGTTTATATTCATCGCCCTGTGTCTTCATGTCGCTGTATATCTTCTTGGTAAGGATATGTTTCTTATCGTATACGTCTGAAGGCTTAAGGCCTCTTTGCTTGACCATCTCCTGGACTCTGGAAGAGAAACTGGCACCGCTCTTTTTGAGCATTTCCGTGACATCAACGGGAATAACAGCAGGAACCTTGGAATGCATGTTCAGCATGCGTTCTCTTTCAAGCCTTCTGTTCCTGCTTATGCCTGATGGAGAATTGTCAAAAGTTTCATCCTTATCATCAAAGTAGTGTTCATCGATATATGCCGTAATATCTTTGAATTTCTTCGCGCTTATCTTGAACGACTCCTTGTCATAAACGACAAGGATAACAGTCATTTTGTTGTGTTTAAGGAATCTGTTGATGCTGCTATAAGCGATCTCTATCGCTTTGTCTTTTGGGAACCCATAAGTACCTGTGGATATAAACGGGAACGCTATCGATTTGCAGCCAAGGTCTTTGGCCAACTCCAGCGATGTTTCGTAGCATGAACGAAGTATTGCTACTTCACCCATTGATCCATCTTTCCAGACAGGTCCCACTGTATGAATTACATATTTGGCAGACAAACCAAAAGCGGGCGAAGCAAAGGCTTCTCCAGGATCTATATCACCGATCCTTTTCCGTTCCGTCAAAAGCAGTTCCTCGCCCGCAGCCTCGTATATGGCAGCTTCCGCCCCGCCTCCGATCACAGGCTCAGGATTGGCGCTGTTTACAATGGCGTCAGCTTTGACTAGAGTTATATCGTTACGGAAGACTTTGACTGGCATATCATTTCCCTATTATCAGATGTCATCTATAGGCCAACCGCTGACGTTAAAAGACAACTTGCCAGTATCAAGGTCACGTTCAACGCAGATTTCATCATATTGTTCCTCGTCATCGAGTTTCCCGAAAAACAAATGAACCTCTTTCCACATGTCCTCAGCATAAGCTATCTGAACCAGAGTCAGCCAATAATCCGCATCGAAATCATCTTCAGACATTATAGGATAATCAAAGAATCCATTTTTCTTTTTCTTAGCCATATAAGGCAACAATTTTTCCTTTATGTCTTTCTGGCCTTGTTTGAATAAACTGTCTCTGTCACTCCAAAATCTTTCAAATAATTCCTTCAGGCCTTTTGCTGTTCAATATCTTTAATATTTATACCCAATTCAAACAACAACCTAATAGAATCCAAAAAGAATAAATTATTAAGCTCTAAAGAATTCTTTGTGTGATCAAAACTAGACTCCGAAAGACAGAGCGTTTTTAGAACACTGCTTAAAGCATTGTATTGCCCAATCTTATGCCCAATTTCATTCCAATTGTCATACATCTTGTTTATCAACAAGTCAACCGGAACCAACTGTCCTTGCTTAATTCCTTTTCCGCCATATTCCTGCATCAACCCATTAACCATAGTCTGTGATGCACAAAATTGGAGACTGTTTTTGAATAACTCCCAGCATGCCTCATTCTGCTGAATTTTATATGGGTCTGAATATGTAATGATCTTAATGCTCATCTATCAAGCCCTCCTGCATTATATGGTTCCAAGTTATTCCAGCCTTGTAATTTGTTATCCAAACAACGGCTGAAATTGCTCTAGTCATTGCAACATATAAAATTCGAGCTTCTTCTTTTTTAGCTTGAACGCATTCTTCTTGGACGTCATAGAACTCATTTGTTTCCATTTCACGCCCTATCTGAACTGTATAACCAACATTACCATCTAAGAGAAGCGCGTCAGTTTGATTTGCACCAGATTGATCAACGGCTCTATCAGCATTTCATATTTGTATTCTTTAATATCAAATTCACTCTGAGATACTTTTTTAGCTGTTGTGGTTGTCTCTTCTGTAGTCTCCCTGTTGTCAACTTCAGCCGTCGTTGCAAGTGTTCCGCTTGTAGTGGAACCAGTTTCCGTTACTGAAAGGCAGGCGGTGGACATGATGGCCGACATTGTAACTGCCAGAGTTACTGCAATAGCTTTTACTGTACTTATTCTTTTCATAACACTTAACCTCCGTTAATCCGATCTACCCTCACTTAACGGCATATTAGCAAATGGAAAGATATTTAAGGTATGCTGGCAGCATACAAGAAATGCCCTGACGAACTAAGCCGTCAGGGCATTGTTAAAAATCAGTTATTAAGTCTTGTCAGTCCAAAGGCTCAAACTTATATTCGTCAAGAAGTCCGTTGATCTCTGCTATATTCATCTTCTTGCCTATCGCGTAGATGATGAGGCTGTCACGGCGGTTCTTGGCATACAGGATGCCTTCCTGGGCGATCTCGAGGGCTCTCTGGCATTCGGGGAGGGTCATCTTGCAGGCAACTGCCATTGCGATGATCTTGTCTCTTCCGGGATTCTTGCTGCCGTCCATGATCTGATAGATGTAAGTGCGGTCGATGCCGCTCTTTTTCTGCATGTCGGCGGTGCTCATGCCCTTTTCCGCGAGG
>JAIKYD010000019.1 GCA_024683485.1 Saccharofermentans sp. | reverse complement strand
AGTTGAAGAATATAATTCTGACTGATCATAATAGCATCAAAGTTCTCGTGTATGATCGACAGAACATCTCTGTATTCATCCTTTTAATGACGGCAACGGCCGTATGAGCAGACTGCTTACAACATTGCTTCTCTACAGAAGCGGTTTTTATGTCGGGAAGTATATTTCGTTGGAGGCAAAGATCGCGAAAAATAAAGACCTTTATTATGAAGCGTTGCAAGCTTCTAAAGACGGCTGGCTCGAGGGAAAGGAAGATCCGGTTCCGTTTATAAAGTTTTTGCTTGGAACCATACTTGCAGCATACAAGGATTTCGGAGATCGTTTCTCTCTTGTCGAGGGAAAAAAGCCTGCACTTGAGATTGTAAGAATGGCAACCGTTAATAAGATAGGAAGATTCACAAAACAGGACATACGCGAACTCTGCCCGTCACTCAGTATCAGCTCTATTGAAGGAGCATTGCGTACTTTGGTTAATAATGGTGAACTTATACGCGAAGGATCAGGGAAAAATACCTGTTACTACAGAATCAATTAGTTCATAAAATCAGGAATAAAACCGACAAAGAGATAAAGAAATATTTCCTTATGAAATCTTAGGAAACGTGATATACTTCTCCACGTAATGAGCAGCAAAGAAGCGTAAGTCCGATTACGGGCTTACGTTTTTTGTTGCTCTTTTATATTTGAAATGGAGATGAATAATAGTGAACGAATTAGATCTTGGTAAGGAAAAGATAACAAGGCTTATCGCGAAGTTTTCTATCCCCTGTGTTATCAGTATGGTTGTTGCCGCACTTTATAACATAGTCGATCAGATATTTATCGGATGGAGTGAAGCCGGAGCATTTGGAAATGCAGCAACAAATATCGTCTATCCCTTTACGGTGCTTGCACTCGGTTTGGCTTTACTTATAGGTGACGGGGCAGCATCAGGATTCTCGATCGCGATCGGAATGAATGAGAAAAAGAGAGCGGATAAGTTTGTCGGGAATGGATTTGTAGTGCTCGTATCAGTATCTGTAATACTGTGCATATTAGGATTTGTTTTTCGAAGGAATATACTCAGCCTGTTCGGTGCTAACCCCGAAGAAGAGCTGTGTTATCAATATGCTACTGATTATTTTCTGGTAATCTGTGCCGGTCTTCCTTTCTACATGATAGGTCAGGGATTAAACGGCAGTATCAGAGCTGACGGGTCTCCTAAGTATGCAATGTCCTGTACCCTTGCAGGTGCAATAGCCAACCTGATATTGGATCCCGTATTCATTTTTGTGTTCGGCATGGGGGTCAAAGGAGCAGCTATAGCTACGGTAATAGGCCAGATACTGACATTCGGTATGAGTATTGCTTATTTATTCAGGTCGAAGCAGTTTAAGATAAGTAAGGAGTCTGTAGGTCTCGACCTTAAAGTAATCGTTAAGATCGTTACTGTCGGAATGGCTTCGCTTATCGTTCAGCTGTCCATAGTCATAATCATTGCTGTGAATAATAATCTTCTTGGTAAATACGGCTATGAGACTTATGCAAGCACGGGTGTCGCATACGGAGCTGTTATTCCGCTTGCTGTAGTAGGTATAGTAATGAAGGTCTTTGGTATTGTCGTTTCTGTTGTAATAGGCATAAGTCTCGGTGGTCAGCCTATAATCGGATTTAATCTTGGGGCCGGTAATACGGAGCGTGTCAAAGAGACTATAACAATTATTACAAAACTTATAATTGCAGTCGGAATGGTATCATTCCTTGTATTCGAACTTATGCCTGATGTTGTTATCAATCTTTTCGGAAGCAAGAATACGCCTGAGTATATGGAATATGCGCGACTTTGTATCAGGATATTCCTGGGAGGCATCATACTTACCTGCTATATAAAATCAGCGGCCATCATGCTTCAATCGATGGGAAACAGCTTCAAATCAACTCTGCTGGCTCTTTTACGCGATGTGATCATATTTGTTCCGGCATCTGTCATTCTTGCTACAGTGTCTCACAGTATCGTTACTATGCTTTGGGCAGCGGTGATTTCAGATGTGCTATCAGCAACCATTGGAATCATATTCATGAGAAGCTCCGTAAAAGAAATCTCGAAAGCTGAAACCACCAAATCAATTACTATATCCGATCTGGCTATTGAGAACGTGAAAGACAGATCTTAAGGCTCTCCCATTCAACAGTTATCTTATTGTATTCTCGTTCACATGCTTGAACAATTCATCGTATTTGGGCTTTTCCGATAGCATGCAAACGAGATAAAAGTCTGTACAGCAGACCAAAAGCCTATTCGGTTCAAGAGCAGGATCGTCAGACCATCGAAGAAAAGGGTTGGCATATGTGTGCGGAGCAAAACTTATTTTGGAATGTTTAGAGGAAGGATTATATTCAAGCTGGGATGCACAAAATAAATGGTCAGTAGCATCGGCAGAAAAGCTGGGATACCATTTTAGTCATGAATGTGTGGCGTATGAGATAATGGGTTATTAGATATTAGCCGGAGGGAAAATATTATGTATGAATGTGTGTTTTGTCATAAAGAAAAGATTATAACGGATTTTATATATGAGGATGGGCTGGTGATGGCTTTTATGGATATGGAGCCTATCAATGAAGGTCATATATTACTGGTGCCGAAACAGCACTATCTGGATGCAGATGAAATTCCGGATGAATTGCTGGCACATTTGATGATT
>JAIKYD010000102.1 GCA_024683485.1 Saccharofermentans sp. | reverse complement strand
TACTGCATTCCTGTTTCGGGGTCGTAGCCTTTTTGTATCATTTTTTCGCCTCCGTGGACATAGATGTGGAAGTTCTTATCCAGTTTTATAACGCTCCTCATCTTGCGTTCCTGTTTCTTCAATGCGCTGTCCGATATTGCAAAGTTATCTTCAATCTCCACATCCCTTTCCTGCTCATACACCGCCTTGTGCTTATGGAAGCTATCGATTATCTCTTCATCCCCAAGAACTTCCTCTTCAAATCCTTGCATCGAAAAGGCTTCATTGCCTTTGAAGTAATTCACGGATTTATTCAACAATTCCACCTGCTCTGCCTTCGTCACGGAATGCTCAGCTGGCAACACCTTCGAAACAAACTCCCTCGTCATTGAGAGGACATCCTTAGTGTAAGTGTATTCATTTTGGCGGGGGGTTATACCCAGAAAGTCGTCAGTCCAATACCTCGCATCCGTGCGGTTTGAGCTATCCAGCGTAAACACATAATACCCTTTCTCATCAGCGTAGTCGAGTATTATGCACCCCTTATCCAGTTTGTTGACATTGGTGCCTAGTTCGTTTTCAACCTCAAGATTGTTGTTCATCGAGACAAACCGCAAAAAAGTGTCTTTTGTTTCCGATTTGAATAGCCCAAGAGCTGATACTTTCCTCCCTTCAAACAGGACATCAGAAAGGCTTGCCACAAACAACTCACCTCCTTTAATATTGGGGTGAATACTACACTCATACAAATAATTGGCAATCCTTTTCGAGTTGTCTACAAAACCTGCACCATTGAATATTTCAGCAACGAAAGAAGAGACCTCGTTAAATTTCACATCATCCACATGAGTGAAATACCAAGCCTCTTCCCTATCCTCAAAACTCTGTAAAAAATACTTTATTAGTGCAATCCTTAATTCAGGAGTCAATGTGATGGTGTTGTCAGACAAAACAACGCCCTCGTCGTTATTCTTATTCCCCACACGGTGAATGACGCATTGTAGTATCGTCGTCTCTGGAAACTGTATTTTCCCCATTGTTTATTATATCTATTACAATTGTTTTCTCAATTTCTGATTCTGTATTATTCTGTTCTTCCGTCAGTTCCGTCTTGGGTACTGATAAAGAAAGTCTATTCCACAACCTTGGCATATTAAAACTGAAACCCGCCAATACGACATAAAGAACCGCCATATAGATATATTGCCGTATGGCCCATTTCTTGCGTCTTTCAATCGTTCCTTTTTTGTGGCTATCAAAGTCTTCTCCGCTCATGTATTCTCGCGAAACCTTCTTCCAATAGTCTATTTCATTTTCAGAAAGGTTCAAATCTCTCCAATCAACTATGGTCTGGAATATACACGACACCAACAGATAAACGCCATACACGCAGAAGATATATGTCAAGACCTTACCCGAATCAAGTTTCTCAAGGTCACCGACCTGGGCAAAAATCGTGATGGCCACCGTCAAAAAACCGGCAAGCGCATCCCGAAGGAAATTGCTCAACAAGGTACGAACCTTCGAGGAATAAGAGTCACATAGACCCTGCAATTCTTTCAAAAATTGCTGAAGTTCCCTCTGGTGTTCGTCGCTTCGTTCCAAAAAAGCATAATTGTAACGTTCTTTCGCTTGTCGCAAAGCATGGTCCACCAAGGCCACCACACCTTCATAATAGGATTTCTTAATAGGCATATCCAGTGTCAGCCTATCCATCAACAACTTGTGCCGCAGCTCATACCGGGAATCTTTATCAAACACCCAACAGAACGCCTCACATAATGAAGCTTGTTCTTGTGCCATCCGACCATGGTCATACGTAGGCGAACCCAAATCAAACTCCAGCCTTCTTAATCCCCTTAGCACTATTTTGTCCTCATATAGCTCGTCACAAAGAGCAACTGAAAGGCACTTAAGCGAGTTTCTGTAAAAAGGTGCCGAATACTCGTTCACTTCACCAAATGAAACATAATGTTTCTCTGGACAAACCTCTTTCTTAGTCTCTGTGAATTGCCGTAGTACAGACTTCAAATAGTCATGATTATAAACCAACTGCTTATTATCAGGAATATCACCGACATTTCCAGACACTAAAAAATTGGGGCCGCCAAAAGGCGAGGACAACCCGTTTACTATAACCTTACACTTATGACTGTTAAACGGATTGCTTACCGAGAAGGGGTCTGTCAGCCCAGCCCAATGTTTGAAAGCGTCCAAATCGTAGAAAAAATTGCAGATTTCGTCGCCATCTCCCATAAACGCCTGCTTGTTGATGTTTAAAGACCATTGAGCGTCCTCAACAAGCGAGTCCTGCAATTCGTCAATTGACAACGAGGCATTGCCTATTTTGAAAGTAATACAGCCCTCCTTCCCCAACTCCTCAAAAGCCTTATACAGCTCTGAAAAGAGGGTCTTGCTATATTGCTGCTTATATTGTCCTGCTAACAACAGAGAAACCCATGTCTCATCCTTGTTATTGGAAATACTTGCAACATTATATATCTTGTTAAACAACTTGCTGTACATACTACTGCAACGAGGTTATTCCACTTGTTTTGATAGTAATTGTTTGTTGTCCGTTTTCATCTTGAGGGCTAACTGCATAATTCACATCCTCAGCCGAACCTTCCCATTCTATCCGCAATCCTTCCCGTGTCAATCTAACATTTTTCGTTGACTTTCTGGTCAGAGCTGAGTGTATAAGGGTGAAATGTTGCCCGTAAAGGCCATCATCCTCCATCATTTGACGTAATGAACTCCGATGTCTTTCCCGCCGTTCAGTAACCTCATCGAGGATAACCGAGTTGATAAAGGCATCAGAATCGAAGGTTTCGTTGCCGAGAAGATATGCCTTCGCCCTGGATTTATAATCTGAAGCCTCTTGGGTTTCTGGCAAGTCATCCTGATTTGCCACCGCCCACTTAAATGCCAGGCTCATTGCCTGTCTGGTCAAATCAGTATCCGTTTCCCTCGGAATAACATCGAGAAATCTCTTGAAATAGTCGGTAATGTAATCCTTTTCAGCTCGGGCAGAAAGATCAGTAACAAGAACATCCCAAACAGCAGTGTCACTAACGTCAATT
>JAIKYD010000055.1 GCA_024683485.1 Saccharofermentans sp. | reverse complement strand
TGCGGAACACAGCTCCAGTAAGCTGATCACCGCCGGAAGGCATAGACAAAGCAAAATGGTGCAGGTTCTCCGGAACCTGCACTTTTTTATTGCCTGATATCTCAGGTGTATGTTATATTTTTCTCGGGTAGATTAATTAATAATTGGATTCATTTCATGGCTGTTATTAACCATGCTATGTAAAAGCTCATTGATGGATTCGGGAAAGAAAATGGCGAATGATTTCGGCGAAGACGGACTGATCTCAATAATTGTGCCTGTGTATAATTGTTTGGATTATGTCGGACGGTGTATAGATTCTATTCTTGTACAGACATATTCAAAATTCGAACTGATAATCGTTTTTAATGAATTATCGGAAGAATCATGCGGTATATGTGAGCAGTACGCGGCTAAGGACGAGAGGATAAGACTTTTCAGGATAGTTTGTAAGGGCGTATCCGTTGCCCGGAATTTCGGATTGGAAAAAGCAAACGGAGAATATGTTGCCTTTATTGATTCTGATGACCGCATTGAACCGGACTATCTTGAAAAACTCCTTAATGCCATTCACAGGAGCAACTTTGAAATATCCATGTGCAATTATGCTGTCATAAGCGGAAACGAAAAGACTGTCTGTGACTGCCTTAGTAGATTTGGAGATAAAGTTCCTTATAACAGATTGCTTAAGGATTCCCTGTACTGCAGATCAGGGTTTTACTGTTGGGGCATGCTGTGGCGGAGAGAAGCAATAGTTCAGGGGTTTCGTTATTTCAGGTTTTCCGAAGATGCGATGTTTGTTTTTATGAATTTGGCCGGGAGGACCGGTTATATTGCTGTTGTCAACGAGCCTCTTTATCAATACGTAAGACACGATGGGAGTATTACAGCCAGAAAAGACGCTAGGGAATTCTTTGATGCTTTGAGAGTGGCAAAGGGTATAGTCCGCATGTCGGAGAACGTCTGCAGGCAACATTTGAAGCCTTCATATTCATTCTTGATAAATACTGCTTTTTTTGCTTATCTTTCCGACAAGACCGGTGACGACAGATTTGCGGAAAAATATGATGATCTCTGCGTTAAACTGATAAAAAAGTACCGGACAAAGGTGATTTTGGATTTAGGTTCCACGATGAAGACTAAGTGTGCCTGCCTTTTGTCTTTGGTATCAATGAGGCTCGTCAGGTTTGTTTATTCAAGGATGAAGTAAACTATAATCTTCAAGTTGTGCCTTTGTTCCTTCTATGCCGCAGAACATCAGGATATCAAGAATCGAAAGCGCGGGGACAAAGGAATCACCGAACTGTGGATATTCATTTAGATCAGATCTGATGAAAGACAGCCTGATCCCGTTGTCCTCAAAGTGTTCTTTGTGATACAGATCAGTTCCGCCGATTGGATTCACATATTCGGTTGCCCCTAAGATCCGGCATATTTCTATTATCATATCCTCACCTTTGAGACTGTTGTTCTTATCGATCTGAGAAGAAACCAGGATTTCTGTCCTGATATCAAGAGTTCCGCAGACCATGGCGATCTGTTCTGTCAGATATCCGGCTAGATTCGAGCTGGATATATAAAGCCACTTTTCTGAGAGAGGTTCTATTTCGGAAAGAAAAGGAGCCTTCAAATAGGTCTCGTGCAAGATCCGGCTGTTGCGGCGCGTGTACAGAGTATTTAGGTCAACGGATATCTCGTTGATCTTCTTGTTCTGGCTGGCTCCGAGAAGGGGAAGATTATAGAACTTCAATTTCTTCGACAATATGCGGTTGCGGTTTATCCAGCCTCTGTTGATGTAGTTGACGTCATCGAAAACGACAAACCGGTCAACAGTATTTATCAGCTGCCAATAGCCGATATAAGGGAAAAAATAAGGCTGCATGATCGCTATCTTCATGGCAGTTATCATTTATACACATATGTAGTGTATTCATAGAGGCCATAGTCATTCCTGATGATGTATTTGCGAGTAAGCTCCTTAGTCAGATATCTGCTTAATTCGCTTAGCGGAAGATGGAAAAGGTCATTCCTTTCCCAGTCAACATCCTTGGACATGACATTGAAAGCAATGCCATTACTGCACAGCTCAAACGCTGTTATAATAAATGACTCAAAATATGTTTTCATTTCTTCGTAAGAAAGACTGCATTTTTCCGTAAACACGCCGTTCATTATGATGTAGTCAGGTTTACAGGTGAGAGAAGAGAGATCATCTTTTAAGATGTCCATTTTTATAAAGGAGACATCCGGATATTTGCGGCGGCATTCACTGACGAAGATGTCAGAAATATCAACTCCGAAATAATCGTGTGTGAAACCGGAGGTTTTCATGTATTCGTACATGTGCCCGAGACCGCACCCCAGATCCATAACGGAATAACGTGAACCGGGATCTGCTTTATCATCGAATCTGATAATATCCAGCATTATGCGGTATCTCTTCCTGGCATCGGATTCATTAGGCCAGTCGACACCTTTACAGTTATCTCCGTTTTTCATATAGCAGGTCTCATAATGTTTTGCTATATCAAGATATCTGTTATTCACGCATGTGCCTCCAGTGTTTTCCTTATGATATAATACTACACGGAAATGCGATAAAGGGAATAGACCGGGAATAATGAACGATATTGCAGTTAGCATAATTTGTGTCACGTATTGCCATGAGAAATACATACGCAAGGCAATCGACAGTTTTCTGTCCCAGCAGACCAATTTCAAGTTTGAGATACTGATCAACGATGATGCGTCTCCGGATGGTACTCCGGAGATCATCAGAGAGTATGAGCTAAAACACCCTGACATAATAAGAGCGGTATATCAGAAAGAGAATCAGTACTCCAAAGGCGTACTGATAGGCGATGAAATACTTCTCCCGATGGCCCGCGGCAGATACCTTGCATTTTGCGAAGGGGATGATTACTGGTGTGACGTGAACAAACTTCAGAAGCAGGTGGATTTTCTTGATAACAATCCTGATTACACGGTATGTGTTCACAATACCATTAATCTGTTTCTGAAAAACGGCAGGGAAGAGAAAGCTTACGGAGATACTGCCAAAGATATTGAACTCGAAGATTGTGTGATGTGCGGTTCACAGTCTTTTCATTATTCATCAAGGATGGTTCGGACTGATTTTTTTAAGAATCGTCCCAATTTTGCAAAGATGGCAGGCATGGTGGAGGATTATCCCGATGCTGTCTTTTTTGCGCTGGACGGAAAGATACGTTATTTCCCGGATGTTATGTCAGTGCATGTCATAGGTACCGAGACATCCTGGACAAGGACGATCCTGCCTTTTCATGAGACAAGGGCACAGTTCTTCATGGATATCGTGAATATGCTTAAAGCGGCAAATGAGTATTCGGGATATAAATACAATGAACTTTTCACTGAAGCGGTGGAATTCAATGAGTATAACGTCCTCCAGTCTAAACAGGATTACAAGGCCCTGGTCAGGGTCAAGAAGTATTTTAACCGTGAAAAGATGA
This sequence comes from Saccharofermentans sp., assembly GCA_024683485.1. Taxonomy (GTDB): domain Bacteria; phylum Bacillota; class Clostridia; order Saccharofermentanales; family Saccharofermentanaceae; genus Saccharofermentans. Next base: position 3,670 of record JAIKYD010000055.1, on the reverse strand, counting down.
TCGTAAGGATCATATACCGCCTTTTCTCCTGTTTCCCGTTTCTGATAAAGATAAGCAATTTCATAAGAGAGAGATAGTGTCATGGGGATGAGCAAAAAAGGGAAGACGTTATCTGATCTTGTCTGGCGGTTTTTGGAAAGATTCGGAGCCCAGACTGTAACCCTGATCCTCTCGGTCGTTCTGGCACGGATACTTGACACTTCACTCTTCGGAAAGCTCGCGATAATAACCGTTTTCATTACGGTCTTTCAGGTTCTGGCGGACAGCGGTCTCAGCAGTGCCCTGATACAGAAAAAGGATGCTGATGATCTGGATTATTCCAGTGTCTTTGTATTTAATCTTATCTTCAGTACGGCCGCTTTTCTGATATTGTTCTTTACAGCGCCGGTATTGGCAGGTCTTCTGAAGACGGATGGCATCGTGTGGCCGATAAGGATACTCAGTGTGGTTCTTATCCTGTCCGGAGTGAAAAATGTCCAGATGGCTTATATTTCAAAACAGATGAAGTTTAAGCTGTTCTTCTTTTCGACACTTGCAGGAACACTGGTCTCTGCTGCTGCGGGGATCACTATGGCACTTCACGGGTTCGGCATATGGGCACTTGTGAGCCAGATGGTCGTAAATTCGGCAATAGATACACTGATCCTTTGGATCGCTTCCGGTTTCCGCCCGAAGTTCAGATTCGATACGGGAAGATTCAAAGAACTGTTTTCGTATAGTTGGAAACTGCTTGCTTCTTATCTCATTGATAATATCTACAATGAATTCGTCAAGCTTTTCATTGGCGTCAGGTTCTCCGAAAACATCCTGGCTTTCTACAATCAGGGTGCAAAACTGCCGGAATTCGTTTTCTCGAATTTCAACAGTGCCATGGACGGAGTGCTGTTTCCTTCGATCGCAAAAGTCCAGGATGATACGGAAACGGTTAAGCGGATCGCGAGAAGATCACTTAAGACCGGCATCTATGTCATGATGCCTGTTATGATAGGCCTGGCGGTATGCGCGAGGCCGCTTGTCACGGTCTTCCTGACTGACAAATGGCTTCCCGCGGTTATCTACATCAGGCTGTTATGTGCAGCTTTTGCTTTCTACCCGGTACATACGACCAACTTAAATGTCATGAAAGCTGTTGGAAGAAGTGAGACGATCCTCAAGCTGGAGCTGATAAAGAAGGCAATCTGCATCACGCTTCTCCTGATCGCGCTCTTCATATCGCCTGTAGCCGTTGCCGTCAGCATGGTAGCCGATTCCGTTCTGTGCATATTTGTTAATGCATGGCCCAATGGCGTGCTGATCGGCTACGGAATAGGAAGCCAGTTAAAAGACATCATCACAAATATGCTGCCTGCCCTCGTAATGGGATTGATAGTGTTTCTTGTCGGAATCATCCCGGTAAGCGATGCGTTAAGGCTTGTGCTTCAGATTCCAACAGGTATCATTGTATATATTGCAATATCTAAAATATGCCATCATGAGAGTTACACATATTTAAGATCGGCGGTCAAGGAGTTATTGTTCCATGGATAGGATAAATGTCACCCGGGCATTGTTGCCTGATCTGAACGAATATACAGAAGAGATAAGGGATCTATGGGATTCTCATTGGATCACCAACATGGGGAAAAAGCATGATGAATTGCAGGAGATGCTTGAGAATTTTCTTGAAGTGGAACATGTCGATCTTTGCTGCAACGGCCATCTGGCTTTAGAAAACGTTCTGGAATCAATGAACCTTCCTTCCGGAAGTGAGATCATTACAACTCCGTTTACGTTTGCTTCCACGATCCATGCCATAATAAGAAAAGGCTTTAAGCCCGTATTCTGTGATATTAAAGCAGATGATTTCACGATCGACAGCTCAAAGATTGAAAGCCTGATCAACGGCAATACATCTGCAATTCTTCCGGTGCACGTGTATGGCAATGTGTGCGATGTTGATAATATCGGCGCAGTAGCAAAAAAGCACGGACTGAAAGTGATCTACGACGCAGCTCATGCGTTTGGAGTAAAGTACAAAGGACAAGGCGTTGCGAGAGCAGGTGATGCTTCGGTCATAAGTTTCCATGCTACCAAGGTGTTCAACACTATAGAAGGCGGTGCGGTTTGTTTTTCAAATAAAGAATTGGCATCCGGATTATTTGAATTGAAGAACTTTGGGATCAGAGGAGAAGATGACGTGGCTTCCGTTGGCGGAAACGCAAAGATGAACGAGTTTTGCGCAGCGATGGGCATTTGCAATCTCAGACATATAGAAGACGAAATCAGTAAGCGTAAGAAGGTGTTTGAAAGATACATTTCGGACCTTTCAGGTGTCGAGGAAATAAAGATAAACGGGTATGGTCCGGATATAGTGCCGAATTACTCTTATTTTCCTGTTCTTTTTAAGAACCGTGATGCTGTGTTCGAAAAGCTTGCCGGTAACGGGATCTATGCCAGAAAGTATTTTTATCCCATAGCCAGTGAATATGAATGTTATAAGGATCTGTTTGCTTCAGAACGAACACCGGTTGCACTGGATATAAGCAGACAGGTCTTGACGCTCCCGATTTATGGTGATCTTGCTTTAGATGATGTTGACAGGATCTGCGGGATAATAATCCGGGAGGTAAAACGGAAGGATTATTTATCCGGCTTATAGCTATTTTTTTCGAGAGTAAAATCGAAATTTAGATTTTGTGATAGACTATATCATTATAAAAAAGGTGGTTTAAATTATGGGCAAATACTTTGGAACAGACGGATTCAGAGGAGAGGCAAACAAGGCGCTTACAGCGCAGAAAGCTTTCCAGGTAGGTCGATATATAGGTTGGTACTACGGCCAGAAGCACGAGGACGGCAGAGCCAGGATCATCATCGGCAAGGACACGAGAAGGAGCTCTTACATGCTCGAGGCTTCGCTTACGGCCGGAATCACGTCTTCAGGTTCTGACGCTTATCTGCTCCACGTAACCACGACGCCTTCAGTTTCATACTGCTGCAGAACAGACGGTTTTGACTGCGGGATCATGATCTCCGCTTCTCACAACCCATTCTATGACAACGGCATCAAGATCATGCGCGCAAACGGTCAGAAGATAGAGGCAGAGATCGAAGAGCAGATAGAAGCTTATATCGACGGCGAGATCGAGGAGATCCCTCTTGCTGAGCGCGAGGCTATCGGTAACGTAATCGATTACGCCGCAGGACGCAACAGATACATCGGTTATCTCATGACAGTTCCTACCAGGGCATTCAACGGAATGAAGATCGGCTTGGACTGCGCAAACGGCGCTTCCTGGAACATTGCAAGGTCCGTTTATGAGGCTCTGGGCGCAAAGGTCTACGTTATCAACAACACGCCTGACGGTCTTAACATCAATACAAACTGCGGTTCCACGCATATCGACAACCTTAAGAAGTTCGTTCTTGATAACGGCCTCAACGTAGGTTTTGCTTATGACGGAGACGCTGACAGGTGTCTGGCAGTCGATGAGCTCGGAAACGAAGTAAACGGCGATCAGATCATGTTCCTCTGCGGTAAGTACATGAAGGAAACAGGACGTTTGGACGGAAACACCATCGTTACAACCATCATGAGCAACATGGGGCTTTACAAGGCTTGCGAGGCTATCGGTATCAGGACCGAGAAGACCGCTGTAGGCGACAAGTATGTTGCAGAGAATATGATGGC
>JAIKYD010000035.1 GCA_024683485.1 Saccharofermentans sp. | reverse complement strand
GTTGTTGAGCTCTTGCAAAAGTCTTCAGGCTTCAGGTCTCCGTTTTTATCTGACCATTCTTTCAAGAGTTCTGGGTACAGCGTAGCGAAATCATTAAAACCTTTTTTGATCAGTCTAGAAGTGCAGTAAGGACAACCGGTGCCGTTAATACATCGATTGTTAATTTTTGTCTGCCACTCATGGCCCAATTTGCATTTCCACCAAACACGTTCGTGAGCGCCTGCTGTAAAATCTGCAGGTGTTAACGGAGCGTTCTTCTCTGACCACTCTGCTGCTATTTCGGGATGCGTGATTGAGAGAGGCTCGTCATACATCGCTTGTTCACTACCTCATTTCATTTGAAGTGAACAAAGATTACCTTGCGTGAAGATTTATGTCGAATTTGATGATTTTGCGCGATTGTGGTCTATTTCATAGCCACTGAAGATATAATTCCATTATATTTAAATGTATTCAGGATTCTCTTTGCTTATCTTTATCCACTCTGCCAGGCTTGAAGTATTCATGGTTTCAGACTTGTTATCTGTTGAACCCAAGAATGATGTCTTCATGTAATCCTCGAATGTCTTGTTTTCTCTTTGGCTGAACTCATCCGTTTTGGATACGTAGATGTCCATGGTAGTCTGAATCTCGGAATGGCCTAAGGTTCCGGAAAGGTATTTCAAACTGACACCGCTTTCCATTAGTCTCGTCGCAAATGTGTGGCGGAGTATATGGCAGGAAAAGTGGGGAAGCATATTGTCAGGATCTGTTTTACCGGCTTCAACGGCTTCTATATTGAAGTCCCTTATAATCCTTCTGAGAGCCTTGTTAAGCGTTCCCTGATGCTGGACGTGTCCGAACCTGTTTATGAAGATAAAGCCGTCATAGCCGTCAATTTCGTCAATGCTTTTTATCCCGGCCAGTTCCTGATATGCCTTCTCCATAAGGAAGGCATCTTTAACGGCCTTGGTTAATGCGACTTTACGATAACCGTTTTCTGTCTTAGGGGTAGTTATTGATAAATAGCTGCCTTTCTCGTCTCTGTGATTAAAATAATACAGTGTGTGATTAACATCGATTGTTCCGTTTTCGAGATCAACATCCTGCCAGCGCAGGCCTGTAAGTTCTCCGACTCTTAATCCTGTGTTGGCCATGATGAAGAAAGTAGGGAACCAGTGCTTATATCTTTCGTTTTCATATAAATACTGTAGAAAATTGATTTCCTGCTTCATAGTAAGAGCCTGTTTCTTAGCACTCTTCATGCTCGTGTAAGATACCTTAATCTCTTTTAATACGCGATCGCACGGATTCTTTCTCAAGATGTCATCGTCAACAGCATACTGAAGAACTTGCTGCAAGACATTATGAACACTATCAAGAGTTCCCATTGAAATACCGCGTTCTTCCAGAAGGCTGATATAGAATGCTCTTACATCAGTTCTTTTGAGCTGAGCTACACGTTTCTTCCCAAAAGAAGGTCTGATAAGAGAATCGAATACAAAGACGTATCCGGAGGCTGTGCTGGCTTTGATACCTCTTTTCAGGTTTTTCCATGTTTCATAGAGACTCTCAACGGTAAGAGTAGCCGGAGCTTCTTTTATGCCTTCAAGCCTGTTGAGTGCCACTTTCTGTTCCTTGACCCTGAGTTCATCAAGATCAGTAGAACTGATAGCATGACGCTTTCCGAAAGCATCAGTCCATCTGTAAACGTATATTCCATCGGATCTGTAGACTTCGCCTTTCTGAAGTGCATAATGTCTTTTATCAAAACGTCTTTTGTTAGCCATGAAATCTCCTCCTTTGAGGCCGATGATAAATCGCAGGTGCGATTCTTGCCAAAGTGCGATTATTTCTTGCGGAACTAATCGCACATTTGACTTTTGGGAATTAAATGCTACTGGCATTCTCAAGATATTCGTCAAGCTGTTTGCGCTTAAACATCTTTCTTGCGCCTACCCAAACAATGAGTTTGCTGTTGCGCTTGTTAGCCAGCCTGCGAAGTCTGTTGACTCCGATACCGGTATATTTGGCAGCTTCTGGTATAGTAAGCAGGATTCTTTTCTCAAGTGGAATCGCGGTATTTTCACAATTGTTGTTGGTATTGTTATCCATTGATTTCTTCCCCCGTTAATTCTGTAATTCTGTAAACATAACCAAGATTCTGTCCGCATCTGTCACACCATTCTTTAGTTCCATCAAGCGGAGTCAGGCGTCTTATTCGGTAGAAAGGATTGGTTTTGTAGTAGCGTGAACAATTTTCGCAAAGACAGGTGGTTTCTTTGTTTTTGGCTGACATCTTTTGTTTTGGCTGTTTCCAGGCACCAAGTCCAAGAGCCTGCTTAATACCGGTATTGATATGCTTCCATGTTTTTTCGTTCTTAACACAGCCACAGTATCCCTTGAGATCGATGAAATCGACAGTTTTCATCCTTTCCAAAAAGACTGTTGATGCTTTGGTAAGACAGTCTTCAACCGGAAGATAAACGTGGTAGGGGATGCCGGATTTCTTCGGTTCGGATTCTGATAACGGTGCAACGACAACGGTTGCTGTTTTTGAACTGAGTTCATCTGACTGAATGACCATAACAGGACAGAAACCACGATGCTCTGAATCGTTATACTTGCCGAGATTACAAAGATAGATTTCTCCGCGCTTAGGGCGGAAGATGATTGATGAATCGTTTATCATAAATTGACCTCCATGATTGCTTTAATTACTAAGTCGTTTGCGTCTTTGCAGCTTGAAAAAACGGTTGGAATACTTTTCCCTTCTTTTGCTGCAATTTCCGTGAAAGAAAATCCGTTGATGAAATGAAGAATCCAATATCTTCGTTGTTGGGGTGTTGCCGAATCCAAAGCCTTCTTGTAGATATCTTCAAGTTGTTGTTCTGCCAAAGATTTCTCTTGCCTTGTTTGTTCATCTTCAACAGTAAGGGCTCGTATTGTAGCTTCGTCTCGATCACAACAAGTGATGTAGATGTCTCCTCTGAGGTATCTGTGAAGAAATTTATCCTCGTTTTGCCCCATGTCTTTGATCGCTTGTCCCATTTCTTTTGTTAGGACAACATAAGGTTTTAGTTTCTTGAGTTGTGAACTGTAACGCTTATGGAGTTCTGACTTGGATAGATCTGTTATGATCGCGTAGCGTTCCTCGCCCGTATATCCGTCATATTCAGATTCAAGTTTGATTACTTCGCAATCCTGATAAAAATCGTTTGTACTTGTTGCCATTTCTGTACTCCTCTTATGGCTCTTAGCAAGACGGAGAATTACGGATTGGCCATTAAGCTGACTGTTTATCGTTGTCACCTCTCAGGCCGGTTCTCCGACTCGGAAGATGACGATCCATAAAGTAAAATCGGCAACTTATTTTTTATGACCTCTGCAGCTTGTTACTTTATGGTCTGATCCGTCGATCCGACAACAAGTGCTTGGTCTGTTTTGTGTTAGGATTTGTGTTCCTGACAATTCCCAATTTACAGTGTTATGAATGAGATTAGAATGATAATCGGATTACCATGTTTGGGGTCTAAAATATGCGTTTCTCAGGGTTCTTTTGCTGCTGTGATCCCGTAAAGCCTTATGAAATAAGGCTTTCTGACCATGGTAATCGGATTACTATGTTTTATGTTTTTCCGGGAAACTTAAGGTATAATTCTGAGCCTATTTCCAATAAAAACTGGCGTATTTCAGATAATGATTCAGAATTCTTGTTTCTTAGTAGATAGTTGTATATGGCATGTTCATCATTTGACATAACCAGAGTGTGTCCGGAAATCCTGATGAGATGTTCACTTATTTCACTTGGTAAGTTTATAGCTAGGCACAATAAAACCACATTTTCCAATGTCCCGATGCGCTGACCTTTTATTGTGGTTGTAATGGTTTTTTCTGTTATTCCTGTTCTACGTGATAGTTCTGCCTGAGATATATGTTTCCACTGAAGAACCTTATTCCATGAATCAGATACATCATTCGAAAGGGAAAGGTATATTCTTGCTTCTTCGAGGATCTGTTCTTTTGTGATTGTCATTTGTTTTGTCCTTTCCGATCTAACGGAGAGGACAGGGAACACGTGCGATCACTGGATAACGGAGCAATAAAAAAGGCGTCCTACCAATCTTCAGA
>JAIKYD010000103.1 GCA_024683485.1 Saccharofermentans sp. | reverse complement strand
CAAGATCTAAAGCCATTGCTGATGTCAATGCAACAACAGCACCTTTTGATGCTGCATAATCAGTCATATTATTTCTGAATATTATACTTCTAAGGCAACTTATATTAACGATCTTTCCGCTCTTATTAGGTATCATGGCATGGGCCACGACCTTTGAGACAATATAGGTTCCAGTGAGGTTAACAGATATGATCCGTTCCCATTCAGAAGTCTCCGTATCAAAGAACGGCTTACTGTTCCCCCAGATTCCTGCTGCATTGACTAATCCGTCTATCTTTCCGTAATTATATATGACATCATCAGTGATCTTTCTGATAGCTTCTTCGTCCGTAATACTTGCCATGTAATGCTTGTAAGTATCATACGCAAGGTCGCCTTTTGCCAGATCAATGCCGATTACCATTGCACCTGATCCAAGAAGCTGTTCGGCACAACTTCTGCCGATTCCGGATGCCGCTCCTGTCACAACAAATACCTTGCCCGTAAAATCTAATTCCTTCATCTTTATAGTTCCATCTTTCTTATAATAGTTTTTCTATTTCTTTTGCCTTTTATTTTTCCTATTTATCTCATCCATACGTTTTAGTTTGTTTCGTGTCTACAAAACTGTCTATTTACTGAACTAAAGCCGTCAGGTCAGACCTCTCATATCTGTTAGGACCTTTAATGCTCTTTTTGTACTTCCAGCACTTTATGGCATCAGCCAGAGAAGCACCTTTATTGTCGTCGAAGAAATCCCGTACATAAGTATTATATTCAAACTGCTTATCTATGTCCTTTTTCCCGGGTTTCTTCGCGCTCTTTATCTCTTTATATGCAGCTATAGCATCCGCGTATGTCTTTCCGCTGTTGGATCTGAGCCATTTTTGGAAAGTGACATTGAAAGAAAAGCTCCCGCCTATCTCGCGCTTGAAGAATGCTCTGTGAAGTTCTGAACAAACGATATCAGATTCAATGATGCTGTCTCTTGTTATTGCCATTATCTTAGGCTTTTGAGTACGCACCGTCTTAACGGCTTTGATCTTTCCCGTATCCAGAAAGTATGCTATCCGCTCAGTCAATTCCTCTTTTCCGCCGGAAGACGGCAATCCGTTTTCACGGCAGAAACAAACCAATTCTTCCTTGAGATAATAGTATTCAAGAAACTCTTTGCTCTTCAATTCAATTGTTAATTCCGGTCTGTCTGACATTTTCAGCTCCTGATCAATAAACAAACTTATCCGTCGGATTTCCATGACCGTAAAAGATCCTTCGCGGACCAAATGAACGGATCTTATCTGCCGTCTTCTTCAAAATATCGAGATCGCAGTACAAGTGTCCCACACCCGGCCTGATCCAGTTATCAAGGGCATCTCCAACCAGGATTGCGTGATCTTGTATAAGAAGACCTATCGAACCTTTCGTATGGCCGGGAAGTTCGACCACTGTGATATCCGGGAAACCGTAATCTGAAAGCGTATCGCCTTCCTTTACGTAAACGCAGTTTTCAGGACGGCTAACCTTGGTGTTACGCAGCACCTTAAGCGACATCTTCAGAACAACAAAGCCCACCAGGCCGTAGAATCTGAGTGGTTGTGCATCGTAGTTGTCGAAAAGCTCATCATCTGCTTTATGGTAAAAGACGGGTATGCTGAACCGTTCAGATACAGCTGCAGCATTCTCAGCATGATCAAAATGCGGATGCGAAAGGACCACTGCCTTCATCCCATACCTGCTGCACGCTTCGATCACCTGATCTCTGCTTTTGCCGCTCGAGGTGTCAAACAGGATCGCGTTCTTACCATCAGAAACAAGATAACAATTATCTGTTCCGCCCTTGATCCTGGTTATCTCATATTTCATTTTTCCAAACCTTATTCCTTTCAATTTATCTTCCTGCCGCAGTTCGGACAGAATCTGCTTAATTTTCCCCTGTACCCGCAGGAACAACGAAATTCACCTTCAGCTAAAGGCACTTCATCTTCCTTGACTCTTGTAAGGACTATATCTTTTTTGTGTCCGTCAAAAAGATCCATCATCTCGAGGTGAAGCTCACCGTTGCCGTACCATGCCTCCGAGACTCTGCACACTGCCTTATCGCCTTCATATACAGCAGGGTTATTCAGGCTTATCTTTATCTCTTCACCATCATGGAACGTGTAAGCCGCAGACATCATTCCAAGCATCATTCCGCCCTGATTCAGACGGAGCTTAACGGCATCCGTTACGCCGTATGAAGATGAAAGCTTTCCTGACGCATATCGTATCTCTATTCCGGCACCGCTGTTAAGAACAGCTTCGCATGAACCGTCCGCAGCTTTCCACGTGCCTTCAAGCATTTTGTAGTACTTAAGATCCGGATTTACAGTTGATGTCATTTTTCTGCCCTCAGACTGATTTCTGCTTTATCTCAAACACATAGAACACTTCAGGATACCCTCTGCCCATTATCATGTAATCCTGTTCGTGCTCTGACAGCTTACCTCCCCAGGATTCATACACCCTGCGTGCTTTATGGTTTTCCTTTAAAACGCCTACGACATACCTGTCTGCATTCTTGGTCCGGGCCCATGTTACGAATATGTCCTTGAGCGCCGTGCCTATGCCCATTCCCTGATATTCCGGGTATATATAGATCGCAACAAGATCCGCATAGCTGCCTTTGAAGTAATCGTAATCCGAATCCAACGTGCCGAAGATCAGGCCTACGATCTTCCCGTCGTGCTCTGCTACATAGGCAATCTTCCTGTCGCCTGCAAAAAGCTCTTCGGTAAACTCAGCGGCTCTGGATTCAACGCTCCTGTCACGTGCATCGAAATATTCTTCAGGCAGGATATGGGCATAAGATGCGCGCCAGACCCTGCTGAGCAACGTATACCATTCGTACCCGTCTTCTTTACGTATCAGTCTGTATCTGATCTCCATAATGTCTTTCCCTTTTCCCATATAGGTGTGTCATAAAACTAATTATATCTTAAAACTCGGCCCAACCCGGTTCCGGTTTTTCTTTTTGGGCTCTGATGGTTTAGCATATAAAGAAATGCAGGACTGTTTTGAACATATTTAGGGGTGATGGAAAATGAAAAGTTCAAGAAAGAATGTCCAGTCTACGGTCAAAGACAAATACAAATTTGCTGACACGATCTGCGGAAAGTTCGGATTGACGTCACTGTCAAAGGCCGGTTGAGTAACCTCAGCCGCCTTATTCCATATCATTCAGATTTCCGTTTCCTTTGAAGACTATCGGACCCGGTAAGACCTTTTTTGTATCTGCGTCAAAAAGGATGGATTCATTATCTCCGTCTTCTTTTGGAATGACAGTCATAAAACAAAGATGGCCGTCTTCTCCGAAGAAAGGTTCTGCCAAATGCACGTCATTATACAGCTCCTTCTTTTCTTCTTCGGTTAGGTTCACTGTCTTGACATAGCTGTCATAAGTCTTTTTTACGGCATTTTCGAGACCCGTCTTGCCTATTCCGAACTTTCGGAGCACTTGTTCGTCATTCAAAAGCCGTCCGTCCTCGATGGAAATGTTATAAACGAAAAAATGACTGTCGGAGCGCTTGCTTGTCCGGACATAGCAGACTTCGACCACAATGGATAACACTTTTTTGTTGAAAGAAGGATG
>JAIKYD010000100.1 GCA_024683485.1 Saccharofermentans sp. | reverse complement strand
TGCATTTAAAGCGTTGATAATGCTCCTGGCTGTAGCTATGTTCATTACAGGAAACATGACCATCACATATGCCCTGATAACGATAATCATTTCTTTCCAGGTCTTCTCGGATATCGAACAGACAGGAGCAGGCCTTACGGTACTCAGGGTTATATCAAGTTCGATAGAGGAAGCGGAAAAGGTCAATCTTCTTCCGGTCATGGATGAGAACGGAAAAGATTATGTGCCGGCCGGTCACGGAATATCTCTTAAGAATGTCTCCTTTGCGTATGGCGACAACGGTATCTTAAATGACGTGAGCCTCGAAATACCCGAGAACACCATGACCGCATTTGTAGGCCCTTCAGGTGCGGGAAAGACGACACTGGCAATGCTGATCGCGCGTTTTTGGGATGTGGATAAAGGAAGCATCTCGATCGGAGGAAGAGATGTCAGGGAGTATACGCTGGAGAGCCTCATGTCTCAGATAAGCGTTGTTTTCCAGAATGTATATCTCTTTGCAGATACGATAGAGAACAATATCAAGTTCGGAATGAGCGATGCAAGTCATGAAGAAGTTGTAGCAGCCGCAAAGAAAGCCTGCTGCCACGACTTTATAATGTCGCTCCCCGATGGTTATTCAACGGTCATCGGCGAAGGCGGAGCCACGCTTTCGGGCGGAGAGAAGCAGAGGATCTCGATCGCGAGAGCAATCCTTAAAGATGCTCCGATAATTATCCTTGATGAAGCGACAGCTAATGTCGATCCCGAAAATGAAGACAAACTCACCGCCGCTTTTGATGCTCTGACAGACAAGAAGACCGTAATCATGATCGCTCACAGACTGAAGACGATCAGAAATGCCGATAAGATCGTTGTGATCGATGGCGGAAAGATAAGCAGCGGAACACACGATGAACTGCTCAGAGACAGCGAACGCTACAGCAGGTTCATTAAGCTCAGGGAGGAAGCTGCGAACTGGAAGATCTGACAATATATTAAATATAGTTAGCAATAGCTAACTTAAAGTGATATAATCTCCGCGTATAGGAGAATCTAGTTGTGAAGAACTTTGTAAAAGAAGGCCAGAAACTTCCATTGTTCGGTATCGGACCGTACCTGATATCAGGTGTCGGTCTGGTTACCGTTATCGGGATCGTCTTATCAGTTACGGTCTTCAGATTCGGAATTCTCGAAGGTGTCTGGACATGGATCTTCCGCATTTTGGGAATACTGCTGATCCCTGCAGGTACCGCAGTATGGTACATAGGAGCTCTCCGTTCAAACATGGATGAAAGCATAACGGAAAACAAGCTTCAGACAGGCGGTATCTATGCCTGGGTCAGAAATCCGATGTACAGCGGATGGTGGATGGCAATAACAGGACTCAGCCTTATGTGGCACAACTTTATGGTTCTGCCGTTTGTGATCATTAACTGGATCATCTTAACCGTTGTTCTTAAGAATACAGAAGAAAAGTGGCTTCGAAATTTGTACGGCAAAGAATACGAAGAATACAAAAAGAGAGTAAACAGGTGCATTCCGTGGATACCAAGACGAAGAGGTTAAAGAGTTCATTTATCTTCGGTTTCATCGCACTTCTCTTATGCGGAGTAGGTGACTGGCTGATAGGATACGAACCGAAGGGCGGCGAGCCGCTGATGTTCGGAATCAGCAACACGTCGATATCACAGGTGCCGACATGGTTTTATGTGTTGTCGCTTTTATTTTGCCGTTAACAGAAAAAATAGTTTGAGGGAGGATTAATTCATGCAGGAATCCGGTGAAATGTATCTTGAAACAATACTGGTGCTTTCGAGAAAAGGCACCCCGGTGCGTTCTTTGGATGTTGCCAGAGAGTTATGTGTTTCAAGGCCGAGCGTCAGCCGTGCCATGGCAATACTGAAGAACGGGAAATATGTCCTGATCGATGAGCAGGGTTACATAACGCTGTCTGAATCAGGACTTAAGATAGCTGAAAAGATCTACGAACGCCATATCGTATTGAGCAAGTTTCTTATGAATATGGGAGTAAGTGAGGAGACGGCCGAGAAGGATGCTTGCAGGATAGAGCACATAATCAGTGATGATGCGTTTGAAATAATTAAGAAGAATGTTAATGAAAAGGGAGAGAGCGACTGAATAAATATGAATTCGGGAACTATCGTCGTCTATGTTATTCTCGCCGCAATCATTGGAATTGCTGTCTATGGAACGGTAAAACGTGCACGTCACGGTTCGTCATGCTGCGGCGAACGTGAGGCTGCTCCCAAGAAGGTGAAAGTATCAGACAGAAGACCATCTAATTACCCGTATTTTTATGAACTTAGTGTTGACGGTATGCACTGCTCCAACTGCGCAAGGCGTGTTGAGAACGCATTCAACTCCACAGAGGGATTCTGGGCAGTTGCGGATGTCGGTGAAAAGACAGTGAAACTGAGGAGCAAGATGGCCATTAATGAAGCCGTATGCTGGAAGACTTTGAACGATGCGGGTTATACGATGCTGTCAATGAAAGAAATTAAATGACAAGAAAAACGGCAGGCATAGCCTGCCGTTTATTACTTGCCGTCAGTTAAATGATATCAGCCTTCAGCGATAGCGCCTGTAGGGCATGAACCTGCACAAGCACCGCAGGAGACACAAACATCAGCATCGATGTTGTACTGTGAATCTCCCTGAGAAATAGCTCCGACAGGGCAGCCGTCAGCGCATGTTCCGCAAGAAACGCAAGCGTCAGAAATTACATATGCCATAGGATTCTCCTCCTTTGTGGTTGATGATTAGATTGTTCCATCTGACTGCCTTGTTAGCCAAGCGTAATTTGCAACTGTTAACCAAAAAGACACATTTTCACGAAGAAAACTTACTGTTAAATAGAATGATGATCTTCTTTTTGAAAAGTGGATTCATATGACGAATATTTTGATTATTGACAGTGACAGACTGATGTGATAAAAAGGTTACCGATAATCGAATTATCAGTAACAGCATTTTTGAGGGTGATATGTCAGTACGTGATACCAGCATCGATCCGAGATTACTCCGGAGCGCACGGGAGGAATTCCTGCGTCACGGATTTCTCAAGGCTGATCTCAAAACGATATGTGATAATGCCGGAGTTACGACCGGTGCTGTATATAAGCGCTATAAGGGAAAAGAAGAACTGTTCTGCGCAGTAGTAAAGGATGCCACTGTAAAAATGGACAGTTTCATTTCCTTGCGTACAAATGTTGATCTTTCCGGCATGACTGATGAACAGGTAACTGAAACCTGGGTAATGAATGAAGGAAAGATCCTTGAAATGTTCAAGATGATATGGGTTATCAGAAAAGATTTTTATCTTCTTCTCGAAAGATCT
>JAIKYD010000047.1 GCA_024683485.1 Saccharofermentans sp. | reverse complement strand
CCTTCAGGCTTAAGGAGATCTTCAGGGACGTAAACGAAGGGGAAAGCATGGATCACGCGGTCTACAAGATGGTTAACACTATCGAGGCCAATATCGATGTCGTTAAGACAAAGGAAGGCGATGTTAAGAGCTTCATTACGGATTATGAGAAGGTCAAGGATCACACCTATTTGAGAATGATCCCCGGTGACTCTCCTATCCTTAAGGACACACCTCACAGGATGGTTGAGGATATGGCGCTTGTCGTAAACATCCACCTTGAAAGCTTCTCCGATGAGAATGGAAGATCCTGCGTGGTCATTTCCAGACCGCTTATGGAGATGTACGGTATCGACGAGAAGCAGCTCTTTGCGGATGCCGAGAAGAACTCCCTTGAGAACGAGCCGATCGTATTCACTCCGCTCGGAGATATGATCAAGTCCCTCATCGAGTCTGAAGAGCTTCCTTCTCCTGAGGAAGCAGGTATCGTAACCTATATTGCTACCAACAAGAGCGGATTCCAGGGTGCATCTATCGCAGCTTATCCCGACTTTGCTGAGAAGGCAGCTGAGACGATCGGCGGCAGCTTCTATATGCTTCCGTCCTCTGTTCACGAGTTCATCCTCATCAAGGATGACGGCAAGCCTAACGCGAGGGATCTCAACAAGATGATCAGGAATGTCAACGAGACAGTTCTTGAGCCCCGTGATATTCTCGCAAGCCAGTGCTACCACTACGATGCTAAGGCCAAGGTCCTTGAAACCGGTCTTAGTTACGCTCAGAGGACACAGCAGAGAAAGGGTGGCGCAAGATGACCTACGAGAACTATATCGAAGAGACAACCAACAACTGCATGTCGGTCTTGGCCGACTGCAGTGCAGGTCAGCTCTTAGACGTTGAGTACCTCAGGAAGATCCTTTGGGAAGACGACAGGGTCACAGGTGTTATCAGCGGATACTGTACTTCAGTGAACGGTACGGCTGCCGAGAACATCAAAGAAGTCCTCTTCGACGAGAAGTTCCTCGCAGATTTCAACGAGCGCAACATGAATATGCAGGAGATCATGGCATATGGTGCTGAGGCGATCGATGTGGTCGCCAGGTGCCTTGCCCTGAAGCATATTAGCATTAAAAAGCTTGTTGAACAGGAACGTCAGAGGCGCAGTAAGAGACAAAGAGAAGCACGCAATAACTCCATAAGAGTCTGATGCGTGCGTGAGGGAGGGGCCGTTTGGTCCCTCCTTCTTTTTCAAATCAGAATATCAGGAGCGATATTAATATGAAACAGGAAGAAGCAAAGGAGGCCTTTGATTCGGAATTATTAGGGCATTTCAGAATTGAATCAAACTATCTTATTCAAAATCAATTATAAAGTGATTTTTTCGGTAACAGATAATACCATCATCTTGCATCTTAGCAAGTTCCTTGGATAAGGCAGTTCTCTCGACATTAAGGTAATCGGCTAGCTGCTGACGATCAAAGGGAATATCGAATTCATTAGCATCCTGTTTGAGCGATACAGAATTGAGATAAGCCATTACTCTTCCACGTATAGTTTTCGGTGAAGTGTGAAAAGCTCTTCTGGATAGGTTAAGATTCTTGTTTGATGATATCATCAACAGATTTGAAGTCAGTTTGCCGGCCCAGATTTCTGACGAGTAGGAATGAAGTATACCGATCCTTAGGGAAAGTATCCTGCAATCCTCATTTGCATTAACATCAACAAGGAGCGGCTCATTGGGAAGTAATGAGTATGTTTCGGCGAAAAACTGACCTTCCCCGACATGACTCAGGATAGTGCGGTTGCCCCAGATATCGTTGCTTTCTATAGTGACACTGCCTTCCAAGACTAAACCCATTCTTTCGGTAGTCCTTCCGGCATGCAGGATTCTTGATCCTTTTTTGTATTTCTTCTCGACAGATGACAATTCACGCAGAGCAGAATTAATCTCTTCGGGTGTCATTTCTTTGAAAAGCATCGTCTTTGACAAGTTATCTGCCTTCATAAATAAAACTCCTAAATGTGGTTATAACCACATACTTATATTAGTAAGGATATTACAATACAAGTGTAATAACAAGGAGGTTTATGGCATATGAAAAGACAGATAATCAAGATAGACGAAGAGAAATGCAACGGCTGCGGCATCTGTGCGAACGCATGTCACGAGGGCGCGATCGATATCGTAAACGGCAAAGCAAAACTAGTAAGAGAGAACTTCTGTGACGGATTTGGTGACTGTCTTCCCGCCTGTCCTACAGGTGCTATAAGTTTCGAGGAGAGAGAAGCACCTGAATATGACGAAGCAGCTGTTGAAGCAGCAAAGAAAGCAAAGGAGAATAATACGATGACAGACAAAGAAATAATGATGCAGAAACAGATGGAAATGCATGCAGCACATGCAGGCGGCTGCCCTGGTTCAAGGTTCATGCAGTTCAATCGAAGTGAGGAACAAGCTGCTCCCGTAGAAGATATCGGTTATAGAAAACCTGTATCAAGGCTCAATCAGTGGCCTTGCCAGATTAAGCTCTTACCGACTGAAGCACCATTTTATAACGGAGCAAAGCTTCTTATAGCAGCTGATTGTACTGCGTATGCTTATGCCAATATGCATGAAGATTTCATGAAGGGGAAGATTACTCTGATTGGCTGTCCGAAGCTTGATGACATCGATTACTCGGAGAAGCTGACGGAAATCATTACAAACAACGACATAAGGAGCGTCACAATAGTAAGAATGGAAGTTCCCTGCTGTGGAGGGCTTCAGAGGGCGGCAGAGACTGCTTTGAAGAACAGTGGTAAGTTTATTCCTTGGCAGGTGGTGACAATCTCAAGAGACGGCAAAGTATTGGAATAACCCCTAATTCATAAACCTTTATATAGGCCTTGGAGTGATCTGGGGCCTTTTTTCATGCCCAGAAACTGATGTGTGCAAGCGATTTACATGGCCAAACGGCCAAATCTAACAGAAAGGAGCATTTGTATGTGCGATTAATTCCCAAAGAAGATCTTGAGCGAGCACGAGAGCTGGATTTGCTCACATACCTTACCTACTTCGATTCCGGGAACCTTAAGCATGTTTCCGGGAATACTTATTGTACGGTGGAACATGACTCGCTCATCATAAACAACGGAAAGTGGTGTTGGTTCTCTCAAGGCATCGGCGGAAAGAACGCTTTGGAATATCTGATAAAGGTCAAAGGCATACCATTCCGCGAAGCTGTTGAACGGATCATAGGCACAAATATAGAGCCATTACCGATAATCACACCGACAGAAACCCAAAAAGAATTTGTAATGCCGGAATTAAGTAGCGATACTTCACGTGTCACCAATTATCTGAAAAGTCGCGGAATCGATCCTGAGATAATAGACTGGTGCATTAAGCACAAGCTCATTTTCGAGACAGAAAAGTATCATGGAGTCCTTTTCGTCGGTTATGACATGGAAGGCAAACCAAAATATGGAGCTTTCCGTTCAACATACAAAAACTATAAAGGCGATATTAAAGGAAGCAACAAACGGTTTTCTTTCAAGATGGTGAAGGCCTCCAGTCCAAGAACGGTTCATGTTTTTGAGGCTGTCCCAGACCTGCTGTCATATGCCACATGTGTCAAGTTAAGCGGTGAAAACTGGCATAAAGAGTCATATCTGTCTCTTGGCGGTATCGGCGGAAGAGCACTGCCACGAGCTCTTGAACAGTTTTTATTGGATTATCCCGATATCAGTCATATTTATCTTCATTTGGATAA
>JAIKYD010000020.1 GCA_024683485.1 Saccharofermentans sp. | reverse complement strand
ATTATCATACCAGTCTATCGGTCCTTCGTTAGAAGAGCTTATTATGAGCATAATTCCCTCACGTGACTGAAGCTCATCGATGCTGATATTTTTCACTGGAATGCACCCAGTAAGCCCAAGGCAAAATGTTCCTAAAACAGTAAAGATCATTACTGCTATAGATATTTTCGAAAGACGCTTTCTCATATTGTCCCCCCTAAAGAAAATGGTCTTCTAATCTATATACAAACAAAGAGCCGGATTAGTTGCAAGTATGGGTCTGATATTGCTGAAAGTGGTACTTGACAACTATATCGTGAGGCGATATACTCGGACTACGATATATCGGGAGTCGATATAAAGGAGGATAGATTTATGCCACAGTTAGCGTTAACCGAAGCAGTCTTCTACATTCTGTTGTCACTTCAGAAGCCGCTTCACGGATACGGAATAATCCAAAATGTGGGAGAACTGTCACACGGGCGGGTAAAGCTCGCCGCGGGCACACTTTACGGAGCGCTTAATTCGCTCGTTGAGAAGGGATGGATAGATGCTTTGCCGGAAAATCCGGAGAGCCGCAAGAAAGAGTATGTGATTACCTCAAACGGTCTCGCAGTACTCAAAGAAGAATTGGCGAGACTCTCTGAACTGGTCGATAACGGCAAGAGGGTTTTGGGAGGAGACTGATATGTGCAGAGTCATTCACAAGTTGTTTTGGATCTGGCAGCTCGAGAAAGAGCAGGCCTGGATCAATGAGATGGCTTCACATGGTTATTCTCTTGAACATGCGGGAAGATTTACATTTGAATTCGATGAGACGGAACCTGACAAATATATTTATAAGGAGATCTTCCTTAAGGGATGGGGAGAGAGCGCTGAGAACCTGAAATATTTCAAATTTCTGGAGGAGATGGGCATTAAGGTTGTTTGCTACATCAACTATCCGGGAACATGCTGGGTATATACGAGAGCTCTTAAAGAGGATTATCCGGACGGAATCGAGTTATATTCTGACATTGATTCAAAGATCAACTATCAGAAGGTTATGGCCGGATACCTGATTTTCGTTATCGCTGTTACACTCTTTGCAGCTTTGCTGAACATCTCGATCGTAGTTAATTACTGGCTGACGCATGGCATGGTAATGACATTAAATCTCATATGCTCAATAGCCATGTCCGCGCTTTGCGTGGCAGCGTTCATCGCTACGGTCAAAGCATTCATTAAGATAGGAAATCTCAAAAAGGAACGTAAGATACACGAATAAACTTTCCTGAAATAACAACAATTTAATCAACAAAACACGGAGGATTTACTTATGCAGAAAATAAGTATTCAGGGCAAACTGCGCCCTTTGATGGGAATAATCCTGTTCGGAGTGCTGATGGCATTCATGATCTTTGCCGCAACTCCGCTTCAGCTTAATCTCGGAATACCGGGTCTCATCCTTACAGAAATAGGGTTCGCCGCCCTTGCCATTGGCTACTGCCTGATCACCGGGATCAAATTAAAGGAAGCATTCCCGGTAAAGAAGATAAAGTTAAGAGAACTATTCGGATGCCTCCTGATTGTCGCAGGTTTCTATCCGGTGGAATTACTGCTGGTCATTTTTACTGCAGTGGTTTTCCCCGGCAGCGTAAATGAAGTGGGAGACCTAACGTCTTTTCTCTACGACGGTCTGAGCTATCCTCATGCCATTCTGGTAGTCGCACTCGTGCCGGCCATCTGCGAAGAGGCCATCCACAGAGGCGCCATCTTAAGCAGCTTCAGAGGCCTGAAGCGCGACTGGGTTATCGTACTGATCATGGGACTCTTATTCGGCATCAACCATCTGTCCGTATTAAGATTCCTCATGACAACAGCAATGGGATTGTTTTTAAGCTATGTGGTGGTAAAGAGAAATAACATTCTCCTGTCCATGCTCATGCATTTTACGAATAATGCAATATCTGTCTCGATCGGATATCTAACGGGCAGTATCAATTCAACACCAACTGCTTCAGATTACTCTGCAGCACTGGGATCATATCTTATACTGGGCTTCCTGGCACCGGTCGTAATAACAGTTGGTCTGATGCTCGTAAATCCGGAAGGACACAAAAAGATCAGATTCCTTTATGCCGGAATCCTGGCAACTGTAATGCTCGTTTCAGGTGTTGTCATCACTGCTTTTGCAAACTCTCATAACATGCTCCTGAATTCTACCTTCGGCTATACAGTTACAGCTGAAAGCGAGGAGAGTACGCTGGCTGATTTTGATGTCGGGAAAGACTGTGGCGCAACAGTAGTCGTCATACTTACAAACGCTGAAAGCGATTACAGGGTCAGGATCGACGGCGATAAGGGTAGCAACATTATCGATGCCGATATCCCTGAAGGAGCACTGCGCATGGTGACATATAACGTTGAACTTCAGGCAGATCATTATACGGTTACGGTTGTTGCGGGCGAGGGTGCTATAGGCGAGCAACCGAATATTCAGATAACGATAAGATAATTTAACAGGACTACTCTTGAATTCACGGTAAACTTCTATTGTTTACCGTGGATTCAATCTCATATTATTCCCGCTTGACAAAAATGGTATGCAAATCCATAATGTATCAAAATGATATATCAAAGTGATACAAAATCAAAGAGGAACAAAAATGGCAAAAGACAGAAAGATAGATGTGGTTATCTTAGGGCTTTTATCGCATGAGGATCTGACCGGTTATGACATCAAGAAGCGCATCGACGGTGCCATAAATTTCTTTTGGAAAGGAAGCTTCGGCAGCATTTATCCTGCTTTGAGCGCCATGGAGGAAGCCGGACAGATCAAAAGTTATAGAGCTGATGATTCCGGAAGCCGCGAGAAGATCCTTTACCACATTACCGTAGAAGGCATTACTGTTTTGAAGCAATGGCTCAATGAGGAGCAGGCTGCCAATGAACTAAAATATGAGACGCTTCTGAAATTATATTTCGGTGGTGTTGAAGGAACGGAGACAACCATTCATAACATTGAGATTTTCGAGAGAAACATTAAGAGTGAACTTGAAGTTCTGAAGATGTATGAGAAGAATCTCAAGAAAGAACAGGATAACGAAGATCACAAGTATTTTCTTTTGACGGTAATGTTCGGGATAGAGACTTATGAAGCGTATCTGAGATGGTGCACAAAAGCAAAGAAGATGCTTAGGAATTGAAGGGAGTCATTATGAAAACTGCAATCGTTTATTATTCTCTCCAGGGAAATGTGCGTTATGTTTGTGAGAAAGTTGCAAAAGAACTCGGAGCCGATCTGATAGAACTTGTTCCGGTTAAAGCTTATCCTGACAAGGGAATGATCAAATTTCTCTGGGGAGGTTCAGCTGTTACGTTCAAAAAGAAGCCTGAACTGGAACCATATAAATTCAATGCGGATGATTATGAACTCGTTATTCTTGCTACACCGGTATGGGCGAGCAGCTTCACTCCCCCGCTCCGGACATTTCTCGAGGATAATGAACTGACGGGAAAGAAGATAGCGGTCATCGCTACTTCTGCCGGTGGAAATTCCGCAAAATGTATCGCATCTCTTAAGGAAGCTGCAAAAGCAGACTCCACGGTTGCTGAATTAAGTCTTATAGATCCCAAAGATCATCCAAGTAAAGAGAACGATAAGAAGATCAATGAATTCATTGAAAGAATAAAGACCGTTTAATCATGAAATATTAAGCAGGCTTATATATTTTGCTGATGTCCTTAACTATGACCTTATATAATCGGCTGATGGGAATTGTCTCTCCAGGATAAATACAATGGCGAGGATAATCACCATAAGCACTATACATATAATGAACTGTATCCTTCTAAACCGTTCATAATGCTTAGGTTTAACAAACAGGCTTATAACGACTCCGCACAAACACAGAAGTGACAGTATCAACAGCTGAAAGGTTGCTGCGAAGCTTCCACCAGCAGATTGACTGCCGTATCCCGGGATTACCCAGTTCAGAGCCCGAAGAGCATATTCACATCTTATAAAAAGCCACCACTCACCTGCCCCGCAAAAGATCGAGATCAGCCATTTTATAATGACCGACTTCCTGTCCTTGCTGATCATGGCAAGAAGACAGATCAATCCTGTTACCACTAGATACAAAAGAGAAAGGACAGTCGACTTGATCAATATCATCTCCGAGAGAAATACCGCCGATACATAAAAAACCGAAGCTGAACACGCAAGTGCTATAGCAACTAATATCTCTTTTGTTTTTTGCATACTAATCCTTTACTTTATTCATTCGAATATCAGGATAATCTGTCGATGTGACACTATTACCGCAATAACTTATACCCCATTTCTCTTAGATTATATAGTAGTATGAGAATAAGCATTCAGATTTCTTTCAAAAGCTTATTTAATTATTTTCGGGGTTAGAAGCAACATTTAGACGGCTTTATTCGTATATAAGATATAAGGAGGCAGGAATACTATGAGAAAACTGTTTCAAATCTTATGCTTTGTACTTGTTACCTCATTTGGTGTCGCCATTACCGGATGAGGTAATGCAAGTGTGACCGAAGTTACTGCTGTGCAGGCCGTTGTTACCGGGATGATGATTTCTCACCGTTCTTTGCCGGCCTGGAAAAATAACCAGCAATTTTTGATCAGCCGGTTTTTCCGCTATCCCTGAACCAGCCAGGTGATATTATCAATTCCCATTATCACCATTATAGGTTCTTTCGTATCTGGCTTTTGCTCTGGACCAGGGAGCCAGTTCATTATAGTTATCATCGAAAACAGAGCAATACGGCATTGTGTAGTAATCATCATCAGCCTCGAAAAGAACACGTCCGTTTCTTATAAGCTTATCCGGATCTTCGCCATCTTTCCCGGCCGGATCAAGTTTGTCATAAGTCTCTTTATCAATCTCGCAAAGCTGATAGAAACCTCTTCCGCCGCGTTCTGCAGTGTAAAGACCCCTTTCTTCATCGGAGCAAGCTTTCCATCCAAGACTCTTTTTAAATCTGAGCTTAGCCTTCTGTACATCTGAATCATATTTCCTGTCAGAACTATCCGGATCAAATATCCCGATCATCTGCGAAAACTTATCAAGCCAGGGAAAAACAATCTCCTGATCCATCGTAAGCCTTAAAGCCTCTGATACCTCAGGCTCTTTGACTTTCATGAGCAGATCCTGCAGATACTTCTTATCATCTGTTATGCTGCAAGCGTTCCATGGCATTTCATCAATATCAAAGGAAACCGTTCCAGGAGCATAACCATTCTTGTACTTTATGTCATCAAGATATTCTATCAGCCCCATCTGAGAACCTGTCATTTCCCCCAGTTTTGCACATCCTATGATCAGTTTCAAAAAACAATCCGTATCCTGATCTGACATAGCAAGAATGCATTCATCTGATGTTTTTTTGTTTACACTTATGATATTTCCCATGATATTCTCTCTTAAATAAGTTTGCAGATAACCAGGTTAACTTGCACATGAAGTATAACATCACTCTTCAACGTATTTAACACTGCAGTCTGAAGATAATGATCAGGACTGACTGATTATTACGCAAAAGAAAACAATAAATAGAGCTGATGAGATCATGTACGAGAACAAGCGGATCTGGAAAGAATCCAGAAAGCAGTAATCTTATTTCCTGATACTGAAAAATTAGGCAGTTTCAGTCAGCATTTTCCTCTCACATCAATCTTTAACGCCGGAAAACGAGAGTCCGTCGGTGAAGTATTTCTGAAGGAACGGATATAAGATCAGAAAGGGCAGCATTGTCAGAACAGTTGCTGCCGCTTTCACTGTGTAGGGCGTTGGAGTTCTGCAATATGTTACGTTTGTCGTTGTGCCTATTCTTAACTCAGAAAAATACTTCATCAGTTCGAATTGCAAAGTAGTATATCTTGGTTCCATCCTGTTATACAAAAGAGTATCAATAAATGAATTCCAATGATATGCAGCAATGAAGAGCGCTGTTGCCGCATAAACAGGTTTGCAGACAGGAGAAATAATACTCCAGAAGATCCTCAGATAACCAGCACCTTCAAGCTGCGCCGCTTCTTCTAATGAATCCGGAATATTCTTCATGTAAGATCTCATAACCAAAACATACATTGCATTTACCAGGCAGGGAACAATATAGACCCAGAAACTTTCTCTTAAGTTGAGAAACCGGTAAAGAATATATGTCGGAACAATACCACCCTGTGCATACAGCGTGATTACCCAGAAGAGTGAAAGACTTGATTTAAAAAGGAACTTCTTGCGGCTGAGAATAAATGAGAGCAAAGCGTTGGATACCAAAGCCGTAAGTGTTCCTATTACTGTTCTGACAATGGAAATAAAAGCGCCACGGCTAAATCCGACGTAATTCTCGAATAGATCACCATAGTTTCTTAATGACCACTTGCGGGGAAAGAGGCTGACTCCGTTACGGTAGACGTCAAAAGGATCATTCAACGAATATAACAGCATGCTGATAACAGGGAATATTGTTATGACCGCGAATAAGACCAGAAAAAGATAAATAAACGCTTTAATGACAAGTTCATCTTTTGAGATCTTTCTCTTATGTTTGATCGTTCTAAATGAGATCTTCCCGGCATTTTCCATATTATTATCCTCCAGCCTATATCACACGCTTTCAGAATCCCCATATGAACAATTACAGATTAGCATGCCTGGACGGCATGCAAAACGGGACAAACTCTGACTCTTTCACCGTCAATTTACTAATATTTTCTGAAACAACAGCTTATAATGTTTCCTTTTGAACGACTAGCAGGAATATCACAATCACCATTATTCGTATATAATCATCGAGTCCACAAAGGCTTTAAATATCTTCCGGCTGTTCTCATCTTTCAGATATGAGAACTCGGGATGCCATTGTACCGCCCACAGAAAACGGTGTTGCGGCATATAAAGACCTTCCACAAGACCATCTGCGGAAGTTGCCATTACTTTCAAATTCGGTGCAACGTCCTTCACGGCTTGATGGTGATAACTATTGACCTGAATCTGCTCAGTATTCAAACACTTAAACAGCGGAGAATCCTTCGCAATACTCACCAAATGGACCGGAATATCGTATGGAGGCTTTTGATGATGGTCTGTCTTTGATTGATACTGTGTCGGAAGATCCTGATAAAGTGTTCCGCCAAGTGCAGCGTTTATAAACTGGATTCCTCTGCATATTCCAAGTACCGGCTTATCTGTTACGATTGCCTTTTCGAGCACGATCTTTTCCATATCATCACGCATTTTACAGCTGCTAACACTCTCGACGGGCTCTTCGCCATATAGTTCAGGTGAAACATCGTGACCACCGGTAAACAGAATGCCATCGCAGATATTCATCAGACGATGCAGATCATGCTCGTCTGAGATGAAAGGCAGCATGACCGGTGTTCCGCCGGCATTGATTATTCCATCAAAATAGCCCGGCAGCATCCAGATACTCTCTTTTTCATCATCCCATAACGGCATCACGCCTATGATCGGTTTTGGCATATAAGTCTCCTGATTAATCGAGTAGGGGGAATTTAATCCCCCTCTCACACCACCGTACGTGCCGTTCGGCATACGGCGGTTCAACTTAACTTCAAAGCGTGACGCTCATTGTAGTAATCAAGGCAACTGATAAGACCTGCCCTGCCAAGCACCTCTTTTGAGATTGCACGCTTTACGCAAGTCTTGGTCACGACCCATTGGTGATGTCAGTCTTGCTAAGTCTTTGGGTACTCCGAGTTTTTGGAGTCCCCATTGTCTCTTGCTCGGCACCTTCCATTGTTTCCAGATAATGGTTCTAATCCTTGTCCTTAAGTGTGCGTCAATGTCTGATATCGCTGACTTC
>JAIKYD010000016.1 GCA_024683485.1 Saccharofermentans sp. | reverse complement strand
TTATCCTTCTCTTCAAAAGGTTTATTCCAGGAACCTATCTCGATCAGATTTCCTTCCGGATCAGCAATATAACAGGTTCTCTGTCCCCATGGTTCCAGCTCAGGCTCTAATACCGGTGTTGCGCCGTTCTCCACCGCAGTTCTGAAAGCAGCATCAACTTCATCAAATGTATCAACATAAAGAGCAATCTCTGAATGACCATTCAGCCCCTTAACATACTCATACCGGCGGCTTGTCATCTTCTCAAAATCTTTTCTGCCGTATAACAGAAATAATGTTCCATCTTTCACAAGATAAACATTTGACGTATCCTCTGATTCCTTGATCTCAAATCCAAGCACATCCCTGTAGAAGCGAATCATTTTCGCCATATCCTCGACCAATAATCCAAAACCGTCTAGTCTCATAACACTGCGTTCTCCTTGTAATAAGTTTACTCCTTCTTTTTCGAAGCCTTGATCCGATAGCAGTCCTCAGCATCGATACAAATCTGAACATAATCCTTTGCATTTCCAAGCGTATAGGAGTGCAACCGTCTTATCATTGTTTTCGTTGATTAACCACTATCTGTTTATATTTCTCCCTTGGCAAAAAGATTATCTTTGCCCATTCCGCAAACATAGGGATTACTGTCATACATATGGCAGAACTCAAGAAATTGCTTTCTTTGTACAGGATCATTCACGATCTTAACAAGTATCTCATTTGGAATCGTCCTTGCAAAAGCACCGGGACCTGCCAGTTCTATATTCCTCACGCCATTCTTTTCAAGTATTCCTCTTAGTTCATCCGGCATAAATTGATATGAAATACTCCATGGGGTTTCCCCTCTGTCATATGCTCTCTTACTCTCCTCAACATCACCGAAGAGACCTGTTTCATAGGTCTTTATGATCGAATCCTTCGAAAAAGAAAAATCTTCGATCATCTGCTCACGGCTGCTTAAGCACCACTGAACCCAGCCGTCTTTACTGTCTTTATCAAGAATAAATTGATTCTTCTGGATAGGGTTTGCAAGATACGGCAAAGCTCCCAATCTGCTTGATACGCTTATCATAATGCGTTTACGGGCGATCCTTACAAGTTCGCTGATCGTCTTCTCCTGATGAGGATATGTATAAGAGATCGGCGAATCGAAAGACATGACAAGATCAAATGATTTGTCCGGATATGCTGACAGATCTTCCAATGCCCCCTGTGTAAAAGTAATCCTGTCAAGCACTCCTTCTTTTTCAGCCAGTTCATTCGCCTTATCAATCATCGGACGGGAGATATCAAAATGTGTTACTTTAAGTCCATGCTTAGCAAGGAGAATGGAAAAACGACCGCAACCCGCACCACCGTCAAAAACGGTCTCTATGCCATCAAGGTTTGATAATAGTTCTTTCTCGATATGTGCTTTTTGTACAATATCATCAATGAATGTGTTTTCACGCTCAGATTCAAGCTCACCCTTATCCGGCTGATTCCACATTCTTTCTGATATTTTGGTGCTGTAATCCATACTCTACCTTCTTTTCTTTATATCCTTGATCCTGTAATAATCTTCCACTTCTATCCCTATCTGAATATGATCCTTTGCATTTCTAAGCCTCTCAAGGAGTGCAACCGTCTCACCGCCGGTATCACCTCTTCTTCCACATGAAACAATGCCTAAAAGCATTGATATTATTGTGAGTAAGCTTATTAAGCGTTTCATAGGTTGCCTCAGATTGATAATCATCTAGCCTCGTTTGTTGCCTTAGCTTCAGCCTCAGTAAGATATAAATATTTTTCCAGGGGCGTTTTTACTTTCCGCTGCGTAGATTCTCCATATCGCGGTCAAGGCGGAACGTAGTCACGAATGCCACAAACAGGATTATGGACAGAATCATCGGTATCCAGTTATAGAATGCGCGGATCGTTGAGATAATCGCTTCCGTCTGTTCGGCCTTTGTGCCGTCAAAACCGGCAATGGCCAATGCTCTGCCGAATATGGCGACACCGAGCCCAGTTTCAGTTCCGGATCATCATGCT
The DNA here is from genome assembly GCA_024683485.1 of Saccharofermentans sp. GTDB lineage: Bacteria > Bacillota > Clostridia > Saccharofermentanales > Saccharofermentanaceae > Saccharofermentans. The sequence continues at coordinate 1,406 of JAIKYD010000016.1, read as the reverse complement.
TTGTTGCAAGCCGGATCATGGCAAGCTCCCCTTCTCAACGATTCTTTAATGCTCACGATCCTCCTGATGTCAACGGGATATGAGGACCATACCTTCTGTCGAATCAACAAATCCAAGTTTTATAAAGAGGACGTCTTTCCTCAGCATCAAGACTGATCTCCGTAACTCCGCGTTTCCACGCTTCATCGATCAGCATCGATACCATCTTCATGGTACATACATTCATAAGATGTGCCCTCTTTCCCGAAGGACGGGAAAAACTCGGCACGATGTATATGTAGCATATTATCGCACAACCTAAAACTCTTTTTCCATCCAGAGCCCGGTTCCGGAGTATCAGTCAATTAACCAAGCACAGACTGTATTTCATCAGCATCTTCCGGACTCAGGTTAATTGACAGAATGCTGCCCGACACATCGAAAATCTTTACTTGTGCAAAGTCAGATGTCTTCGTGATCTCCATGCGGGAAAACTTGCTTCTGTCGATTTCCCTGATCTGCTCGGTGCCGCCCAGGAAAAAAGCGATAACGATCTTCTTGTCGCTGATATAAAGAAACTGCTGCGGGATGAATTTGTCCTGATACATGTAACCGGCACCAAGTTCTTCACTGAAATCAATTGCCACTTCAGGATCAAAAGCAGAAGCAGTCACTTGTGAAGAAGCCATGCTTGATGCAATCGTGCTTTCCGCCGTTGTCTCAATTGAATCAGACTGGAATGTGGAAACAGAGGAAACTGTCGCAACAGTCTCCGATGACGGCGTCTGTCCATTCAAGACAGAACAACCTCCGATGACAAGCGAAAGGATTGTTGTAATTGTCATAACCGCCGTTTTTCTATTCATATTCTCACGTCATTGACTTTAATGATACTTTGTATTCTATCTGCACTTATAGTATACAAAGAAAATCCCATCTTTATTCTTGCACTTCATATTCCTTTCATCTTCATATTTTTTTATAAAAATAATGGTCTCGTCAATCATACTACCATTCAATCCAGCCACTTCGGCTATCCAAATCATCAATTCAGGGCAATGTAACTGATAGTATGTCGGCTTATTATCAGTAATTCGAAATATGCACATTCTCGGATAAGAGAATCGAGAAATGTAAAATATGCATTGATTATAAGCTTGCGCCAGCGTTTATTTCTGAACATAAAGAAGGGACCCCTGATTCTCAGGAGTCTCATTCTGTCATTTGCAGTCCTACAAACCGCAACGCTGTGAATATCACACTTTTAATTAAACTTAACCGTAAACCCGCCCCATCCAAGAGGATCATAAGCATCGGGGACTCTTTCTCCTTCAGAATCTAGCTGAAAACATAATGGTTCAAAGGTATAACTCTTAGAATATGGATCAAGACCCTCCAAATCCGTCATAAAAATGGTCACGCAGTTA
>JAIKYD010000010.1 GCA_024683485.1 Saccharofermentans sp. | reverse complement strand
TCAGACAATGAATGGCATGTGGGGCTACAAAGTAGCCGATCAGGACTACAAGTCATCAAGAGAGTTGATAACTCTGCTGGAACGCGCGGCTTCGAAAGGGAGCAACCTTCTATTGAATATTGGTCCCCAGCCCAACGGCGAATTGCCTGCTACAGCTTTGGAACGACTCAAAGAGATAGGTTTGTGGATGCAGCAGCATGGCGAAAGTATCTATGGAACGACCCGTGGAGAGGAATACACATGGGGCGTTACAACGAGAAAAGGCAATATAGTCTATCTTCATGTTTTGGAAAACACAAACCATATCAACCTCCCCTTGGACAAGAAACCCCAAAACGTGAGCGCAACATATCAATATGACGTTCAGAGTAAGTTGCTGATGTTATCTGGAATAAAGCAGTTTGATGTCGTTACAATAGAGATGTGAGCCATTTCCACTGATTCCTATTTTTCCAGATTCTCCAGGGCAGCGAAGAATTTCTCTGAGTAGGGCTCCTTGTCGAAGAGCTCGGCCCGTTTGGGTGACGCTTCTGCCATCTGCTTCCGTTTTTCGGGATGCTCGTAGAGGTCAAGAATGGCTTTGGCCAGATTGTTAACAATGTCTTTGCGGTCTACGATGGTTGCCACTCCTTCGCAGATTTCTGGTATACCTCCGCTGCGTGTGGTGACAAGTGGCAGCCCTGCTGCCAGAGCTTCCACAATAGTCAGCCCGAAAGGCTCATCCCACATGGACGGAAGTGCTGCCATGTCAGCAAGGTGCAGATAATCTGGCATGTCCTTATAAGGAATAAAACCTGTAAAGACAATTCTGTCTTTCAGCGTTTCGGCCTTGTCTTTCAGTGACTTTATAAAATCATCGTCACCGTTGGCGTTTCCGAAAAAGGAGCCTCCAATTACCATTAGTTTGATTTTTTCTTTGTCTTTCAGTAAGAGCATGGTGTCAATCAATTCGGAAATTCCTTTATCGCTGTTCACGCGGCCGCTGAAGGCTATGACAAAGTCATCAATAGCGAATCCCATCTGCTTGCGGGCTTCTGCTCGTTTAGTATTTCTTGCGTTCCTTTGGTAGCAAGCGGCAGAGCCGAGCGGGTCGTCTGGTTGTTTATGGATGAAGGCAGCGATGTCTATAGCATTGTAGTGCGTCCTGACCTTGCTGCTATTGGGCTGAATGGTCAAGACGCAGTCCTTGATGAAGTTGGAGCAGGTTAAGACCGATGCCAGACCGCTGAAGATTTCGTCATGGAATCTAGACTCGGAATTAAGAAGATTGTTGTTGAGGTGTAGGATGATGTTCTTATGTCCCCTTCGTGATAGTTTGAGGGCATGGCCAGGACAGTTTTCCAAGATGATATAGTCGTAGTGCTGTTTTTTGAGATGGGCGTATATCTTCTCGAAGTAATACTCAACGAAGTGATTGTAATACTCTCCGGAATGGAAATACTTGTATAGGCGTCTTTTTACTCTGGCTTTGAAGCTGGTGACGTCGATAAAGTGGTAGTGGTTGACATCGGAGTCCAGTGCGGTATGTTGGGCAGCCTTGGAATCCCACGGACTGTAGATGGTGATGTCGTGCAGACGTTTCCTATTGTTATATTCCAAATAGAAGTCAATCATGTTTTCCACCGCCCCACCTTGCACAGCAGGAATGGGCAGGATACCGCAGGTTAATATTGCAAGTTTCATTTTTTCAATTTTTTCAATTGTTCAACTTTTCAATTATTTCATTTTCCCTCGTCCGAGTTTCCAGATGATGCGATCTTTCCACTGATAGTATTTCGTCATAAAAGAGCGATTACGGCAAAGCCAGCGCAGGCGGAGGCTGACGAGACGGCGGGGGTAGTCGATAATGGAACGTGGTGTGACGAGGAAGTGGCTATAGTCGGTGACACGGTCTTTCATAAAGCCTCGGTGCTGGAAGTGGGCGTACATGGATTCCTTCTTCTCCATCTTGCCATGATTGAACCGAATCATATACAGCTTGTTGTCAACATGCTCGAAGATGACTTTCTTCCATTCTCTTGTCAAGCTATTAAAGTGGTAAGACTGTTTTGGCTTGGAGGCGTTGTCAAAGGGCCACTCTAACCAGCAATCGTCGGGACGGTTATCGCGCCATTTGTCGCTACAACCTTTGTAGCCGTATTCGTCGAAGAATGTAATAGTGGGAGTTGTAAAAGCATCCTTATAGTTTTGATAGCCCTTTATTTGTTTCATGAAATACGTATTCGCATCCTCGTCATTGTGTAAAAGTGTGAGGTGGCCCCAGCCTAATAGAAATTTATGTCCTAGAACAGCGTCGGTTAAGAATGTGCGAATATCACCATACACTAAATCAAGGTCGCCAAAGCCCCAGAAATCATAGTCCTTAATATAGTCTTGTAGGATGTATCCGTATGCCTGCTTATATTCACAGAGCTTGTAAGGTCGGTCAAGTACAATGGAAAAGTCGAAAGCTTTTTGGGCTATCTGCTGAAAGTCTTTGAACTGCATCTTGTGTACAATGATGTTTTTGGCTGGTTTCACATCTGCATCCGTGAAGAACATGAAGTCAACCGAGGGATTGTTAAGTGCAGAGGCACGCCACATCTTAAATTGTACAGGCAGGATACCGAAATAGGGGAAAATGATGACGATGGATTTCACAATACTAACAAATGATCTAATGAAACAGTGTGATTAAATGTAATAGAGTAATATGCCTCTTTTCTGCAAGCCAGAATAAAATCTTTTGTGAGCTGTTATAATTGTATTTCCTGTAAAAGGAGTTACATTCGGGATGCGTGTTTAGGTATAGGTTGATGTCTCTGTTCTCTTTGTTGAGCAAAAAGGTTTGCTTGGTGAGAAATGTGCGTGTGAGCACCTCGTCACGATAGATGTCGTAGGCCCCGTTCTCTTTGAGAAAACTGATGGCACGGTCCATACTTTTGTACATAGAGTCGTGAAAAGCTTTGGGGTTGACATGGGTCACGCTCTGTGCGTTGTCAATCCGGTAGTAGTAGATAGGTTTTGTCCCCTCCACAATGTTGTTGGCGAAGAAGTAGAGCTTGATCATCATCAGGTGGTCTTCCGAGGCGTTGATGCCTGCGGCAAAGCGTATGTGGTGTTCTTCAATCATGCTTCTGCGAATCAGTAACTGCCACATCGCCTCTATGCTGTCCCATGCCTTGATGTGCTGTTTGAGCAGTTCGGTTTTATCGTTCCAGTGCTTATGCTCAATAGTCTTCACTTGGCCTTCCTTAACCTCGAAATAACCGCATCTTACAATATCGCACCCCGTTCTTTCTGCAACCGTCATCAGTGATTCTATAGCATCTGTTTCAATATAATCGTCGCTATCCACGAACAGAATGTAGTCGCCTGTGGCATTGTCCAAAAGGATGTTGCGAACAGCGGCAATGCCCTTATTGTGCTCGTTGTGAATGATTATGATGTCAAAGGTGCTGCCCGATTGCCGTATCATGTCATCAGCAATGTTCATACTGTTATCCGGTGAAGCATCGTCAACAATGACAACTTCAATATTCTCATAAGTCTGCTCCAAAACGGTTTGCAGACATTTCGATATATATTTTTCAGCCTTATAGACGGGTATTAGTATTGAAACCTTTGCCTTCATAAATAAAATTATTGACTCTTTCCTCAGTTGCTTAACTTTTGCGTTTAAATATGTTGTATACCTTTAGAATTGTTTTAACAGTAAAAAGAATAAAATTCTGCAATCTATATGTTTTGTTGAATTGAGGAATCAAATCCAGCATTGGCGATTCTTTTCCCTTAAAACGTTCAAAGGCTTCAATGACACGTGGTGGAAACAATTCTGTTAAGACTTCATTGCGTTCCTTGGCATTTAAAACTCTTTGTGATTCCGAAATACCTCCTTCCTCAAATAAACCTACTTTTACGGGCATTGATGCAAAGGAACAATTCTGAATTACTAATTTCTCTATGAAGAATTTCCAGTCGGACACAATCTTGTATTTCTCATCGTACAACGAGTTGGCGAATAGTTTCCTTGATATAAAAGAAGCCTGATGATTCAACGTATTGTCATAAAAATGAAACATATTTGGAGAATCCTTCAAATAAACGCTACGTTCTTTAAGATCAAAATAATAAAGTTTGCCATGAACAATATCGGCAGTCAAGTAAGGAATCGTGTTGCTTAATACTTCCTTATCATAGAAGCAATCCCCTGAGTTCATGAAGTTCAGATAGTCGCCATGGGCGGCTATGATGCCTTTGTTCATGGCATTATAGATGCCTTTATCGGGCTCCGACACCCAGTAGTCGATTCGGTCAGAAAATTCTTCTATCACCTTGCGGCTGCCGTCGGTGGAACCGCCGTCGATGACGATATATTCAAAGTCTTTGTAACTTTGACTGACAACGCTCTCGATGGTCTTGAGCAGACCGTCACGGTTGTTGTAGTTGATGGTTATAATGGAGTATCTCATTGCATCTGTTCTAACATCTGGCTTATGACTCGGTTCCATGTGTAGTTCTTTTCTACAAATTCCTGCCCGGCTTCGCCCATGGCCTTTAGGCGGTCTTTGTCTGAAAGCGCCTCAA
>JAIKYD010000093.1 GCA_024683485.1 Saccharofermentans sp. | reverse complement strand
CCGTCCAGACAAAATCGATCCCGCTGTACTCCGTACGGGACGTATCGACCGTCAGATATTCGTGCCATTACCCGATGAGGAGGCTCGTCGAGAGATGTTCAAGATTCATCTGAAGGACCGGCCTTGTGAGGAAATCGATGCTGAGAAACTCGCCACCATGACTGAAGGCTATATTGCCAGCGACATTGCATATATCGTCAATGATGCTGCGATGGGAGCGGCTTTCAGCGATCTGCCGATCTCTCAGCAGATGCTTGAGGACACCATCAAATGCATCCGTCCTTCCATCAACAAGACGGTCGTAAACTTCTACGACTCTCTGCACGACAAGATGGAGAACACCAATCGCAAGAACGCATTACCGAAGATCGGATTTGTATAAATTTCATTTTTAACTTTAAACCAGAGATTATGAACTTAAAAGAATTAACCCAGCAGTTCCTCAAAGAAGAGGGATTCTGCCCTCAGGAAACAGAATTTGGCCTCGCCTTTAAGTGCGAAGGCAAGAATTATCTGCTCATTTACGATGATGATGACCAGCAGTATTTCCGTCTGATGATGCCTTGCATCTTTGAAACGACAGAAGAGAACCGCGACTTGGTTCTCCATGCCATGAACGAGGTCAACAGTAGCGTCAAGGTCATCAAGGCCTACATCATGTGTGAGAACGAGGTATGGCTCGGTTTTGAGGTTCTCGTCGACAGCACTCCTGTTGTAGGCGACTTCATACCCCGTGCCATCAGCATGCTCAATGGCGGCGCTAGGAAATTCTTCCAGACCCTACAGGAAGGATAGAGCTACGAACCCTAAGGGGTGTGTCATCAATGGACACACCCCTTTCTCATGCAAAAACGTTCAAGGCCTTCACAAAGCATCTGAATCTGGAATGAAATCATAAAAAATGGTCAAGCAATCTGCGTGTGTCAACAATCACTTGTGGAGTCAATCTTGAGGTAGGAGGATGACAAGATGTTGATTCCATTGATTAGCTTTTCAACAGATCGTCCAAATCCGACAAAATTTCGTCTGATTCCTGAAGGTCACGCATCTGTTGGCGTATCTGCCGCACTTTTTTCTCAAAGATCATCAGTCTAACCTTCTGCTCAGCCTCAAAGCTTTCTTGTTCTTCTGCATCGAAATCACTGATGTATAATTCAAACAGTTCGTTCACATAAATCTCAAACATCCTGTCAATCTGGAAGAAAAACAATTCAGCTATATTTTTCGTAACCTTTTGGTCCTTAGATTCTACAGAAATAGAGAGATCGATAGAATGAGACGGCTTGTCATATAAGATATTGTACGAGCTCGAGAAAGAGGCAAAAACCAATCGGAACAACAAATACAATTCATCTCGCGAGAACTGAAATTCTTCTTGTGCAGCCAGATTGAAACCGTCAAAGGCTTGTTCAACATCAAATCGGGAAAGATAGTCCTTATAAAAAGGCATGTCTTCGATGACCGTATTCTCATCGACACCCTCCATCAACTTCTCGAACTTTTCATTACCTGCGTGTTCCTCCTTCTGCTGCGCAAGGATATGCTGAAAATTAAACAATATATAATCTTTATCCATTGTATTACTTGTTTAAATTGTCCATGATATACTCCTTAGTCACCCTGAGAATATGATCTTCCCCCACTTCAAGATCGTACATGTCTTCAAGCAGCACCTGCTGGAGCAAGCTTTTCAGTCCACGCACGCCCAGTTTCCTTTCGATGGCAAGTTTGGCCAACGTATGCTTGCCCTCGTCTGTCAGAACCGTGTCGATGCCATTATTAGAGAAATACTGTTCAAACTCACTGAACGGCGAATAAGCACCCAGATCAAAGAGTCCGACCAACTCATCCTCTGTCAGAGCCTCAAGGAAGACAAAATTCTGGACACGTCCCATGATTTCAGGTTTCACACCATATTCGACAAAGTCTTCCACAGTCGGATCATCGTCAACCGATTCCTCTTTTCTTGGTGTTACTTCTGCTTCACATTTGGGTGTAAAACCTGTAATCCTCTTCCTCGTCGAAAAGTCGGACTCATCTTTCTTTTCCTCTGAATCTTTCCGAAGTCCGTCAAACACACCAGTAAACACGAACATCATCTTCTTCGTTGGCAATTTGATTCGATCACTATTTGGCTCATAACTTTTTCTGAATTCCACCTCGCCCTTATCATCTATGATGTTCAGCATCTCATTGATGATACGCGCATTATAGGATCCTGAGTTTTTGCCATTCGCCTTGTCGAAAAGTTTATCAAATTCATCAAAGCATACCACAGCCCGTTCCACTTCATCCCGCTCCCATCCTTGACTTATCAGCGATGTAAACCCGTCTGTGATATTCTGTCCCACGATTCCTTCCTGAACCAGAGAATTACAATGAATCGTCACAAACGGAACGTGGAACAGTTTACTAAGCACCTGCATACCATAAGTTTTACCCGAACCACTGGGACCACAAACAAGCAGGTTGCTTTTAGGCAGGAACAGACCAGCCTGACGACCATGCATCAGATAAGTAAAAAAAGCAACGGCGAGTTTCATCTTATACTTGTCCTGACCTATCACAAAGAAATCAAGTATCTCCTTTATCAGTTCAGGGGTTATACGTTTGTCGATAATATCATCAACGGGAATACCCCATTGCTGACTCATCATCACATACTCCTGTGTAGAGACGGAACCAAACGTCCGGTTCCACTCCTCCACCCTTTCCTTTGCCATTGTTTTCAGCTCATCGCGCGATTTCTCCTTAATGGACTCCTGCTTCGCAAGATTCTGCATCAGCAGATGATTATACTTAGGCACCTTGTTTGGGTTTTGCGCCATATCATTGATATACAACAATGCTTTTTCTGGCGACACACTGAAATCCGCAAAGAGCAAAAACCGCGCGTTTTGCTTTTCTTTTTCCTGAATCATAGTTTTCTATTTAATACCGGAAAGCGTCAAAAATCATTTATTACCCAATAAATACTCAAGAACGGCATCCCAGTCAGGGAACCGCTCAGAGCCGAAATGAATCCATTCACCCTTAAACTCACTGGTTCCATTCTTACCACGGTCATCAATCAGATAATCACCCTCGACAAGATCTTTTCGATGAGTGATAATCATTCGTTTATGGAACACATCATCAAGGTATTTAGTTACCCATAATACTTTGTCTGACCAGGCTGACGGATTCTTCCAAGGGGCAGTAGAAAGGATAAAGACATCATACACCTCTGCCAATTTATGAACAGCCTCGATAGCTCCGGGTATAGGGTCCATCTTACTAAACAGACCCGGGATCTCATCCAATCGGTCTTTGTCATCAGGTCCTTTTGCCCGGTACTCTTTCTTCGTTTCCTCGTCAATTCTATCAAGTCCTGATTGAAAATCAACCAGCACATTGTCCATATCAAAAAACAGTCTTTTCTTCCTCAGCTGCTCACGTAGCTGGCGCACTTCTTTTTCAAAGAGCATCAATCTATCCTCCTGCTCAGCCTCAAACCTTTCTTGTTCTTCTGCATCGAATTCACAGATGCTGAATTCAAAAAGTTCGTTCACATAAATTTCAAACAATCTCTTTAATTGGGATGAACCCAAATCTGCTAGATTTCTCGTGACACTTTGTCCGCCAGATTCTACAGTAATCGAGAGATCGACAGTATTAGATGGTTTATCATATATAATCTTGTATTTACTTGATAAAGATGCAGATACCAACCTGAGCAATAAGTACAAATCATCTCGGGAGAGCACAGTTTCTTCTTCAGCAGATAGATTGAGGCCATCAAAAGCCTGCTCAACATCAAATTGTGACAGATAGTCCTTATAAAAAGGCATATCTTCGATGACCGAATTCTCATCGACGCTTTCCATCAACTTGTCAAAGCGCTCTTCACCAGCATGCTTTTCTTTCTGCTGTGTGAGGATACTCTGAAAGTCAAAAATCAAATAGTCCTTATCCATTTTAGTAATTATTTCAATTGTTAATAATAATACATTGTCATCTCTCATCCTGCATCAAAAAATAGCAGAAGATATGATGCCACAAAAATACAATCTTTTTTTGTAATTTCAAAATGTTTAATGCTTTTTTTCGCATTTTTGGGAAACTGGCAGTTACACGAAAGGCAAGGCTGCTATGATTGTAGCAGTCTTGTTGCGTAGTCAATGATGGTCATGTCGTCAATGAGCCCAAGGCCAGACACATCGTCGTGGATGATGTCCTCGTCATCGAAGAAATAGGTCAGTGCCCACTGTGCTAACCTTTGCCGGTCAGGATTCTCATCATTTTTAAATATGGAATAAAGGGAGTCTACTTCCTCCTTCATTTGAGGATATGATGAATCTACGGCACTGCTTCCCTTGAACTTCGTATAAAGTTCATCCAGTTCACCTCCTGACATACAACAGCCCATAATCTGGTCCATTGCAGCGTTGTAGTTTTCTTCCGATTGTGGCAGTGATAATAGTTGTTGATAGGCATTTTTGTTATCCTCATCCCCATCTTGCTGCACTGATGCACAGAAATCCAGGAAAGGACGAATCGGAGCCACATTATCGCCTAGGTTTGTCAGCCCCTGAATAAAGCCAGTCAGTCCAAGTGCCAGAGCAGAGCGCATAATGGCGATTACCTCGTCGTCAGTCAAATTATAGTTCCCTGTAGTCAAACCATCAAGTGCCTTTGCGGCCTGTTCATGTTTGATATCGCCTCTCTTATCCAGCACTAATAGCAAAATGATGGGAGCCACAGCATACGCTTGATGGAATGCTTCCTTATCAAAAACATCCTTTTCTTTGTTTCCACCAATTCTCATCTGCGCTCTCATCATTGTCAGCTCAAAGACCTTGCAGAACTGTTTTGTGGCATATTCGATAGTACCGAACTTGCTTTTCACCAGTAGTGACTCCCCTAAAATGGCAATGCCTTCTGCTCTGTAATGGTGGAGCATGCTTAACGTACCCAACAAAGCAATGTGTTTATTTGAACCTTGTCGGTTAAAATTGCTCTCTTCTTCATAGAGATTCTCGCGTATAGCATCAAAAAGGCGATAGTTCTTACCCAGCATCTGTAAATCTGCTGCGTGGAACATTTCATGGATGACAGTGCTCTCAAATAGCATTGTGTCGCTGTGGTCAAGAACAGTCTTCACTGTTATTTCCCGGATGCCAAAGTACAAGGAGCCATTCCTGCTTAATTCCACATTGAAACTCGCAAGACGGGCAGCACTTTCGCCTTTAATCTCGTCGCGATCGCTGATAGACATATTGACAATGATAGTGTCGGGCAAAGAGCGACCTAAGATTTCTTCAAATACCTTGTGAGCAGTATCTCTAAATTGCCTCCGGATAACCTGCTTGGCCTCTTGTTGTTGTTCTCTTGTATAGCCGTCCATCATAAGGGCGGTATCAAGGCCTTGATCGTCTCTGATAATGATATTCATATAAGTGTATTCTTTGGTGCAAATATACGCATTTTTATTATTCTAAAGAAGTGAATTCAGGAAAAAATAAATAAATATCATAAGATTAAATGTTTTTATTTGGTAATTCACAAATAAATCATTACTGCTCAAAGTCGGTATGTTTCCGATTGTGTCAATGCTTGCATTTCGTATATCAGACAGTTAAGCGAAATAGGGTCAACCCAATGACTTCAGTAAGAAGTTGTAGTCCACATCTTTGGGGTCGCCATAGAGTTGAATGAAGC
>JAIKYD010000083.1 GCA_024683485.1 Saccharofermentans sp. | reverse complement strand
TCTCAACCATTCCGGTGGTGATTGCGGTGAGGCCACACCTGTTCCCATTCCGAACACAGAAGTTAAGCTCACTGGCGTCGACAATACTTGGCTGGCAACGGCCCGGGAAGATAGATTGCTGCCGGATTATATAAGTCCCTTTGCGACAGATACGCAGAGGGACTTTTCATTTGTAATAATATGAAAAAATAAGTCAATAAAAATGTAATATTACAATTTACATAAAATCGATTATTGGTACAATACAAGGTATATTGAATTTTTGGTGTCCTTTCGAGAGGTGTGAATATGGCAAAGATCCTTATAATCGATGACGATAAGGCGGTGGTTGATTCCACTGCTGATATGCTCAAATCTTTTGAGTTTAGTGTAATTACCGCTACCGACGGAAAAAAGGGATTTGAATTAGCCGATCTGGAGAGGCCAGATGTTATTATCCTTGACTGGATGATGCCCGGTTACAGCGGAATGCAGTTTATAAAGGATTACAGGGATCAGGGCTATAAGACACCTGTTTTATTCCTTACCGGCAAGGGAGATCTGTCACAGTATCAGGTTGAAGCTTTGCGTGCCGGTGCTGATGACTATGTCAGTAAACCTTATGAACCGATGATACTTGTTGAAAAGCTCAGAGCCATGATAAGACGCACTGAATATGGCAATAAGTCACACGGTGCACAGGGTAACAGGCACGAGTATTGCGGTGGTGAACTCATTATTGACGGTGATGTCATGCAGGCTTTCAAGCATGAGGAATCCTGCGATCTTACCAACAGGGAATTCCAGTTATTACAGTATCTTGAGCAGAATATGGGCAGAGTATGCTCCAGATCAGAGCTCTTAAAGCAGGTCTGGAAGTTTGATTTCCTTGGCGATGAGAGAACTGTCGATGTTACTATCAAGAGAACAAGACAGAAGATCGAACCTGACCAGAAGAATTTTAAGTACATTCTCACCAGAAGAGGCTTCGGCTATTTCTTCCCAAATGATCTGGATTGATTTTGAGTAATCTGATTTCTTATTCAGTTTTCGAACAGGCATTCAGGAACCCGGTTTTACTCGTGGTTCTTGCTTTGATATTGGTCCTTTTAGGCGTTCTTGCGGGATATCTTATTGGCAATACGACATTAAGATCTTCAGTCACCGGCAATATCGATAATCTTGAACGTGATAAGCTTATCCAGAAGGCTGTGCTCGATACGGTCGGACTTGGTATCGCTGTTTATGATTCCAAAGGCGCACTTTTCTGCAACGAGACGATATTCAGGCTTCCGGATTTTCTGAAAGGCGGTCTTCCCAAGACACTGAATAATTTCCTTGAGACATTTGATAACGGTAACCAGCTTAAATCAAACTATATCTTAAGCCTTGAGAACGGGGTAAATGTTATAAGGGTCAACTATATCAACAACAGAAGGATATATGAGATCAAGATAATCAGAAGACCTGCCCAGCCCGATTCGAAGTTCTTCGGAAGTGAGGAACTTAATATCGTTATCGTGGATGATATCACACAGATAAAGGATGATGAGAGAAGACAGAAAGACCTTGCTGCGAACGTATCACATGAATTGAAGACACCGCTGACATCTATCAAGAGTTCGGTTTTCTCCATCAAACGCTCATGCCAGGATGGAAATGAGCCGTCAAGAGAAGAACTTATCACATGGAGCGGAAGGATCGAGGAAAATACCGTCAGGATGCAGGACATCGTAAATGACTTCCTCGTTCTGTCCCAGTGTTCACATACTAGCCGGATGGAAATCTTTGACATACGTGATGCAGTGGCAGCTGCTTATTCGAATATCCAGGATTATCCCGGAGCGAATACAGTAAGATTCACCCTGCCTGATGACGGAGCTTATCCGCTTCTTTACGGTAATTCAAAGCTCATTATCAGGACCATCGTTAATCTTCTTACAAATGCAATTAAGTATATTGGTTTTGAGGGGAAGACGGTGCCTAACCAGATCCACATAAGCATTTCCGTCATTGATGACAGGGTTGCAGTTCAGGTGGACGATAACGGACGGGGAATACCGGCAAAAGATATTGAGCATCTTTTCGAGAGATTCTACAGGGTAGACAATTCAGGCAACAGAGAAGTCGGCGGATCCGGAATAGGACTTGCCATAGCAAAAGAGATTGCCGATATGCATGATGGCGTAATAAGCGTGACCTCGACGTTTGGACAGGGCGCAACATTTATATTCAGTCTTCCTACCGGAAAAACGGTTTTCGATGCGGCATACAGCGATGCCAAGGCAGGAATTATAAGCGATAAGCCTCTTCACAGGGCAGCGGCATATTTCCTCGGGCTTCAGGAATGTGAAGCAGTAAGATCATTAGGCTATAAGGATCTCGAGAATGTCGTCGATGAGTATGAGATCATACCTGAAGCTGAAGTGGCTGCTCGTGACAAGGCTCTTGCCAGGCTTTTGTCATCTTTCGGAGATGAGAGGTTCGAAGAACTTAAGGATGAACTCCTTTATGTTGAGGATTTTGATGAGGAAGACGGACCGGTAACAGGACTTGAAAGTGAGATAGCCAGGGAAACCACTATTGAGGAAGTTCCCGTAAGTGCTGTTATGGCTCCGATGAGTGAGCAGCTCTCGATCTCTCTTGATAAGATCATTCCAAATGAATCTCCGGTTGAGACGGCAGCTACGGTTTACACCGAGCCGGCTCCGGTGCAGCAGGCACCGGTGGTTTCTCCTGTTATACCTGTAAGCCAGACGGTTCAGCAGGATGCAGCAGCTGAAGCGACTAATGTTCAGCAGATAGCTGATGCGGAAGCTATTGCCAGAGAAGAGGCAAGACAACAGGCAAAAGAAGAGGCCAGAAAGCTCTTGACACAGCCTGTTGTTCAGATAAGTGCTGAACAAAGGAAGACTGTATCGCAAATAAATCGTGAATCTCGCGAAAAACGCGTAATTCACCCAATTGAATCACAGAAAAGGTATAATATCAGGAACGCTAAATCTGCTGACGGGGCAAAGACTCCCGGAAGCCAGGATAAGAGTGATGTTGCGGTCAAGTCGTCATTAAAGAAGATCCTTGACGAATCTGATGCGCACAAGTGATTTGACGGAGTATCGATGGAGCAAACAGAAAGCAGCGTGGGTAAGACCTACGCTTACGAGATAAAAGGCGGCAAACCGCTTAAGGGCGATATAGAGATCAGCGGCAGCAAGAATGCCGCATTAGGTGTTATTGCCGCATCTATAATGGTCGACGGAGTATGCACACTGGAGAACGTGCCGGATATTCTGGACGTTCACGTTATGTTTGATCTATTGAGATCTTTAGGTGCCAAAGTTGATGCGATTGATAATCACACTTATAAGATAGACCCAACAAACATCAATACATACAAGGCCTCGGGCCCGCTCGTATCAAGGATACGTGCTTCATATTATCTTATGGGGGCCCTTCTCGGAAGATGCGGGAAGGCGTCAATCAGGCTCCCGGGCGGATGTAACTTCGGTCAGCGTCCTATTGACCTTCACCTCAAGGCATTCCAGCTCATGGGTGCAAAAGGTGCAAGACCTTCAGATATCAACAGCGGTATCGTAAATCTTGAAGCTGATCCACTGCATGGTGCGAGGATCTATCTTGATATTGTAAGTGTAGGCGCGACGATCAATGCCATGCTTGCGGCATGCAAGGCCCAGGGAAAGACAGAGATAATTAATGCTGCCAAGGAGCCGCACATCGTTGACGTTGCAAACTTCCTTAACTCAATGGGTGCTCATATCAAGGGTGCAGGTACCGATGTTATCAAGATCACCGGTGTCCCGGTGCTTCCGGGTAATTTCACATATTCGATAATACCTGACCAGATCGAAGCCGGAACTTATATGATCGCTGCAGCTGTAACAAACGGCGATGTTACGATCCATAACCTTATCCCTACGCACATGGAGCCTCTGTCTGCAAAGATGCGTGAAATGGGCTATCAGATCGAGGAAGGCGATGAATCAATAAGAGTATTCAGATATGACTACGATGAGGAAGTATATCCGACAAGCGTAAAGACATCCCCATATCCGGGATTCCCTACGGATCTTCAGCCTCAGACTGTTGTCCTTCTCTGTTCTGCAGACGGTCAGAGCCGTATGCATGAGAATGTATGGCAGAACCGGTTTCAGTATGTTCCTGAGCTCGCGAAAATGGGTTCCAACATAAATGTTTATGAACGTATCGCATGGGTCAACGGAAAGACTCATTTCAGAGGAGCCACTGTTGAGGCCACTGACTTAAGGGCGGGTGCTGCACTCGTATGTGCCGCTCTTGAAGCTGACGGAACCACTTATATTATGAATGCGCAGAGGATCGACCGCGGCTATGAGCATATCGTTCAGAAACTGACTGAGCTCGGAGCCACTATTTCGAGAGTGAACCACACTCCTGAATATGGTGAAGAGGATACGGAAGCATGACGGGTCCTGACAGGATCGTCCCGCTTTATTCTTCAAGCAGCGGTAATTCAACACTTATAAAATCACGCGGAAAATATATACTCATCGATTGCGGAATGTCATGCAAGATGATGAGCAAGGCATTGGTCAGCTGCGGAGTATATCCGGAAGATGTCAGTGCTGTTTTTCTGACTCACCGACATACTGATCACATCAACGGGGTTCCTGTTTTCTCAAGGAAATATCACACGCCAATATATGGCACAAGAGCGACACTGGCGGTGCTGAGCGGCCTGTCTTCACCTGTTACTGAGATAGAGGAGAACGGCATAATTACGCTGGAGGACGGTCCGGAGATAAGGGCATTTCCGACACCTCATGATGTGCCAGGTTCAGTATGTTACCGTGTGATAAATCCCGATACTGGAAATTCATTTGCGGTAATGACGGATCTCGGCAGGATGAACGAAGGAATGAAAGGCTTTGCGCGTGCCTGTGATGTTATCCTTCTTGAATCAAATTATGATCCGTATATGCTTGAACACGGTGAATATCCATGGCCGCTCAAGAAGAGGATATCCGGAGGACACGGCCACATCAGCAATCCCGAATCGGCGGAAGTGGCGGAATTCTTTATAAACAACGGAACGCGGAAATTCATTTTGGGACACCTTTCTCCCCATAACAATACGCCCGTCATCGCAAAAGAGACCTTCACCACATATTTAAGTGACAGAGGTTTTGTCGAGACTGTTGATTACGAGGTAAGGATCGCTAAGAAGGACGTTCCGTCTGAAGGTTATGTCCTATGAAGATAGTTGTCGTATGTCCGGGAAAGCTGAAGGATAAATGGCTGAAGGATGGAATCGAGGAATACAGGAAACGCCTGTCAAGATTTGCATCCCTTGAGTTTATCGAAGTTGCCGACTGTCCTGATTCTGTTCCGGTAAATGAAGCCCTTAAGCGCGAGGGAGAACTGATCCTTTCACATATCAAGCCCGGTGAAGTGGTTTGGGCGATGGATCTCGGCGGTGAGAATGTTTCCTCAGAGAATTTGTCATCATATCTGGTTTCCGACATTGAGAAGGGTGGAGGTACGCTTAAGATCGTTATCGGCGGAAGCAACGGCATCTCGCCAGAAGTGCGTGCGCGTGCCGACAGAAGGCTGTGCTTCGGCAACATCACGCTTACGCATCTCATGACTAGACTTGTTTTGGCCGAACAGTTATACCGCGGCTTTAAGATCGCCAAGGGTGAGAAGTACCATAAGTGATTTCTTCTGCGGAAAACTCGGACTGGAATCTCATGTGACATTGGTAAGATAAGCCGTCAATACTTCTTTATATCAGCGTTAAAAGATAATGATTCAGGTTATTCTTTATTTGACTAAAGAAAATACTTGACATATTCCGTATGCACAATTATAATCCTTTAGTCGACTAAAGAGTCGGCGAAAATGACACGTTAAAGTCATTTGCCCTGAGTTCTTTGGGCAAGTAGAATATGAATGACATTTAGAAGCGGAGAGATTATATGGGAAATAAATGCTACACACCGGATGGTTTTAATGATCAGTTTCCGGGAATCTGCGGCTTTAAGCGTGAGCTTGAATCCAGGCTGCGCAATCTGTTTTTGCTGAACGGCTATGAAGAGATCGAGACTCCCGGAGTGGAGTATTTCGATGTGTACAAGGAATTCGTAGTCGAAGAAGAGTTATACAAGTTTACTGACAGCAACGGAAGGCTTCTTTGCAACCGTTACGATGGAACGATTCCGACAGTAAGATTCTGCGCGGGAAGAAATGATACTCTTCCTGTCAGGTACTCATATATCGAGAACATGTACCGCGCCGGAAAACAGGGAGGCGGCAAACTTTCCGGGTTTACGCAGGGCGGTATTGAGCTTCTCGGTGCAGGCGGTTCCAGGTCTGATGCTGAAGTTCTTGCAATTGCCATCAAATCCGCACTTGAGATCGGCATTACGGATCTTCAGGTGTCGATAGGCCAGGTCAAGTTCTATAAGGGACTTATGAGACAGCTCGGAATAGGCGAAGAAGAGCAGGTTAAGATCAAGAATGCCATCGCAAACAGGGATACCGTAACACTCGAGAAACTCAATATAAGCAAGGAAGACAAAGAAACCCTGCAGCTCCTTACAGAGTCAGGCGGTACTTATGATACGATCGACATGATCCTTCCGAGGATAACGGATGAAGGCGCAAAGGAAGCTCTGGACAACCTTAAAGAGATACTGGACATAATGGAAAGATACGGATTCCTTAAGTATGTCTCAGTCGATCTGGGCCTTATCGAGAGTATAGATTATTACACCGGAATGGTATTCAAGGGTTACACATACGAAGTGGGATTCCCCATCTTTTCCGGCGGAAGATATGATGATGTGGCAAAGTCTTTCGGCAGGGAGATCGAGGCGGTTGGATTCTCGATATCGCTGACGCTTTCCATAACTGCTTTAATGAGACAGGAGAAATATCAGCCTGCGACAGGGGCAAATGTCATAGTCGGCGGAGATTTCGAGGCAGCTTCTATTACGGTTGAGGCACTTAGAGCCGAGGGCACACCAGCTATTCTTGATACAACGGGAATGGATGAGGAAGCATTAAATAATTATGCTAGTGAAAAAGGAATAGAAACTGTGATGTTCATGGATGGAGGTAATGCCTGATGCTTACTATTGCTTTGCCAAAGGGAAGGCTTGCCGACCAGACCCTGGATCTTATGGAAAAGGCCGGATATGATGTGTCCGCTGCAAGAGACAAGTCAAGAAAACTGATCCTTGAGGATAAAGATGCAGGATTGAGATTCATTCTTTCCAAGCCGTCTGATGTTCCGACTTATGTTGAGTACGGTGCTGCCGATATCGGAGTTGTCGGAAAGGATACATTGCTCGAAGAGGGAAGGCAGCTTTATGAGGTCCTCGATCTCGGACTCGGAAAATGCAGAATGTGTGTTGCGGGACCTGCCGAACTTAAGGACAGGTTTGATGAGATCCCAAACAAAAGGGTCGGAACAAAGTATCCGAATATCACCAGAAATTATTTCGAAGGCGTAAGGGGCGAGAGCGTTGAGATAATAAAGCTTAACGGTTCCGTTGAGCTTGCGCCGCTTACGGGACTTGCGGAAGTTATAGTTGATATTGTCGAGTCAGGCAGGACTCTTTATGAGAACGGGCTTGACGTGCTCGAGACTGTGGCAGATATATCCGCAAGACTTGTGGTTAACCGTGTATCAATGAAGATGAAAGAAGAAGAGATAAAGCCGATGATCGCCAGACTTAAGAATATTCTGGCTGAAAATGACGGACAGTAAAATCAAAGGGGGATAATCATGCGCTGCAAAATGATGGAAGGCACACAGGAAAACCTGAAGGCAACAGTACAGAGTCTCGGAGTCAGAGGCAAGATGAATCTTAAGCCTGTAATCGAGACCGTTCAGGATGTTATCGATAATGTCAGGGAGAACGGCGATGCTGCACTTCTCGGATATACCGCGAAGTTTGACGGTGTAGAGCTTACAGCTGACAGGTTAAGAGTTACGGAGAAGGAGATCTCGGATGCTATTGCTTCGATTGATCCGGAACTGCTGACAGTTATGAAGAAAGCAGCTGCCAACATCAGGGCTTTCCACGAGGAACAGAAAGAGCACGGCTTCATGATGGATGTCGGCAAGGGCGCAAAGATCGGTGTCCGCGTAAGACCAATCTCCATTGCCGGTGTTTATGTGCCAGGCGGCACGGCACCTTTGCCGTCGACTGTTCTTATGGATGTTATTCCGGCTTCTGTAGCGGGTGTTGAGAGAATCGTTTTCGCGACTCCTCCGCGAAAAGACGGAACCATCGCTCCCGTTATCCTTGCAGCAGCATCGATCGCAGGTGCAACTGAAATATACAGGATGGGCGGTTCGCAGGCAATCGCTGCCATGGCATACGGTACGGAAACGGTGCCGAGAGTTGACAAGATCTGCGGTCCGGGAAACATCTATGTAAATACTGCGAAGCGCCTGGTCTTCGGACAGGTTGACATCGACATGTTCGCTGGTCCGTCTGAGATACTGATCATTGCGGACAAAACGGCAGATCCGGATTTTGTTGCGGCAGACATGCTCTCGCAGGCTGAACACGACAAGATGGCATCCGCGATAGTTCTTACGGATTCCATGGAACTTGCGGAAAAAGTTATGGCAAGAGTGGACATCAGGTCTGAGAAGGCTGATAGAAAGGATATCCTTTCCAAGTCACTTGAGGATTATTGTGCGGTTATCGTGTGTGACAGCATAGACACGGCAATCGAATTTTCTGAAGAGATCGCACCTGAACACCTTGAGCTCTGTGTCGAGAATCCTGAGATGCTCTCGAACAGGATCAGAAACTGCGGAGCGATGTTCCTCGGAAATTATTCACCGGAGCCGCTGGGGGATTATTTCGCAGGACCGAACCATACTCTCCCCACTTCCGGAACGGCAAGATTCTTCTCTCCGCTTAACACAGGGGATTTCTATAAGAAGATGAGCGTGATCAATTACAATAAAGAGACGCTCAAAGATGTATATAAAGATGTTGCGGCATTTGCCGACAGTGAGGGACTCACCTGTCACGCGAATGCTGTCAGAGCAAGATTCGAGGACTGAGTAATTTGAGTAAATACTGGAACAAACTGATAAATGAGATCGAGCCCTATGTTGCCGGCGAACAGCCGAAGCCGGGGCAGAAAGTGATAAAACTTAACACCAATGAGAACCCTTATCCGCCGACGCCGATGGTTAGGAAGGCGCTTGAAGATTTCGACCTGAGCGATCTGAGGCTCTATCCTGATACAAATTCTACAGATGTCATAAAGGCAGCTGCAAAGTTCGACGGGGTATCAGAATCAAATATCTTCTGCGGCAACGGTTCCGATGAGGTCCTTGCAATCTGCTTCCAGACTTTCTTTGAGAAGAAGGCACTCACAGGACTTTCCGTGCTGATGCCGGATTACAGTTACAGTTTCTATCCTGTTTTCTCGGAGTTTTATGATATCAGGAGAAAGACCATTCCGTTGAAGGAGGACTTCAGGCTTGATCCTGATGATTATATCGGAGTGCCAAACTGCGGTATTGTTTTCGCGAATCCTAACGCACCGACGTCACGAGCTGTTGCAGTCAGTGAATGTGCAAGGATAGCAGAGGCAAATCCTGATTCGGTCGTTATAGTCGATGAGGCATACGTTGCTTTTGAAGAGCAGTATGAATCGGCTGTCTCGCTGATCAGTGAATATAAGAATATCTGTGTCGTAAGAACTCTTTCCAAGGCGTTCTCGCTTGCGGGAATTAGGCTTGGATATGCGGTCGCTTCGGAGGAACTGATCGAAGGATTACGACGCGCCAGGGATTCTTTCAACTCATATCCCGTTGACCGTCTTGCGCAGAAGGTCGCTGAAGCAGCTCTTCTCGATGTTGATTACTATAATGAGACCCGTGCGAAAATCATCGCCACGAGAGAACGCGTAATAAAGGAACTTCAGAAACTTGGGTTTACGATGCCGCCTTCATCGGCTAATTTTGTATTTGCAAAACCGCCGGTGGATTGCGGTACACTGTATCAAAATCTCCGCACAAAGGGTATACTTGTAAGATATTTCAATAAACCTGTGCTGAATGAATATCTGAGGATATCAATTGGCACTGACGAAGAGATGAATGAACTCTTGAAAGCAATCAGGCAGGAGGTTCAAAATGCCGAGAACAGCTGAGATCGCCAGACAGACAAAAGAGACTGATATCAAGGTCAGGATCGATCTTGACGGAAAAGGTATTAACAACATTGATACCGGCATAGGATTTTTTGACCACATGCTCACGGCTCTTTCAAAGCATTCCGGAATAGACATGGATATTTCCTGCAAAGGAGACCTTAATGTCGATGCGCATCACTCAGTCGAGGATGTCGGAATAGTTCTCGGTAAGGCATTCAAGGATGCTGTTGGAGACAAGGCAGGCATAAGACGTTACGGTTCGGCATCCATTCCTATGGATGAGGCTTTGGGAACATGTTCGCTTGATATCTCCGGAAGAGCTTATCTTGTATTTGACTGTGATTTTGCAGGCGATATGTGCGGTACGATGGACACACAGCTTTTTGAGGAGTTTTTCAGAAGTTTTGCTTTCAACGCAGGAATTACACTACACATCGCCTGCCCTTACGGTGCCAATGATCACCACAAGGCAGAAGCAATGTTCAAGGCTCTGGCGAGAGCATTAAGGGAAGCATCAGAGACCGATCCGAGATTTGAAGGAGAGATCGTCTCAACAAAAGGCAGCTTATAATTTGTTTACGGAGGATATAAATTAATGCTTATTAAAGATACGGATTTTATTGACCAGCCGGTGCTCGCCAAGGGTAAGGTAAGGAACATCTACGATCTCGGTGACTCGCTTCTTCTCGTGGTTACCGACAGGATCTCCGCTTTTGATGTTATTTTCGACGAGCTGATCCCCGACAAGGGCAGGGTATTATCTTCTATATCTGCTTTCTGGTTCGATTTCACTAAGGATATTATCCCGAATCACGTTATCACAACTGATGTTTCAAAGTATCCTATGGGATTTGATAAGTATAAGGAGGAGCTTGAGGGAAGATCGATGCTCGTTAAGAAGGCAGAGATGCTTCCTGCCGAGTGCATCGTAAGAGGTTACCTCGAAGGTTCTGCTCTCAAGGAATATAAGAAGTCCGGCACAGTCGGAGGCATAAAGATGCCTGAGGGTATGGTCCAGGGTGACAAGCTCCCCGAGCCTTTGTTTACACCTTCAACCAAAGCTGAAGAAGGACATGATATCAATATCACATATGAGCAGCTCGTTGACCTGATCGGCGAGGCTGATGCTTCCGCATTAAGGGATGCATCGATCGCGCTCTATACGAAGGTATCGGAATTTGCGCTTACCAAGGGTCTGATCCTTGCTGACACCAAGTTCGAGTTTGGAAAGATCGATGGCGTTCTCACTGTCTGTGATGAGATGTTCACACCTGATTCCTCGAGATTCTGGGATGCTTCAGAATATGAGCCCGGACATGCACAGAAGAGCTTCGATAAGCAGTTCCTGAGAGAATGGCTTGAGACACTTGACTGGGATAAGACATATCCCGCTCCGCATCTCCCACAGGAGATCATTGATAAGACGGCTGATAAGTACCGCGAGTGTTATTCGAGAATAACCGGAAAGGAAATCTGATCCTTTGATAGCAATAGTAGATTATGGAATGGGCAATCTGGGTTCTGTCGAGAAAGCGTTAAGGCATATCGGCAGTGATTGCATCATCACTTCGGATGCGGATGTGATCGCAGATGCTTCAGGAGTTATCCTGCCCGGTGTCGGAAGTTTTGCGCCTGCAATGGACGAACTGACCGACAGGGATCTTGTAGTGCCTCTTATTGACTGCGCATATTCCGGAAAACCTTTTCTCGGCATATGTCTCGGTATGCAGCTTATGCTTGAAGGTTCGGAGGAGAATCTTATTGAGAGACGTGAGACAAAGGGCGTAGTGTCGGGACTGGGTATTATCCCCGGGTTTGTAAGACGTTTTCCCGACAGCGGACTTAAGGTCCCGCAGATAGGATGGAACTGCCTTACCAACGTAACAGGAAGACTTCTTAAAGAAGGCGATTATGTATATTTCGTCCATTCATATTATTGCCAGCTGGGAGATGCACATGACAACGCAGCCAATACAGAATATGGTATTAGCTACTGTGCCTCATTCGAACACGACAATATCTTCGGAATGCAGTTCCATCCGGAGAAGAGCGGTGAAGCGGGACTCGATATCCTTAAGAGATTTGTGGCGGTGACTAAAGCATGATCATTTTACCTGCAATTGATCTGATCGGCGGCAAGTGTGTCAGGCTCAGACAGGGCAGATACGATGACGTTACGGTATATAATAATTCACCTTTGGATCAGGCATTCAAGTTCAAGGAAGCCGGTGCGGAATGGATCCATGTTGTTGATCTGGATGCAGCGAAAAGCGGTACTCCCGAGAACCACATGATCATAAAAGAGATTGCACTGAAAACCGGACTTAAGGTGGACACGGGCGGTGGTATCCGCAATATGGATACGCTTGCGAAATGGATTGAGGAATACGGTGTGTCCAGAGCCGTGCTTGGAACAGCTGCTGTTAAGGATCCGGAATTCACAAAGCGTGCTATAAGCCGTTTTGGTGATAAGGTCGCCATTGGAATAGATGCTCACGACGGATTCGTATCAGTTGACGGCTGGACTGCGGATTCTGAACTTAAGGCAGTTGACTTTGCTCTGAAGTGCAAGGAGATCGGTGCAACAACTGTCGTCTTTACGGATATTGCCAGAGATGGAATGCTGACAGGTCCTGCTGTCGCCCAGACAAAGGAATTGGTGGAGGCAACCGGTCTTAATGTTATAGCATCAGGCGGTATCGGATCCAATGAGGACGTTGAGCTTATCAGGACATCCGGATGTGCAGGCGTCATTATCGGAAAAGCAATATATGAAGGAAAGGTGGACCTGGCGAAATGCTTACAAAACGTATAATACCGTGTCTGGATGTTAAAGACGGCAGAGTAGTCAAGGGTGTTAACTTTGTATCGCTCCGTGATGCCGGCGACCCTGTCGAGTGCGCCAAGACATATAATGATTCGGGTGCCGATGAACTGGTCTTTCTTGATATAACCGCAACGCTTGAATCAAGAGACACTACGGTCGATATGGCAAGAAGAGTTGCAAATGAGATATTTATTCCTTTTACCGTAGGCGGCGGAATAAGGACTGTGGAGGATATCAGAGCTCTGCTTAATGCCGGAGCTGACAAGGTGTCTCTTAATTCTGCAGCTGTTAAGAATCCCGAATTTATCAGGGAAGCTTCCGATATGTTCGGTTCCCAGTGCATCGTATGCGCGATAGATGTCAAATCCAGGGAAGAAGGATTCCCTTCCGGTTATGAAGTCGTTATTGCCGGCGGTACAAAGCCCACTGGCATCGATGCGCTTGAATGGGCAAAGAAAGCGGTGGCTCTTGGAGCAGGTGAGATCCTTCTTACCTCCATGGATAAGGATGGCACCAAGTCAGGCTATGACAACAAGATAACTGCGCTTATCTCCGAGAATGTCGGAGTTCCCGTAATTGCTTCCGGCGGTGCGGGGACAATGAAGGATTTTGCTGATGCCGTCAATATCGGCAAGGCAGATGCGGTGCTTGCCGCAAGTCTTTTCCATTTCGGAGAGATCAAGATCGGCGATCTTAAGGATTATCTTGCAGGTGAGGGAATCCCGGTAAGGAGCATCAAATGAACGGAACCGGATTGACACCTCATGATATGTGGGCTCATATGAAGAAGAACTCAGACGGCTTGGTCCCTGCTATTACCACGGACTTTGAGACGGGTGATGTTCTGATGATGGCATATATGAACGAGGAAGCATTCCGTCTCACATGTGAGACAGGATATATGCATTACTATTCGAGATCGAGAAATACCCTTTGGAAGAAGGGTGAGACTTCAGGGCATGTACAGAAAGTCATAAGTGCCGCAATCGACTGCGACAGAGATACTCTTTTATATAAGATCGACCAGACCGGAGCAGCTTGCCACACTGGCAACAGATCTTGCTTTTACACATCACTTAATGAATGGGATCCGGCCCTTGACAAGGAGGAATGATCAATGGATATCATGAGAGAGCTTTACAGCGTTATAACGGACCGCAAAGCAAATCCTGTAGAGGGCTCGTATACAAATTACCTTTTCGATAAAGGTACAGACAAGATCTCCAAGAAGCTTGGTGAAGAGGCTGTTGAGGTCGTTATAGCAGCTTCAAAGCGTGACCGCAAAGAGATCATACAGGAGATTGCCGATCTCGAATATCATCTTCTTGTTCTTATGGTGGACAGGGGAATAACTCTTGATGATGTTGAGACCGAATTAAGGGCCCGCAGGAGCTGACATAGCTAATCGCGCGGAAATCGCTCGGAAACAGATATTTTCGTTGACTTTAACCCATAGGGTGTGATACAATCTTCGCGCTAGACCGTTCAGGTCTTGTTTTTAGTTGCGCGGAAATTAACGCGCGGGGACCCTGAAAGGTCCTGCAACACAACGTTTGGAGGTATTTGGACCATGGCAAAGGCCGGAGCTCGCGATAAGCTGACTCTCGCATGCACAGAGTGCAAGCAGAGAAACTATCAGACATACAAGAACAAGAAGAACAATACAGAGAGATTAGAGCTCAAGAAGTATTGCCCCTTCTGCCGTAAGCACACAATTCACAGGGAATCCAAGTAATTCTTAAAAGGTACGTAAGATGGCTGATAACAAAGGTAATTTTTTCAAGCGCCTTGTAAAGAAAATCTCTGATGTATTTTCTGAATTGAAGCGCGTTACGTGGCCTACAGGCGAGAAGCTTGCAAAGACCGCTGCAGTTGTTTTGCTCGTAATCGTATTCTTCGCTGTTTACCTAACTCTTATCGGTAACGGCGGACGCTGGATCCTTGACAAGGTTGGATTCTACGATGCTGTTGAGACAACAGCTGCGACTACTGCAGTTGCAGAGACAACACCTGCTGCAGAGACATCTGAGAGCGTAACGGAAACTGAGGCTTCAGCACAGGGCTGAACTTGATTTAGGAGTATATAAATGCCGGATAATAATGAAGCCAAGTGGTATATAATTCATACCTTCGGCGGATATGAGAAGAAAGTTAAGACTTCCATAGAGAATTATGCAAAGGCCCAGGATATGGAGAACATCATCCAGGAGGTCTATCTGCCGACAGATATCGTCGTTGAGACGAAGAACGGCAAGCGTAAGGAAGTTGAGAAGCTGAGATTCCCCAACTACATCTTCTTGAAGCTCGTTTACGGCAACAATGATAAGGTTGACAAGGATCTCTGGTACAAGATCCGTAATACTAATGGTGTTACGGGCTTTGTAGCACCTGACCCCAATAAGCCGATTCCGATGACGGATGAGGACTTGGTCAAGATGGGCCTCATCGTTCCTACAAGTGTTGAGGTAGATTACCGTCCCGGTGATCTCATCATCATCACAGACGGTCCTTTCAAGGACAGCAAGGCTGTCGTTAAGGACATCAATGAAGAGAAGCAGCAGGTTACTGTTACGGTATCCATGTTCGGCCGTGAGACACCCGTAACGCTCGACTTCATTAAGGTTAGAAAAGTTTAATTAAGTTTATTTACGGCCTTCGGGCTGTCGATAATAAAAATTTATTGGGAGGTGGCTAGAAATGGCTAAAAAAGTAGCAGGCTATGTAAAGCTTCAGATACCTGCAGGCAAAGCAACACCCGCGCCGCCGGTCGGACCAGCTCTTGGACAGCACGGTATTAACATCGCGCAGTTTGTCAAAGAGTTCAATGAGAGAACAGCTAAGGACGCAGGTCTCATCATTCCTGTAATCATTACAGTTTATGCAGACCGTTCGTTCACGTTCATCACGAAGACTCCGCCGGTACCGGTA
>JAIKYD010000044.1 GCA_024683485.1 Saccharofermentans sp. | reverse complement strand
ACGGCAGATCTCAGACTTCTTGCAAGATTAGTGTCTAACAATTATGATGTACCGGTAACTCCGTTCCAGGTCAAAAGATGCCTCGAAGTATTTGCGGACTGCAACCTGATAAGGCTCAGAACGATAACGCCTTTGAGAGTATGCTTCAACATTCTGGCTACGGGTAACAAAGTAAAACTAAGTGATTCTGAAGTCTACAGGAGAATACAAGGTGACTAAGGGCAAGAATGACAAAACGTTTGATGCCATAACTGAAAAAGAAGTGCAATCTGAGACAGAGCGCGCTTATCTTGAAGATGACAGTCAGAAGCCCGAGATCCCGGCAGACCTTCAGACTAAATTCAATAAGATAATTTCAATTTACGACGAATATGCGCGTGCGGCCAATCTCGATGAGAAGGATATCCAGGAGGATAACGACGAGATGGAGAAGGCGTTCAACTTCGCTTATAAGGCACACCGTCATCAGAGACGTAAGACGGGCGAACCTTACATCACGCATCCTGTCGCGGTCGCTTTGATCCTTGCTGACCTCAAAGTTGATTCTGCAACCATACAGGCTGCGCTTCTTCACGATACGATCGAGGATACGATCGTAGACGATAAGATGGTCACGGAGAAATTCGGACCGGTCGTATGCAGTCTCGTTGACGGAGTTACAAAGCTCAATTTGAGTCTCGATAATGTCGTTTACAATTCCAAAGTCGATATACAGGCCTCCAATGTCCGCAAGATGTTTATAGCTCTTACAGATGACATCAGGGTTATCTTCATTAAGCTTGCAGACCGTCTTCATAACATGAGGACACTTAAGTTCCAGACTCCTGAGAAGCAGATCGAGAAAGCGCAGGAGACGCTTGATATTTATGTTCCTTTCGCGGGAAGATTCGGTATCTACAAGATCAAATGGGAGCTTGAGGATCTCTGTCTCAGATATCTCCACCCGGACGATTACTATGAACTTGTAAAGCTTGTCAACGGCAACCGCGCGCAGCGTGAGGACTTCATGGAAGATGTTGTCTCTGAGATCAGGTCAAAGCTTGAAGAGAACGGCATTGTTCATTACGACATTGAAGGGCGCCCGAAGCACTTTTACAGCATTTACAAGAAGATGCATGAGAAGGGTAAGACGATCGATGAGATATACGATCTCTTTGCATGCCGTATCATCGTTGACGAAGTCATTGAATGCTATCAGGTACTGGGAATCATCCACGAGATGTATCAGCACGTGCCGGGCAGATTCAAGGACTACATCGCGATGCCTAAGGAAAATAAGTACCAGTCTATCCACACGACTGTCGTAAGCCATACGGGCACGCCTTTTGAGGTGCAGATAAGAACATTTGCGATGCACCAGATCGCCGAATTTGGTATCGCTGCTCACTGGCACTATAAGGAAACCGGTAATTCCCAGGAATTCAAGGCTGACAGATATGATACGAAGATCAATGAGATGAGGCAGATCATCGATTCGCAGAACGAACTTACCGACTCGGGTGAGTTCCTTGAATCATTCAAAATGAATATCGCGCCTGACGAGATTTTCGTATACACGCCTAAGCACGAAGTTATTAAGCTTCCGAAGGGCTCATGCCCAATCGATTTTGCTTACGCAATCCACTCCGGTATCGGCAACCACATGCACGGCGCTAAGGTCAACGGCCGTATCGTTCCGCTTTCCTATGAACTTAAGAACAGCGACATCGTTGAGATACAGTCCAGTCCCAAGCTGGTCAAAGGCCCGTCCCGTGACTGGGTATCCATCGTGCGTACAGCAAATGCGCGTTCCAAGATAAATGCCTGGTTCAAGCGTGAGGCACGTGCCGACAACATAACCACGGGAAGGGAACTCCTTACGAATGAGATCACCCGTAACGGTTTTGATCCTTCAAAACTTCTGATGCATAAGTCCATCGAGATCATCCTAAAGAGAAATAATTTCCAGTCTCTTGATGATATGTTTGCCGCACTGGGTTACGGTTCGATTAGCGTAAGCAAAGTATTCTCGCGTCTGCGTGACGACTATATAAGAAATATTTCTGAAGAGGAACGCCGCGCATTGGGCTACCGTGTCACTTCCGACGGCAATGTCGCATACAGTCCTAATGAGCTCCCGATCGAACTCGGTAAAGCTGATCAGACCCGTAATTATAAGGGTTCGAAAATAAAGAGCGTACAGAGCGACAGCTCAAAGCAGGTCGTGGATTACGATGTTGCAAAGATCAATGCCTTGAGCACTGATCCCCATCAGACTGCAGCGCCCGGAACACCGCGCGGCAATGAAGCTCTTTCTGCGGCAGCTGCTGCGAAGCCCTCAAGAAACACTAAAGCCAATGCCGCAAGACGTGCCCAGAGCAACGATGCGGTCGTTGTCAACGGTCTTGATTCTATCGCTACACACATATCGAAATGCTGCCACCCTGTATATGGTGACGAGATAATCGGTTATGTCACGCAGGAGAAAGGCGTCGGAATTCATAAAGTCAACTGCAAGAATATTCTTAATATAGTCAAGAACCGCGGCAACTCCGACAGGGACGAGGAAAAATACCAGCGTCTTGTAGCTGTAATGTGGCTGTCTAAGGCGAAATACTCAAGCTATGATGTCCAGCTCGTAGTTGTTGCTATGGACCGGAACGGCCTGCTTATTGATGTTCTTGATAAGATCAATGAGGAAAAGATCAATATTGTAAAGCTCAACACCGTTGTTGACGGCCCTGAAGCCCGTATCTTCGTTACAGTCAATATCTCCGGCCGTGAACAGCTTGACCGTACCTGCGACAGGATCCTCAGAGTCAAGGATGTTATTGATGTTATAAGAAACTGATTCAGTTTTTTATTACTTTTATATGACAATGAGAGCAGCCCCGTCCGGCTGCTTTTTATATGGTTTAAACAGCATTTGTATAAAATGTTACCAAAAATCTTCTTTTTATTATTTTAAATATTGAGATGCGATCTATACAGACATAATTGCCTTTTTTTCAGGCATTTCATTAACATTCCGTTTGCAAATGGGCAGTTTAGCGGTATCGGGTTAATAATTTGTTACTCAACAATGAATTGTGGCGAAAATGTGTTGAAGTCTGATTTTCGATGGTTTATAGTATGACCATCAAGCAAGTCAAAACTTATTGACAAATCAAATCCATTCACTTAAGGGTGAAAAATAAAGGAGGTCACGATCATGAAAAAGTTAGGTAAGTCATCAAAGAAGGGTTTCACATTAGTTGAGCTCATCGTAGTTCTTGTTATCCTCGCAGTCCTCGCAGCAATGCTCATCCCGGCTCTCACAGGATACATCACAAAGGCAAAGCAGGAAAAAGATTATCAGGCAGCTTCCACAATTTACACAGCTGCACAGTCTCTTGCTACTGAAGACTATGCTAAGGGTAAAACTTTAGGTACAAACCTTACATTAGATAATCTTAAGATTCTTGCTGGTACAGATAAGATTAAGGGCGCTGCTTATAAGGCAGGCACAGCAACCACAGAAGATCCTGGTAAGGCATATCAGATAGAAGTATTCTCAGTTACTTTTGATAATACAACTTGGTATAACTATTCTGCATCGACTAATGAATGGACACCTGGTACTGCTGCAGCTTCCGGTACAACTGCACTTACTACATCAACAACAGGCGGCGGTTCAGGTACAACATAATAGCAATCAAAATATGATTTGATTCCTAAGCAACCGGGGTAACCCCCCGGTTGTTTTTTGCTTCCATTTGCAGTCTTTTTGCAATTACTCACACAGTGTATAATCAATGTCAGAAATATCTTTTAAGGAGATTCTGACCTTGAACCTTTCTTATCCTTTATTTGAGATGCCTGCTGTCGGCATTTACATAGTTATCGTGACATTTATTTTCGGGGCGATCTTCGCAAGCTTCATAACATGTACGGCATGGCGTGTCGTCAGACATGAGGATTGGATGATGGGGCACAGCCACTGTGACACATGCGGACATGAATTGTCGACGGCAGATCTTTTCCCGGTTATCTCATATATTGCTCTGAAGGGTAAGTGCAGATATTGCGGATCGAAGGTTCCGCCGAGAGACCTGATATTCGAGATCATTTTGGGATGTGTTTTTGCAGGGACATTGGCGCTTCATGGCGCGATCGATGCGGTCGTTTTAGCTACACTTGCACTTGAAGTTTTGCTTTTGGGCCTTTCGCTGGCTGATTGGGATTCTGGAGTTATACCTGACGGCTTCCTTGCTGCGATACTTGTCGTCTGGATCATGACTGTCGGATTTATGCCTGATATGCAGTCGTATGCCGTTGAAGGAGTCATAGCGGCAGCTTGTGCAGGTCTGATCATGGCTGTTGTTACTGTCATAATCGGCAAGATTAAGAAGACAAAGATGAATTATGGTCCTGTAAAGCTTGCAATGTGCCTGATGCTGTTCCTGCATATCAGAGGTGCATGTGCGGCTGCTGTGATTGCGGTTGTGCTTGGAATTGTTTTCGCGCTCGTGTGCAAGTCAAAGAAGAGACAGATATCGCTTGCTCCGGCAATATCTATCGCGTGCATAGCTGCATTACTGCTGAAGGATATTCCGGTGCCGGTAATCGGTTGAACCCGTCTGTTTCATAGGGTTTGACTTTGGAGTGGGTGTCCTATATAATATCCGAGTTTGAAATCCACGCACGAGAGGGGGGATAAAGATGTCTGAGATTAAAGTTAAGGAAGGCGAGTCCCTTGACAGTGCGCTTCGCAGATTTAAGCGTTCTTGCGCAAAGTCAGGCGTTCTTGCAGAGGTTCGTAAGAGAGAACATTATGAGAAGCCTTCTGTAAAGAGAAAGAAGAAGTCTGAAGCAGCAAGAAAGAGAAAGCATTGATAAGACTTTACGAAGACCGCCTGAAAAGGCGGTTTTTTTGTTCTTGAGATTATTTGTGGGAACCGAGCAGCCAACCGCTATCTCACACAAATACCGGTTATTAACCAAATCATAGATAAATGCAGGATTTTGGGCTAAAAGCAAATTGTAACTGGTCCGAAATCCTTGTGCTGAATTTGCCAAAAGTTCAGTTACGAACAGAAATGTAAACTGAAATATTTACATGGGCAGTCGGCTTGCAGAACTGGAAGGCTTTCCGCCCATCTCTAATTACATTAGATCACGCACTTTCGTGCACCTGAAGGCTCGCCCTCAAGGAACAGCGCTGCCTCACCCTCGGTATCCTTGGCGGCTCCCAGGATGATCTGAAATAAGAAAAATACGGCCAGCGCAACACTGTTGAGAACCCCCGTTTATTGAAAAACCGCTCTATGCCCCAAAATTACCGCATTTTCGAAAATACTTTGATAATCAAAGCTATTTACAAGAAGCTTGCATGATGCTAATATCGAAGTATCAAATCTTCTTGATGGGGGAGGATATGGATATGGCTGATATAATCACTATTCTGATTTTCACATTTATATTATTGCCTGTTATTTTCTGTGTCCTTTTCATTGTTTTCCTGGTCAGATCGGTCAAACTGGGAAAACGTGTCAAGGAACTCGAGAGAGAACTTGTTTCAATAAAATATGGTAGTCCTGATCGTGCGAATATCACGTCTCAGCAGGCATATATTCCTCAGCAGACGGCACAGCAAATGCAAAATAACATGCCTCAGCAGGCATACATGCCGCAGCAGACGGCACAGCAATTACAAACTAATATTCCTCAGCCTGTTCCTCAGGTTCAGCCCTTTGTGCCACAACAGGCAGCAGTACCGCAGGTACAGACGGATGTTTCTGCACAAACGCCGACACCTTCCTGGGCGGTTCCGCCTGCACAGGTTCAGCAGCAAAGAGCAAGTGCTCCGGCCGTTGCTGAAACATCTGCTCCAAAGAAGAAAAAAGTGTTCAGCAGCATCAATATCACATTCGGTATCGGTGTCCTGCTGCTTACGATAGTTGGTGCTACGTTCATGACTGTATCGTGGTCATGGATGAATGATGCACTGAGAGCGTTGAGCCTTGTTGCCATCGTTGTTATTGCATACGGTCTGTCATTCCTCGCGGGAAAGATATTAAAACTTCAGCAGACGGGATTTGCGTTTTACACACTTGCAAGTATGCTCGGGCCGATAGTCGTATTAGGTCTCGGAGCATTTGAGCTTCTGGGTTCCGCGTTCTCCTTTAAAGAAGGAACAGGCTGGCTTGTTGCTACACTTGCGGCAGCGGTATTGCTCGTATCTTCGATAGGAGGAAGACTGCTTTTCAGAGAAAAAGTTCAGACAAATATCTATCAGTGCACCTTCTATATTGCACTCACATGGCTTGTGGTCTTTATCTCGGCACAGATCGGTCAGTTCAGCGAAACTACAACTGAATGGAACATGATCTGCTTAGGCTTGGCCACGCTTGCTCTGGTGTTCAGGATCCTGGGAATCACAAAGATCTTTAAAGACGAGAAATTTTTCAATGTCTATTCGGAGATCATTACATATGTGCCTGCAGGATTGCTGTTGATCGGACTGATAAACAGTGACGGTGCGGTCTTCGGTGCATCGATAATCGCAACAATAGTATTCATGCTCCATGCGAGATTTACGGAGGGCAGGGAGTGGCTTAAGTATCTGACACCGTTTGTAGCTATGGAGATCGTATCTTCGTGGGTGATTTTTGCAGGGACCGATGAAGTGTATCTTGTAACAGCAATCGTAGCGGTGATAATACTGATAGTCTATGTTAACCATAAGTTCCTTAAGCTGTCTACGATACTGTCGGATATTTTCCTCCCCGCGATTCTTTGCACGATTGCAGGTTTCATATCTTACGAACAGGCTCCTGAGGCAGGCGCGGCAGCAAGTTTCCTTGCTCTTGCGCTTGTAATATATCCGATCGTCATCGAGCCGCTAATTGCAAAACTTGATTCCGCACCTGAAGGTTTCTTCAACAAAGATGTTTCTTTGCCTTTGCAGATATCAATGTCATTGCTAGGTGTCTGCGTTTATTTTACAGCGGTCAATCTGACTTATCTTGCAGTGCGAAAAGATACATTGAACAGTGATCTTTATCTTTTCTGCATCCTTACGATGATTCCTTCGATAATAGCGATAGTGACAAGATTCGTCTGGAAGGATGATGTCAGGATCAGGACATCGGGTCTGGGACTTGCCGTGCTCTCGGTCATCTGCGGTTATGTCTCATGCTTTGATCACAGGGAAGTTATCGATGCGGTACCTGAACTCGCTTATCAGATCCATATATGTTCGTGGACTTTCACGCTAGCTTTGATTACTTTGTCGCTCAACTTTATCGTTAAGCCTTTAAGGGAGCGGAAAGTCAGCATCAACGCGATGTTCTGGGGTTCCTTCGGAATAAATGCTCTGTCAGCAGGAACACTGATATCTGTCATTAATACCACTGAGAAGATATCAGAATCAGCGACAACAACCGCTATGCAGATAATCACTCTGAGTTTCCTCATTCTGAATCTGGCAGCAATCGCGCTCACGATGCTGATGAGGAGAAAGAAGACAGAATTGTTATCCGGATACGGAACCGGCCTTAAGTATTTCTTCAACGGTTTTGTGGCTGTGTGGTTCTTTGTTTTCGCGCTGGCTATACATGATCTTTGGAAACTCATCATTGCTTCGGTCATCTGTGCGGCACTGTTGTATATCCTTGATTCCGGATACTTTGCTGTGCTGCCGGTCGTAACAGGTGAAATCGCAGTGATCTGCAAACTCGGGGAGATGACAAACGGTGACCTGAGAAATGTTATCTGCATAGCAGTTACACTTGCGGTCGCACTTGCTGGAAGACTGATTTTCTGGAAGAGAGTAGTCACCAGTAAAAATATTGATTATCTGACGATCATGGCGCCGCTCGTCCTGTTCGGACTGACTAAAGGGGATTATGTAACAATGATGGTACTGCTCGCTTCCGGCCTCCTTGTCATGAACTACGCCGGAAGGGTGAATGTTCCTCTGAAGATATTTGTAAGTGTTTTCGCACTTCTTGTGTCAACAGCAGTTATCTTCCAGCCTTTCTTCGACATACCGGATCTTATAGTACTTGAGATAGATATTGCGATCCTCCTGGGAACATTATTTGCAATCTGCAGATTCATCAGGCCTTTCCCCGAAAATGTGATGAAATACATCTGGTTTACGGGCGTGGCACTGAGTCTTGTGGCAGAGGGTGTTTCCGCAGCCGTAACAAGCGAAGGTCTTGACCTGATCATAGTCGGAACCGCTTCGATCGGCATATTCATCTACGCATTTATCAGACGTAACCGTCTGTGGTTTGTTCTCGGAATCGTATCTATCCTCTCGATCGCGATCTATCTGTCCGTTGCTTTCTGGTCATCCCTGATCTGGCTGGTATTCCTCTTTATCGCAGGAAGCGTGCTGGTCGCAATGGCTGCAATAAACGAGTGGGGCAAGCGCCACAGCAAAGACGGAAAGAAGAGAAGATTCTTCGAAGAGTGGACTTGGTGATATACAGCTGACAGGCTCAAACATTTACATCTGCTTTTGACCTTGCTAAAATATAGACTCGGGGAAGAAACGAGGCTTAATGTTTTTACAAGGCATAAGGAAACTTGCCGTTAAAGCGATAGCGTTGCTGTCAGCAGCCGTGGTTACCACGGGCTTTATGAGCGCGTATGTAAATCCCGGCAAAGTCTCAGCCGATGATGATCTTTACGATTGCCTCTACGATGTTTTCAGAGACAGAAGCGATGATCCCGATGATTTCATGACACAGGAAAGGTTTGCTCAGAGGGTTTTGGGTAACTGTGAACTGCTGAACGGAATCGACTACACATATGATCTGCAGCTGCACTATCTTGGCTGCGACGGCTTTGTAAGTCTTGTATTACGTCTAACACTCGATACTGTTTATAATTTTGACCGTGACTGGGACCAGTTCTGGTGCAGGTTCGATCCGGGTGAGGAACATATTGTTGCCTTAAGTTTTGTCGATCAGTATGAGGTCTTCAGACCGGGCGGTACGACAGTTACCTGGCTTTATCACAACTATGTTGATGAAGTGGTTGATTCTTTGGTCAGCAGGGAATTTGTTGAGGGAATGGATAACTACGACTGGATAGATTATCTCGATGAGATAGGTGCACAGCCGGGCGATATCATGTTCTGGGATGATGATGAGAAGAACGATTGCTGGGCCCATATCGGCATCTATGCAGGTATCGAAGACGGCGAAGCAAAGATGTGGCACGCTTCATCCATCAAAGGTTATGTGTGCAAGCAGAGCCTTGAGGAAATAACTCTCGAGACACAGTATCTTGATTACGTTGCTATACTTCCGCTTACAGACAGACCGGCAAGAGCAGGCCTTTATGTTGATTCCGGAAACGCGGAAAAAGATTTCTCATATTCATTCTACAGAGACCCGGAATGTGAATACTGCATCGGAAGATTAAGCAGCAGCTGCGCTCTGTCAGAGCAGTCGTATCTTGATGATTTCCCGCTCTATCCGAACGTTGACAACACTTCTTATGAACACGTTCTATATTTTAAAAGGGATAAGTCTCCGTTCAATCTCGAGGGCGGAGAAAGTACCGCTGCTGATGGAAATGTATATCAGCTGATAATGAAGATCGAGCCTGACGACGATACGAAAGGTACGCTAAAATATACTGTCTTCGGTGTCGGTGATATCCGCTATTACGGCGGAGGAGAGATCAGGGATTACGATTATATGTCCGGCGGACAGGTAATACCGATTACTGATTACAGGTAGTTTTTGTTATTTCAACGGTGTTTGGAAATGCTTATTTTCGTGAGTTCTAATATCACGAATTTGTAATTTTGTTCTCTCAGATTTTTATAATATAATTAGTTAGCGTATGGTTAAGTATTAAAGTCGAGTTTTGTCGGCTTCCGCAGGGGGAGGACACTTTATGGATTTTCTCGCAAAGACCACTGATGAGATCACTGATTTGGAGTTGATACATTCCGCTCTCGTAAGAGAACTTGCGGGTGAGTGTTTGGTCCTTCTCGAGAATGAAGGAGCTCTGCCTATAAGGAATCCCGGCCGGATAGCTCTTTTCGGCAACGGCGCCAGACACACAGTAAAAGGCGGCGGCGGTTCCGGTGAAGTAAATACCAGATACAATGTTTCAATATGTGAAGGCCTGGAGGATGCAGGCTTTGACATAGCTTCCAAAGGCTGGCTCGACAGATATGATGCCATCTATGATTCAACGCTCAATGCATATATGGAGAATGTCGAGAATATCGCACGCGAGCGCGGTGTTCCTGCAACTTCAGTATATTTCGAGACAGCATTTGAAGCTCCGAAAATGCCTTTGATAACCGATGAGGACATTGCCGGATGCGCATGCGATACAGCTATATTTGTCATTTCCCGTGATTCTACTGAAGGAAGAGACAGAACACCTACAAAGGGTGATTACTATCTTACCGATGAAGAGGATACAAATCTTGATATCCTTGCAGATCACTTTAAGAAGGTCATAGTTCTTCTTAATGTTGGTGCCGTTATTGATATGGCCAAGCTCAAGCACCGTCCTGGCATTGATGCTATTCTGCTCGTAGGGCAGGTAGGTAATCTTACAGGTGATATAGTTGCTGACTGTATTACTGGAAGAACAAATCCTTCCGGCAAACTCGTCGATACATGGGCAAGGAAATATGTGGATTATCCGTGTTCGGATGAATTCTCAAGCCTCGATGGCGATACCGATGACGAGTACTACAGAGAAGGTATCTATGTCGGATACAGATATTTTGATTCATTCGGCATTATGCCTTTGTATCCTTTCGGATACGGAAAATCCTATACGACATTCTCCACTGAAGTAATCAGTGTTACGCAGGAAGGAACCGATATCAAGGTTTGGGTAAAAGTAACGAATACCGGAACTGAGTTTGCGGGCAAGCAGGTCGTCCAGATCTATTTCTCAGCTCCTGACGGAAAGATCGACAGACCTTACCAGGAACTCGCAGGATATGCAAAGACGGACATTATCTATCCCGGCGAGAGCATGAATCTTGAAGTAACATTCCCGATTGAGAACTTCTGCTGCTATGACGATGATATCCCTGCTAAAGTTATCCCTGCCGGTGATTACATAATCAGAGTCGGAACAAGTTCACGTGAGACCAGGATCGAAGCTGTCCTTACTGTTCCTGAGACTGTTGTAAAAGAGAAGTTCACAAGGATACTCGAAGATGATGTCAGATATGTTTTCGAGGATATGACAAATCCCGGAACAGGCAAAAATGCCCATCAAGCAGTTGATGAAGCACAGCTTTCCGTATGTGACAGAAGATTCACGCTTGATCTTTCCCGTGTCAGAAGAAGCATCATAAGATACAGAGGCGTAAGTGAGACTCACCTTGACAACAGAACTGACGAGGTGCTCACACTTGGTTCCGTTATCGGACGCAATGCCGGTGCGGCAGAGTTCATTGCACAGTTCTCTTTGGAAGAATTATCTGAACTCATCGTCGGCAATTACATCAAGGAAGGATTCGAGGATATCGTTTTCTCTTCCGCAATGCATGTTCCCGGCGCTGCCGCTGAGACAACATCAAGATTTGAAGGAAAGAGAAGGATTCCGCCGCTCGTTATGGCTGACGGTCCTGCAGGCTTAAGGCTTCAGCCTCATTTCAAGGCAACCAGGACCGGTGAGCTTTTAAGAGGCGGTGAGACATTCGGTCTTATCAATAATCCGTTCCCGGCAGACACACCGGCTGATGCCATCGATTACTATCAGTACTGCACCATGATCCCGGCTGCTACAGCTCTTGCTTCCAGCTGGAACCTTGAGCTCATTGAGAGGCTCGGACGTCTTGTCGGAGAGGAGATGGAGGAATTCGGAGTTCATCTCTGGCTTGCTCCCGGAATGAATATCCACAGAAATCCGCTTTGTGGAAGAAACTTTGAGTATTATTCGGAGGATCCGCTTGTAACAGGTCTTTGCGCTGCTGCTGACACAAAGGGTGTCCAGTCTGTTGACGGAAAGGGCGTAACGATCAAGCACTTCGCCTGCAACAACCAGGAAGATAACAGAATGTTCAGCAATGCGCATGTATCTGTAAAGGCTTTGCGTGACATTTATCTGAGAGGATTTGAGATTGCAGTCAAGCTCGTCCAGCCGTTCTGTGTAATGGCTTCATATAATCTTCTCAACGGCATCCATACTGCAAACAATTACGAGCTGCTCCAGAATGTATTAAGAGATGAGTGGGACTATGAAGGACTTGTCATGACAGACTGGTTCTCTTCATTTGAGGATGTTGAGTTCTTAGGCTACGACGAGAAGAATCTTAAGTATCCGCCGGCATTCTCAAGACTGTGTGTATATGCCGGCTGCGATATGCAGATGCCAGGCTGTGCAAAGAATGCAAAAGATATTGTAAATGCCGTTAATAATGGAAGACTTTCGCTTGCTGATGTCCAGACTGCTGCAATGAATGTTGTCCGTCTTGCGATCAAGTGCTTGTAATTCAGGAGAGAAATGAGCGGAGTAGTTGATCCGGAACAGTTAAGCAAAGATCCAGTCAAAGAGGATAAGATCTCATCTATGAC
>JAIKYD010000022.1 GCA_024683485.1 Saccharofermentans sp. | reverse complement strand
ATAGTTCAGTGTCAGGTTGGATGCCGGATCATAGTCTTCTTCATCGCCATACAGCTTGGCCAGCGCCTCGCGGTCGCTTTTCACCGGACGCAGCTTGATCTTGTCTTCCTCCTTGGCCCACGGCGAGACGAGAAAGCGATCATTGATCTGATCATCCAACCGGTCCTCCTGAGCAGTGATCTTCTTCTGCCGGATCAGGTTCCTAATGGCCAGAAGCAAAAGCGAAACGGTGGTTAGACGTTGCTGCCCATCAATGATGTGATATTCCGTAGAGGCACCGTTGCCAATCACGGATGACACAATGCTCCCGAAGAAGTGACTCTCCCGGTTGTCCCGGACAATCTTCTTCAGGTCCTCATAAAGCTGACGGC
This sequence comes from Saccharofermentans sp., assembly GCA_024683485.1. Lineage (GTDB taxonomy): Bacteria > Bacillota > Clostridia > Saccharofermentanales > Saccharofermentanaceae > Saccharofermentans. Next base: position 3,032 of record JAIKYD010000022.1, on the reverse strand, counting down.
AGTTGTCTTCCTTCCAGTCATATTTCCGCTGGTACACGGGTATGATATAGCGCTTACCTGCGCCTTCCATGTACTCAATCATTTTCGCTTCTGAGCCCTTCATATGGATTGTTCCTCCCCAACTGTCACTATGCTTGATTTGCTGTATTTGTCGACGGGATCTGTTTCTGGCCGCTAAACTCAATCACTGTATCGAAATAACCAAGACTGAATGTCTTTTTCAGCAGTTTTTCATCAACGGAAGCACCTTTTGTAATATGCTTTCTGAGGTAATAATCAAGGCAATCTTGCTTCTTACTCGTGAAAGGCCCTGGTACAAAAGCTGTTCGAACAAGTAGTCCGGGTTTGGATGCATTGCCCCTGACAGACGGCCGCGCTCATCATAGTAGAAGTTACCGTCCAGCAACATACACACGCCCTCAAATTCCTGCCCGATCACGTTGTGCGTGTTATGCACCCACTCTTGATCATCGAGTCTGTGATTATATAGTGATGGTGTGTAGGAGATGTACGTATATCCGTATTCTTCCAGCGCCTTTGCTTGAGCAATTGCCTTCTGCTTATCCGGTTCAAAAATAATACGGACATTTGGAAAAGAATAATCGTCTCGGAACTTTGATAAATCCCTGAGGCAGGTAATAAAAAGCGCTAACTCCTTATTCGTTCGGATTTTGTTTGTCAGCTTGTAAATATGTCCGGCGCATAGCTGATCAATCGTTTCCGATGTATTTCTCCTTCTTTCTGCATAAGAGAGCATCTGCCCCGCATCGTAAGAAAAAATACAGGTTGTCTTTGCTCTTTTTACCCATCGTTCAGCCTTTTCAAGAGTATCTGTATACAATCTATGTGCTTCATCAACTATAACGATATCGACATCGCGTATTTCTCTCAGCCGGAGCGCTTTCGCAGATATGATTCTGATATTACTTAATTGCTCGTTCAATTCACGATGACCGTCGCAGAGTATTCCGCTGTGAACGATCAGTATTCTCTGGGATTTGGCCAGTTCTCGCGCAATGTCATAGATGAGCAGGGTTTTTCCAGTACCCGGTCCTCCAGTCAGGCCAACGAAACGGTCAGTGTTATTGCCTTGAACATACTGCAATATGTCCTTTTTTATTGTCTCCTGATTTTCCGTCAGCAAATAATCACCATTCAAAAAGCGCTCGGTTGAGTTTAGAGGGGATACCAGAATATTCTTGGGAGTGAAGACCGAATCCAAATCCAATGCCACGGCCTCACCCTCTATTGCCTTCACAACTGAAATCAGCTCTGATACAGGACACTCAACCACATTGTTTTGCCCGTTAAGAGTAAACACGGTATTAGATTCGGAAACATACGTATAGGTCAGGAGCATCGGCTTGTTCAGCAGTTTCAGATAATGGCGGTTCTGCAGCAATTGCCTCTCTATCTTTTCCGGGGCAACATCTCCGCTTTTCAGCTCGATATTCAGGCATGTACTCTCTGTAATCTTTAGAAGATCAAATTCCTTGTTCAGCTGAGGAACAACGTAGCCATAGATGAAACCCGCGAGCTTATCCTCGGATATCGGATTGCCCTGAATCAAGGCGGCGATATCGGCAATTTCCTGATGCCGGTATTGATGCTCTCTACCAATGCCACAAAGGTATCTGATATATGGCTCAGAGAGTTCTGCATTGTGAGCAAGTTTTACGACATCTCGGAGGGATACTATTTTGTTTTTCATGCCCTCTTACATCCTCAAGCATCAAAAATAGATTCAAGTTGTCCTCTGAAGTGAGTATGTTTCGGGATATCAACAATTCCATACCCAACAATTCTGCCATTCGCATGGCAACGCAAATGGGGCTTAATGAATTCATCATACATATCCGTTGCAAACTGATAGTTCCCCGGTGAAACGATCTTTCCGCGCAAATAACCGTTCATTACACCGGCGGCATAATCAGCGAGCTGAATCCCAGGACTATATAAACTGTTCTCAATCAGAACGCCTTGATAAAGATTCTTATACTTCACGAAATCGCCTTTTACGGCAAACCCATGGCACGCAGATTTAATCTGCTTTATGGTATCCACATTCAATTCATCCATAATGAACGTGGCAAATCCATCTGTATTATCTAAATCCATTTGAACTCGTTCAAATGCGTCTTGCAAATGGAAACGGTAAACTGTATCATTCATTAAATAGCAACTACCATTTTGCAGTTCCGTAATTGTAAACATGAATTGCGTCGATTCTTTTGCGACCGCAGTTTCAAATACCGTGCGATAGTATCCCTTTAGCCGGCCTTTTGGTATCGCGGCAATTCTGGAAGAACGAGGTTTTTTCTTTTCTTTGCTCCACAAATCCGCCCATTTTATTTCCTCGCCGTAAGGTATTTCATACATTCCGCTGATACGTTCCATATCAATTTGATACTGACGGTAATCGTCAATAGACATTATTACATTTGAACGTATGTAAAACGGATGACTGCTGCGGTGCTTGTTGCTTGGATACTGTTGATAAACACCGGCTTCATCTGAGAAGATAAAATAGTTGCTCACCCGCTCACCTCGGTCGTCCACGAATCACCACAAATTGTTTTATCTCAAATGATTACAAGTCACACCATTGAATCTTACTATGCTTTTCCCCGGCTTCATCTTCCCACCCTGTTGTAATACAGAGCTTTCCCGGCGAGCCAAAGCAAGTGGTAATAGTTAAGTCAAATCCCTTTTGCGGTTCAAGAAATTCAAATGGCATTTTTTCCTGATCGAAGAACAATACTTTCCCGGCACCATCCCAACTAGCGGTTATATTCTTTGCTGTTGAGTTACCTGAGTTCCATATTCTAATTTTATATTTATCCTTCGTGATATGGTTGATTCTCGCCTCAACGCAAGGCACTTTTTGCTGTTCCTTTTCTTTTTCTTCCAACTCATACTCTTTGAGTTTCAGTTCGATTTCATTTACTCGATCCTGTAAGTGCTGAGATTTGCTTGAAATAATAAAAGACACAATCGCAACAGCCAAGGAAACAGCCGATATGACAAACGCT
>JAIKYD010000015.1 GCA_024683485.1 Saccharofermentans sp. | reverse complement strand
CTTCCTCAGGGATCGGTGCAGCACCGTGATGAACACCCTGATGAACAGAGCACATGTTCTTGATCTCTGTTGAATAAATCATGTCTATTTCTCCTTTCCTTTCAAGGAATTTGTTGGTGGAATGAAATAAAGTTTCCGAGTGTTAATTATATAAAAGCGAGGGGTGCTTTTCAACCGAAAGAAAGCAATCTTATAGCCCTGAATTGTTAAGAAACAATTAAATGCAACGCTTTCAGTCTTTTTATCATGTAATGCCGTTCTTCCTTGCCAATTCAAGATCAAGCGTATCGCTTATCGTTACCGTTCCGCCATGCCGGTCTATGGCTGCCTTTATCTTTGAGAAAAACTCATTTCTTATCTTTTCTTCGATCGCTATGTGATCAGAATAAGTTCCCAGAAGACTGATATATTCATCTGAGGTAAAGACTCTTTCGCGTTGGAAGAGATGGTATTGGATATCAGTAAACCCATACTTTTCCGGGATCATCGCTATCTCTCTGGCTTTATCTTCCGTGAACCAGGTTTTCGTGCCTGACTTTACACCGTAATGCTTGTTGTAATAAGAGTTGTAGAGTTCATCTATTTCCTCTGCCAGTTCAGGATTATCCTTACTGTTGCGGGGACGGTTTGCAAAACGTGCAAAAGCTCCTCCATCCTTAAGTATGGAGAACACTTTGGGATATCCAATCTCCTCCGGCACCCAATGGAATGCAGTGGCAGAAAACACAAGATCATACATGTTCTCTTCGAGCTTCACATCCTCGAACTTACCGGTTTTTACCTGAAACTTCTTATTGGACCCGAACTTCTCTTTCAGCATTTCTGAGAAATTCTCTCCATACTCTATTGCCGTCAGGGAACATCCGGTTCTAAGAACCGGTTCTGTAGCCTGGCCGCTTCCGCTCCCGACCTCAACTGCATGGCTGTCTTCACCAATATGAACATAGTCGAATATCGTGCGGTATATTTCATCGACATAACCAGGACGCATCTTATCGTACAAAGAAGCGGCAGTGTCAAAAGTGCTTCCCAGTTCTTTTCCGTTATCCATGATCCTTATCTCCTGTCCGGAAACGGTAAACATATATTTCCCGTGCTCGAAAACATAATACACTATCTTCTGCCGGGATATGCAGTCATATTTCAACTGACAGGAACAAACTGTTATTTGTGAATTTCATCAATAACTTACTGAAATGTATCGGCTAAAAATGTATGCATTTTAATATATTAAGGGTTTTGCTTGTAGTATCATTGTTTCTCGGTATTTCAGACAATGCGCGAAAATAAGGCATTCAGGAATTAACGATGAACAAGAAAAACACAGTCATCATAGACGAGAAAACGCCGCTGCTTATTCTGGCAGGGCCTATGTTTCTTGAACTTTTCCTGAATACGATGGTCAACAATGTTGATACGCTTATGCTGAGCCACTACGATGAATACGCAGTCGGGGCAGTCGGAAACGCCAACACGATAATGTTCATGATGAACATCCTTTTCAATGTAATAGCGACGGCAACAAGCGTGGTCGTTGCACAGTACCTTGGCGCCAAACAGTACGACAAGATGAATATGATCTATACGCTTGCCATAGCTGTAAACTTTGTTATCGGTGTGATCCTAAGCGCTGCTTTCTGTGCCGCAAATCCTCTGATCATGGATTTCCTCCAGGTATCGCCGGAAATGCGCCCTCACTCAATGATTTATATTTACATCGTCGGAGGTGCCGGATTTCTGTCGGCAGTGTTCAATGTAATGCTGCAGATACTAAGGTGCAACGGATTCCCCAAGATAGGAATGTGGATCACATTAGCGATCAATATAGTCAATATCGGCGGCAACTACCTCTTCCTCTACGGGCCTCTGACTTTCCTCAACATGGGCGTTGCAGGTGTCGCTATATCGACTGTAGCCGCAAGAGCTCTTGCGGTAATAGCAGTATTCATTTTCTTCTTTGCTGCAAAGATCGGAAAAGTATCACTCAGATATTTGAGGCCTTTCCCGGGCAAACTTCTTGGCAAGATGATAAAGATCGGACTCCCAACCGCAGGCGAGAACCTTACCTACAACCTTTATCAGACAACACTTCTTTCTTTTGTAAACGGAATGGGAAACGATGCTGTAAATGCGAGAGCTTACTGCAATACTCTCATCTCTTTTGCAATGATATTCTCGAATGCCTGCGCGATGTCAACGCAGATAATAACGGGACATCTCGTAGGAGCCGGCAAGTCTGAAGAAGCATACAAACGGGTGTTTAAGACCCTGAGGACTTCAATGCCGATAACGATAGCTCTTGCTTCGGTCAACGCTCTCTTGTGCAGATATACCCTGCAGCTCTTCACGGAGAATCAGAATATCATCGCACTCGGGCAGATGATAATGATCGTTGATATCTTCGTTGAGACAGGACGGTGTCTCAATATGACCTTTGTCAGCAGCCTCAAGGCTGCAGGAGCATACATATTCCCGCTTATAATGGGAATACTATGCAACTGGGGCTTAGGACTTACAACAGGCTATTTTGCCGGCGTGGTTCTCGGGATCGGCGTTGCAGGTATCTTCGCAGGGACCGCCACGGATGAATGCATCCGCGGACTCATAGTAATGTACTACTGGTATAAAAAGAAATGGTTCGGAAAATCCGTTGTTGACAAACGGGCGGCTCCGGACTGATCAGATATTCTTTACCGCAGATACCATTGACTTCACATACTCCCCGACGTGCTCAGGAGCATCTTCTCCATACTGTGCAACGATCTTAACTATCGCTGAACCAACGATAACACCGTCAGCGCTATGAGCCATAGCAGCCGCCTGTTCAGGAGTTGATATTCCGAATCCGACTGCACAAGGAACATCACCAGCACTTTTTACAGCCTTACAGAGTGCCGGTATATCTGTAGTGATATCACTTCTGACACCTGTTACACCGAGACTCGAAACAATATACACAAAGCCTGATGCAGATGAAGCTATTATGGATATACGCTCTTTGGAAGTCGGTGCTATCAGAGATATCATGTCTATCCCATACTGTTTGCATGTAGCGTCAAACTCATCCTTCTCCTCATAAGGAACATCAGGCAGGATAATGCCATCAATACCGCATTCGGAAGCCCTGCTGCAGAAACGTTCAATTCCGTAGGAGAATACAACATTTGCATATGTCATGAACACCAGAGGTATCGTGACATTAAGCTCTGCACGGAGTTTCTTTACCATCTCGAAAACCTTATCCGTGGTGCAGCCATTTTCGAGCGCACGAAGGCTCGCCTCCATAATAACAGGACCTTCCGCAGTCGGATCTGAGAAAGGAATTCCGAGTTCTATCAGGGAGGCTCCTGCTTCCTGCATACTGACGATGCATTTTGCAGTTGTCTCAAGATCAGGATCTCCGCAGGTAATAAAAGGAATGAACGCTTTACCGTTCTCAAATGCTCTGGATATATTACTCATTGATATTCTCCCCTCTGTAACGTGCGATTGCTGCGCAGTCCTTGTCGCCTCTTCCGGATATAGTGATGATCATGATCTTATCTTTTGAAAGTGTGGGGGCAAGCTTCATAGCATGAGCTACTGCATGCGCCGATTCGATTGCAGGAATAATGCCTTCAGTCCTTGACAGATATTCGAACGCCTGAACAGCTTCCTCATCTGTAATTGCAACATACTGAGCTCTGCCGTTATCGTGCAGCATAGCATGCTCAGGCCCGATACCCGGATAATCAAGACCTGCAGATATCGAATAAACAGGTGCGATCTGGCCGTATTCATCCTGGCAGAAATATGATTTCATACCATGGAAGATACCAAGTTTGCCTGTATTGATCGTGGCCGCAGTCTCAAAGGTATCAATGCCTCTTCCCGCTGCCTCGCATCCGATAAGACCGACACCTTCTTCGTCAATATAATGATAGAAAGATCCGATAGCATTGGAACCTCCGCCGCAGCATGCGAGAACATAATCAGGAAGACGTCCTTCACGCTCCAGGATCTGAGCCTTGGACTCCCGTGAGATAACAGCCTGGAAATCCCTTACAATTGTCGGAAAAGGATGAGGTCCCATAACAGAACCAAGGCAGTAATGGGTATCATCGATCCTCGTCGTCCACTCACGCATACATTCGGAAACAGCATCCTTAAGAGTTGCCGTGCCGGAAGTCACAGGAATCACGTCAGCCCCCAAAAGCTTCATTCTGTACACATTAAGTGCCTGGCGCTCTGTATCCACCTTACCCATAAAGACAACACATTCCATGCCGAACAAAGCTGCTGCAGTTGCCGTGGCAACACCGTGCTGGCCGGCACCTGTCTCGGCAATGAGTCTTGTTTTGCCCATTTTCTTTGCAAGAAGTGCCTGACCCAGAACGTTGTTGATCTTATGTGAACCGGTATGGTTCAAATCTTCACGCTTAAGATATATCTTTGCTCCACCGAGATCTCTGGTCATCTTCTCTGCGAAGTACAGATTTGACGGACGGCCGGCATATTCGTTAAATAATCTTGTAAGTTCACTGTTGAATTCAGGATCATCCTTATAGTGGTTGTAAGCCTTCTCAAGTTCGATCACCGCGTTCATCAGAGTCTCGGGGATATACTGTCCCCCGTGTATTCCGAATCTTCCCTTTGAATCAGGCATATTTACCTCCGTTCTTAACTGCTTTTATAAACTTCTCTATTTTTGCTGCATCTTTGTATCCGTCTGTTTCAACGCCGGAACTGACATCCAATGCAAATGGTTCAAGTGTTCTCAGAGCATCTCCAACCGAATCAGGATCCAGTCCTCCGGCAAGGAAATAATCACGTTTGAAGTCCTTAAGGATGGTCCAGTCAAACTTCTTGCCGGTACCTGCTCCGGAATCGATCAGAATGTAATCCGCAGCGGTATTAAGAGCTCTTTCCAAAGCGCCTTCCTCACCGGCCCTGAAAGCTTTAATAACCGGCCTGTCCAGAGTCCTCTTCACATATTCAACGTATTCTTCAGACTCGTGTCCGTGAAGCTGGACCATCTCAACTCCGCTTATTCTTGCAGAATAGATCACGCTGTCCAGAGGTTCATCCAAAAAAACACCAACAGATTTTATATCAGACCTCAGGAGTTCTATCAACTCACCGGCTTTGTAGGGATCTATATATCTTTTGGATTTTTTCCAGAAGACAAAACCGGCATAATCAGCACCGTATCTGTTAACCGCTACTATGTCTTCCATGCGCGTCAATCCGCAGATCTTAACTTCACTCCCAAACATTACGTTAATCCTTTCAAAGACTTTAAGAACCCTGTCTTGTCTTGAGCTTTCATCATTGCCTCACCAATAAGAACAGCATCTACTCCTTCTTTCTCAAGAACCTCTATGTCCTCTCTTGACTTCACTCCGCTCTCAGCTACAAAAAGAGCCTTATCTCCAACATATTCCCTGAGTCTTAAGCAGTTAGATGGATCGACCGTGAAGTCTCTTAAGTTACGGTTATTGACCCCGATGACTCTTGCACCTTCACCCAAAGCCATATCACATTCATTTCTGTCATGTGCCTCGACCAGTGCCGTAAGTCCAAGTTCATCACAAAGTCTTATGTATCTTCCGAGTGTAGCAGGATCGAGTATCGAGCATATGAGAAGTATTGCCGATGCTTTACATGCACGGGCTTCATAGATTATATATTCATCTACCGTAAAATCCTTACGGAGAACTGGAATCTTAACTTCCGATGCTATTTCCTCAAGATAAGCTGTAGATCCCATAAACCATTTGGGCTCAGTAAGTACAGATATGCAAGAAGCTCCTGCAGCCTCATAAGATTTGGCTATTTCAAGGTAAGGAAAATCCTCTGCGATGATGCCCTTGGAAGGAGAAGCTTTCTTACATTCACATATAAAGCTTATTCCCTCTTCACCGAGTTTCTTCTCGAACGCAAAATCTTTTCCTGCTGTTTTATAAGCCTGATCCATCATTCTCGACAAAGACACCTCACGCTTACGTTCAAGATAGATCTTACGGTTATTGTCTGCAATCTGTTCCAGAATATCTGCCATGGAATTCCCCTGTCCGTTAACGGATCACTTATTTGATTCTTCGATGAACTTATTCATTGTCTCCAGAGCTTTGCCGCTGTCGATAAGATGCTTTGCCTGGCCGACACCTTCTTCAATCGTATTGGCTTTACCTGCAGCATAGATAGCGGCACCTGCATTCATGCAGACAACGTTTCTTCTGGCGTCTGTGATCTTTCCTTCAAGGATCCCTCTTGTTACTTCGGCATTCTCTGCAGGAGTACCACCCAGGATATCCTCCTTGGTTCCTCTCGTAAATCCGAAATCCTCAGGCTTGATCTCATATGTCTTGATCGATCCGTCTGTCTTAAGCTCTGCCACAAATGTTTCTGCTGAACCGGAGATCTCATCAAGTTTATCCTCGCCGTAAACCACAAGGGCACGCTTTGCTCCCAACGACTTAAGCACGTGAGCAACCGGCTCGGCAAGATACTGGTCATAGACACCAAGAAGATAGAAATCAGGCTCCGCAGGATTTGTCAAAGGTCCAAGGATATTAAATACAGTTCTGAATCCAAGTTCCTTGCGGATCGGTCCCACATACTTCATCGATGTATGATATTTCTGCGCGAAAAAGAAGCAGAAACCGACGTTCTTAAGAAGTTCAACGCACTTCTCAGGCTCCAGATTAATGTTAGCTCCCAAAGCCTCGAGGCAGTCTGCCGTGCCTGACTTGGAGGATGCGGCACGGTTGCCGTGCTTTGCAACCTTGATACCTGCAGAAGCGGCAATAAATGCCGATGTTGTTGAGATATTGAAGCTTCCTGCGCGGTCTCCACCCGTTCCGACGATCTCAAGGACTTCCATTCCCTGCTTATCGACTTTCATAGCATGCTCACGCATTGCAGCAGCGCATCCTGTGATCTCATCGATTGTCTCAAACCTGGCGCTCTTTGTGGAAAGAGCAGCGAGGAAAGCTGCGTTCTGGGTGGATGTTGACATTCCGCCCATTATCTCGTTCATTGTCTCGTACGCCTCTTCGTAAGTAAGGTCTTCCTTGTTTACGATCTTCTCGATTGCTGTTTTGATCATTTTTTCTTTCTCCTTCCGGTTGGTTGTTCTGCCGGAAATAAAAATCCCCGGCAGGAATATAGTGTTCCTGCCGGGGACGAATTAATTGCTAATCCGCGGTGCCACCCTGGCTTTGCGTTTGTGAGACGCACACTCAAAGGATACCAACATATCCCGGACTGCTTACGCGAGTCGAACGTTGCACATTTAATGCACCCTCCGCGGTCCATTTGATAATCCGGTTCCCGCTTCACTCTCAGCATCGGAAGCTCTCTGTAGGGCCTTTTACTATCTTTATCTCCGCTTCAACGGTTTGATTATTACGACAAAAATAATACTTCCTGCCAAAAAAGTCAACAGAAAATTTTAATCAAAATACACTCCGCCTATTATCTTTATGCCATTATTGCTGCAGATCCCGGCCATATCTATAACATCAGAATACTTTGTAGCACCCGCACAGACACCGAGAATAACGGCATCAAAGCCTTCCTTTACCTTCTCATCAGGAATAGAATCCATTATCTTAACTTCAACACCTGCAGCCTCATTGATCTTAGCAGTTAATTGCTTTAACTCATCAGAATAATCTGCCTTCATTCCGGGTTTGACAAACAGGATCTTCCGGCATCCTTCATTCTTGCAAACTGATAAAGCTGCATCAGCAACAATACCGGACGACTTGCCGTCAATACTCTTTTTGCGTAGTAATCTATAGAAAAACTTGCTAAAGATAACAGAAGCAAAACCTTTATGAGTATATTTGCTTATTACTCCCAGAAGACTGACACCTAAGATGTCGGAAACAACACTTGAATCATGAAGCTTTGAAGACAGAACAATAAAAACAAGATATGCGAAAACATAAATAAATACGCCTACTGCAAACCCGGCCACGATCATTTTCGGTGAGAAAGAAATACCCGGATCTTCAAAGGTGTTACGTGTGTCGTCATCGATCGTAATAGAATTAAATACAAGTGTCTCGGCATAATCAAATTCCAAAACCAATGCTGTATAGTTTTCTTTAAGATCCTTATATTCGATATCCTTTTCAGCCTTTAATGCAACTCTTGCTTCATCAACAATTGATAACTCCTCAGCTGATACAAGGCTAATCTTATGCTTGCCAAATTCATCAGTAAGATCTGAATCTGCTTCACCGATCCTTGAACTGAGAGCTTCTTTTAATCTTTCAGCATCCGTTCCTTCCGGAATAACAACTGTAATTTCCACAGTCTCAGAAGGATCAGCCGTAATCAGCTCACTGATATACATATCTTCAGCATCAGCGTATGAAGAACCCAGAGCATCTCTTACAGAAGCAACCGTCTTTATATCAGTCAGGCATGAACAGTAAGCAGCATTAAGAGCCTGGACATTATCACTGTCACTGATCACATAACGCAATCTAAGAACAGGAAGAGCACCTGCTTCCAGCATAGGATCAACAATAGAATTAGCGTAGTATCTTTCCTGTTCTTCAATCAAGCCCTTCTCTTTTATTGCTAAGGAAACGCGGACACGGTCAAGTTCCGGGAGAGTATGAAGTCTCTCATCAATGGTCATCATGGAAAGTTCTTTGTATCTGTCAGCTTCACTTTGGCCATAACCGTTTTCTCTCGCTGATACAGCATATGGAATCAATACAGCAAAAATCGCTGCAAATAAAACTACACATTTCCATTGTTCAAGCAAAGATCCGAAGAACGCTTTAAGATCTATACTAACAATGCCTGATTTTTTCATTTTCCGGCCGCTCCTTCAAGTTCAAGCTTATTACCCGCAATATGACCTGCATCACCGGTTCCGCGGTAGATTACTGCCATGGCAGCAGCTATGGCAAAAGTTCTGTAAACCTGCGCATCCAGCGAGATCCCGCTTACTATAAACCCGGTAACCGCCAGTATTCCGAACAGATTCTTATTTTTGACTGCATATACATACAAAGAAGCAAAGCAAGCCAAAAGCAGTCCCAAACCTGCGATGCCGCCTTCGATAAGGACATTGATAAACATGTTATGGGATTCATATCTATAGTCATGACCTACTGCAACATACTTGACTGTATCAGCAAAAGAACCCAGCCCGTTTCCGAAGATCATATGCCACGGATCCTGTGTTGCAAAATACTTCAGCGCTGCTTTCCAGATATCAGATCTTCCGGTTCCTCCGCTCGCTATCAGTGCAGTAATACTGAACCTCTTTATCATTGACGGTCCGATTCCAAACTCTGCACAAACAAAGAGCACTATGGTTGCTGCAAATATAGAACCGAGAAGAATATATTTCTTTTTTCCTTTAAGACTTAAGATCCATATAAAAATGATCACCAGCATTGTAAGAAGACCGCCACGTGAACCTGTGAAGTATACAATAACCAACAGGCTTAACAGACAGGCGGTATTGAAGATTACATTTTTCTTCCCCATCAGTTCGGTAAGACATAATGCAAATGCCATGGCTAGTCCGGTCGCAAAGTCGTTCGGATCCATTAAACTGAAGATCTCAATATAGATCCTTCCACCGTGGAAGAAACTGAAAAACAGAGTGCTTATCCATGTAACACATATACTTCCGTAGAAAGCAAGCTTAACAAGCTTTATTTCCATTTTTGAATAACAGCGGATACTGACGCATATTATGATAAAGAAAGTGACCATCACCTGCATCGAATACCAGTCAAGTGAGAACGCACTGTTCCACAATCCCGTGGATATCATATAAAGGAAATAAACATATACCGGGATAAGCTTCATTTCTATCTTGATCTTGCCCGAAATAAGCATTTCGACAAAAGAAACAAATATAAACAAGACAGCAAGAAGAGATTGAATGGATGAACTGATGATAAAACCTGAAAGTGCTGTGCTTACGGGAAGAAAAGCGATATAAAGAGTTAACAGCAAAGTACTGTACTTGACAGTTGACTCTTCAATAGTATTCTCTATAAACCGTCCTGCCGCTACTTCAGCCACTTCTATTACACACCCACACTATACATATCTCGTCATTTCACAACGATCCGTCTGTTTAACGGACCATTAGTTAACCATCGGATTTATTTCCGGGCTTTAAATCGGCTTTAATCTTTGCATTTTCGCTGGCAGCACGCTCATCCTTGGCCTTTTTCCTGGCAGTGAGCCACGGCACAACGATCTGTCTGTATATGTAGGAAAGGATCGCAGCAAGAGGAATTGCCAAAAGCACACCGGGAACACCCCAGAGTTTTCCGCCAACGACAATGAAAATAAGTACAAGAAATGCGGGTACTTTAAGTGCGGAACCGAAAAGCCTCGGCTTGATAACATAACCGTCTATCAGCTGCAAAGCGAGTGTAAATACAAGGAAAGGAATTACAAATCCCGGTTTTACGAGAAGCAGTATTACTGCACAGATAAACGCACCGACAAAAGGTCCGAATGTCGGGGCAAGGTTCGTGAGTGAGACCACAACGGAACAGAATACCGCATACGGCATATGCATGATAAACATAAATGTTCCGTTGACTACACCAACGATGAGGGCATCAAGAAGTTCGCATACAATAAATCTTGAGAATATGCTGTTAAACTTTACCCATACATTCCTGCAGTTATCAAAATGTTTTGTGGGAATAACCAGAGTAAAGAATTCAGAGAGAAGTTCGGCCAGTTTCTTCTTTCCGATAAGGAAATAGAATGCAAGGATCACCCCGATGAGGAAATTAAACACCCCTGATGTGATATTTGCCGAGAACTTTAAAACCCCTGAAGGAGTAATATCATTGCCAAAGACAAATTTGCTTATAACAGAAGTCAAATTGCTCTGTTCATTAATGAAATTGACTATGCTCAGTTTCATTTCCTGGTCAAGTTCAGAAGAAAGGACAAGTTCCTTAAGACTGTTCATATAACCTGATAATCCCAACGCAAAATTCGTAATGTTCTCGATAAGCATAGGGGAAATAATGATCAGGAGTCCGACAAAGAACCCCAGCACAAAGACCAGGGAAAGCGTTGCAGATAATATCCATGCTGCATTATCATTCTTAATAAGCTTTTTTATCCGTTTATAGACAATTACCGCAAGCGGATTAACAGTATATGCAATTACAGCTCCGATTATTACCGTTGAAGTTATCGTGATAAAGGAATTAAATACATTCTTGAAATCGCCGATATTCGACAAGAGCATATAGAAGATAACAACGATACAAAGAGATATCGTAAGTCCGGCCCATCTGTTCTTCTCGTATTTATTGAAACGTTCTTTAAATTTTTCCATGCGAGTATTATATCAATAAGAAAGATATAAATCACGCTGAAGATAAGAAAAGGACTGTCTCATATTTATTTGAGGCAGTCCTGGTGTTTACTGTTACAATTTATATTCAGATGTAATTCAAGTTCCGATTAATCTGTTGATTCAAATCTTGAGAAAAACTCAACATTAAGTTCAAAAACTTACTTGGAGGAAACTTGTGAATCAAGCGAGACCAACCGTCTGCTTGTTTGTGTTTCACTTCCCATTGGTCTCACCTCCTTAGAACCTTTCAGTTCTTTTTTTCTGATGGCTTGAGTATAGCACAATCGATGTCAGAATGTGTTACAAAATAGTGAACGTTTTCTGACATGCGAATATCAGACCGGAGCCGGTATTCCTGAATCCTTATCCCCGTCGCGTGACAGAAAAGACATTGCCGGAATATTCACAGGCGAACCGTCAACCGGTGATACAGCTTTCATATAAAACTTCATCTCAGGATGAGGACAATCACTTACAGGATTCATCTCCTCATCATATAGTTCAGATACAAAGACAGGTGCCATATATCCTTCCGGCATAAGCACATTAAGCGTATCACCCCTGAAGAGCTTATTCTTCTGTGTTACCTTTGTAAGCCCGGATAAGCTGTCTGCACCTTCAGTAACTCCGACAACAAATGCCGGTTTATTATATGACTTGTCCGGATCGATCTTGGCATCATCGCACGGACTGTCGAAAAAGAACCCGGTATCATAATCCCTGTGAACAACCTTGTCGAGGATTTCTTTCCAGTGAGGATCTACCTTGTAATTGTCAGGATCGGCACAACACTGATCAACTGCTTCCCTGTAAACCTTTGTTACTGCAGCCGCATAATAAGCGCCCTTGATCCTTCCCTCGATCTTGAAAGAATTGATACCGGCATCAAGCAGTTCAGGTATATGGTCAATCATACAGATATCACGGCTGCCGAATATATATGTTCCCCTTCTGTCTTCTTCTACAGGAAGAGGCTTGTCGGGACGCTTCTCCTCAACAACGGTATATCCCCATCTGCACGGCTGGGCACAAGCGCCGCCATTGGATCTTCTTCCGGTAAAGTAATTCGATAAGAGACATCTTCCGGAATAAGAGACACACATGGCACCGTGTATAAAGCATTCAAGCTCCACATCAGAAGGAATGGCAGCACGGATCTTTCTGATCTGTTCAAGTGACACTTCACGCGCGAGAACTATTCTTTTCGCACCCTGGGAGGCCCAGAAATTGCAGGCCGCACTGTTCGTAACACTTGCCTGTGTAGAAATATGGATCTCAAGATCCGGACACAGTGTACGTGCCATCGTAAAGACTCCCGGATCAGAGATAAGCACCGCATCCGCACCGCTCTCGAGACCAACGAATCTTATTGCATGCTCAAGACCATCCAGATCTTCTTCCGTCGGCATGACATTCAGCGTTACATAACACTTGACACCATGGTCGTGAGC
Source organism: Saccharofermentans sp. (assembly GCA_024683485.1). Lineage (GTDB taxonomy): Bacteria > Bacillota > Clostridia > Saccharofermentanales > Saccharofermentanaceae > Saccharofermentans. Next base: position 4,968 of record JAIKYD010000015.1, on the reverse strand, counting down.
ATAGGCTATCCCAGCCTTCATTTCCTCCTCATTGAAGTTGCCGCTGAAAGCACGGAGTCCGTAACTCGTTCCGGACAGATATACGGCATCAGCCCCATATGCCACGGCAGCACGCAGTTTCTCCGGATTACCGGCAGGGCTTAAGATCTCATAACGCGAACGGTCATAACCCATACTATTACCCCAAAAGATCAATCATCCGGAATAATCTCCAGCTCGCCGCTCTCACTTGTCTCAGTAGTCACCGTGGGTTCGGTCTCATCAACTTTAGTCCAGTTATCCCTGTACTTCTCGACATTTTCCTCATGATCGGAAAGATTCGTGGCAAATGCAGTACCTCCATCGATACCGGTTGCACAGAAATACATATAGCCGCAGCCGGGCTCAGGATAAAGAGCAGCGGAAATAGCATCAAGACCCGGCATGCAGATCGGTCCCGGGGGAAGTCCCTGATGCGTATAGGTGTTGTAAGGACTGTCAATATTGAGTTCAGCATCAGTGTGGAGGATCGATGCTTTCCCGCCGTTGATCTCAACGAGATAATTGATCGTTGCGGAAGAACCGAGATATCTCATATCCTCATCATCGGAATCAAGTCTGTTATGGAAAACAGCAGATACGAGCATCATGTCAGCAGGTCTTCCTGTTTCCATCTGAATTACAGAAGCAAGTGTAATGATCTCATCCATCGAATAACCGAGTCTTTCAGCCCTCACATAATACTCGTCATAAAGTTTGCTCTGGGTGTTGTTGAGGAATCTTCTTATGATGGATTCAGGGCTTGCGTTTACATCGAAATAGTAAGTATCAGGATAAAGGTAACCGGAAAGAATGAAATCTCTTCCCTCCTTGATCTCGATCTGCGATACGAATTCATAATCTGTGAAAAGATTCGGGGAATTCATGCACTTGTCGAATTCCTCGTCATCGAAATTAAGTCCGGCATCGTGAAGGAGCTTCTTTATCTCATAATATGTCGTACCTTCAGGTATCATGACCTTGACCGCTTCAGGTTCAAGTGTAAGGAAATACATGAGTTCGTCATATGAATAACCTTTCAGCAGGTAGTGTGTACCAGCCACATATGCTCCGTCAAAACCGTTGAGTTTACTGATGATCGAGAAAAGGAATTTATTCGTGATAAGTCCCTCATCATATAACTTATCAGCTATATCAGAAGTTGAATCACCGCTCTTTATTACCACAGTAACTGCACCTTCAGTATCGGACTTGATATTGTAATTGCCTGCCGCTATACCTGCTTTAAGGCTGTTAAATCTCTTATCCTGGGATATGACATAGTTATAGCCGACATAAACACCGGCTACGGCAAATCCGAATAACAGTATGAGAACTATCAAAATCCTGAGAGCGACTCTTACTTTACCAGATATCATAAGTAAAAAATCACCCCCGGCTAATCCTGTATTCTCCTTCGATCAGGCGTCCTTCTTCTGTTTGGCAACCGTCTTGGCGCGCAGATCGTTATTAAGTATCTTCTTGCGAAGTCTGATGCTCTGAGGCGTTACTTCGCAAAGCTCGTCGTCTTCAACAAATTCCAGGCACTGCTCAAGGGAGTAGATCAGGGGCGGTGTAAGACGCATAGCGTCATCAGCTCCTGCTGAACGCATGTTGGTTACATGCTTTTTCTTGCAGACATTAACGGTAATATCATCAGGCTTGGGATTGATACCTACGATCATGCCTTCATATACCGGTGTGCCTGCTCCGATGAAGAGTGCACCTCTATCCTGGGCATTGTACAATCCGTAGGTTACAGCCGTGCCGGTCTCAAATGCAACGAGCACTCCCTGACCTCTTGTCTCGATGTCACCTGCGAAGGGTTCAAAGCCCGAGATAACGGAGTTCATTATACCATTGCCCTTAGTGTCGGTCAAAAACTCGGTACGGTATCCGAGCAAGCCTCTGGACGGGATCTTGAACTCAAGACGGGTATAACCTTTGGTCGGAGGAAGCATATTAAGGAGTTCTCCCTTACGCTTTCCGATCTTCTCCATAACAGGACCTACAAATTCCTCGGGAACGTCGATAACGAGCTCCTCAACAGGCTCTGAGAGTACACCGTCGATCTCCTTCATGATGACCTTCGGCTTACTTACCTGGAACTCATATCCTTCACGGCGCATTGTCTCGATAAGAACTGACAGATGAAGCTCACCTCTGCCCTTTACGATAAATGCCTCTGTAGTATCTGTCTCCTCGACTCTCATCGAGACATTTGTCTCAATCTCCTTGAAGAGTCTTTCTCTCAGGTGGCGTGAAGTAACATACTTGCCTTCCTGACCTGCAAACGGGCTGTCGTTTACTGAGAAGGTCATGGCAATTGTAGGCTCATCGATCTTAACAAACGGCAGGGGCTCCGGAACATTTGCATCACAGAGAGTGTCTCCGATGTTAATGTCAGCGATTCCGGCAACACAAACGATCTCACCGATAGAAGCAGACTGGATCTCTTCACGGCCGAGATTATGGAATCTCATAAGCTTAACGACTCTTGCATTTCTCTTGCCTTCCTCACCGTAAGTAACAAGAGCCACATTCTCACCCTGCTTTATGGTGCCTCTCTCAACTCTGCCAACACCGATCCTTCCGATATAAGGATCTGAGTCGATATTGGATACGAGAAGCTGCATGGCGCCTTCAGGGTCGCCAACAGGACAGGGTGTGTACTTAACAACAGTATCGAGAAGAGGGGTGAAATCCAGTTCTTTTCCCTCCTCGTATTCCTTGAGATCAAGTGTTGCGATACATGTCTTTCCCGAAGTATATACAACAGGGAATTCAAGCTGATCATCATCAGCACCGAGTTCGATGAAAAGATCTAGTACCATATCCACAACTTCAAGAGGTCTTGCGTCAGGGCGGTCGATCTTGTTGATGCAGACGATAGGCTTAAGACCTAATTCCAGAGCTTTATGAAGAACGAATCTTGTCTGGGGCATAGGACCGTCAAAGGCATCAACTACGAGAAGAACAGAGTCAACCATCTTGAGAACACGCTCAACCTCGCCTCCGAAGTCAGCATGACCGGGAGTATCAACTACATTGATGCGGATACCCTTATAATCAATAGCCGTATTCTTGGCAAGGATCGTGATTCCTCTTTCACGTTCAAGATCGTTGCTGTCCATAACCTGTTCAACAACAGCTTCATTCTCACGGTAAACGCCTGCCTGCTTGAGCATGGAGTCCACGATCGTCGTCTTTCCGTGGTCAACGTGGGCTATGATTGCAATGTTTCTCAAGTTCTCGATAGTAGTGACTGCCATAAAAGAATTCTCCATAAAAAACAGATCAGCCGAACTGTAAATGCGCGCGTAATATAATTAATTAAACCGAGTAATATTTTGCTACTGAATAAGTCTGTTTTGTTACTGTGATATTTCACAAAATATCAGTCTTCTCCGCCATTCTTATTACGCAAAAGGAGACGCAAAGGAACGCCTTCGAATCCGAAGTTGCGCCTCAGCTGATTCTCCAGATAGCGCTCATATGAGAAATGCGACAGTTCCTTGTCGTTGACAAAAAGCGCGAAAGTCGGCGGCTGAACTGAAACCTGTGTCCCGTAATAAATCTTGAGATGTCTTCCCTTGTCCTGAGGTGTCGGAACCTGGGTAACGGCTTCCGATATCATCTTATTAAGAACGCTTGTGGTAAGACGCTTTCTTGAATTTTCATAAACAGTCTTTATCAGCGCGAAAAGCTTATCTACGCGCTGGCCTGTCTTTGCGGAAATGAATAAGACGGGCGCGTAATCCATAAAAGGCAGCCTCTGCTTAACAATCTTAGTCATCTCCTCAAGAGTTCCTGTCTGCTTCTCGATCAGATCCCACTTATTGATAACAATTACGGATGCCTTGCCGTTATCATGAGCCAGACCTGCTATCCTTGCATCCTGCTCAGTAACGCCTGCCTCGGCATCAACGAGGATCACGCATACATCAGCTCTGTCAACAGCCGCAAGAGCTCTTACCATTGAATAACGCTCTATAACGTCCTCGATCTTGCCTTTCTTGCGCATGCCGGCTGTATCGACGATAGTAAACGAGCCATATTCATTCTCTATAAGCGAATCGATAGTATCTCTCGTAGTACCCGCAATATCAGAAACAATGCTTCTCTCAGTTCCCGCAAGTCTGTTGGATAAAGATGACTTGCCGGCATTAGGACGGCCGATTATGGCGACTCTGATGGTATCATCCTTACCTTCATCCTCATCTGCCGGAGGGAACTTGGATATTATCAGATCGAGCATCTCACCCAGCCCAAGCTTGTGCGCAGCAGAAATGGCACAGACATCCTCGAGTCCGAGATTATAGAATTCATAGAATTCAGGCGGCTGTTCGCCTACATAGTCCGATTTATTGACACAGACAACAACCGGGCGTCCAGCCTTCCGGAGCATTACGGCAATCTCCTCATCAGCAGCCGTAAGTCCGCTCTTGAGATCGCACATAAACAAGATGACATCCGCAGTCTCGATCGCAATCTCTGCCTGGATCCGCATCTGCTGCAATATGATGTCATCTCCGGTATTGGGCTCGATTCCACCCGTATCGATCATTATGAAGTCTCTACCGCTCCAGGAAGTCTCGGCATAGATACGGTCTCTTGTAACACCGGGGGTATCATGAACAATGGAGATACGCTCTCCATAGATAGTGTTGAACAGTGAGGACTTGCCCACATTAGGCCTTCCCACTATTGCCACAACCGGTTTACTCATACCGTATGCCCTTCCTTTACAATAAAAGAGGCAGTGCCTTTATTCCAAACACCGCCTCGTTAAGTAAATACTTCTTATTTATCTCAGATCTCTTCGTCGACTTTGATAACCTGTTTTCCATCCAGGTAACCGCAGTTCTTGCAGACCGTGCGGCGAAGCATCTTAGCATGACACTGGGGACATTCAACGAGACCCGGCATGTTAAGTTTCCATGCGCTTCT
>JAIKYD010000115.1 GCA_024683485.1 Saccharofermentans sp. | reverse complement strand
GAAATAAACAGTCGGCATCTTAATGGACTGAAGTTTAGAACAACCGTTAAAGGCATTGCTTCCGATGGAATTTATCTCCCCGTTTAATACGACAGTTAAGATCTCAGACTTATATGCAGCCCAGGGAACCGCATCAGCATTGGCAAAATCATTGATCTGACCGTTACCCGTTATGGTCAAGATCCCGCTGTTGTCCAAGGTCCAGGAAAAAGAACCGTTTTGGAAGGTTCCATTATAGAGGACCGCAGCAGAAGTCCTGTTTGAAGGGAAAATTGCAAAAATAGCAACTATTGCAACAAAAAATACGGAAATTCTGAACGCGTTACGCATATAGATACACCCCACGAATAATCAGTAAACTGAAAAATTACCCATAATGAGATTATACCTTCTGCTTTACAAATATAAATAGCATATTAAAAATATAAACAAAAATTGCTAATTAAGAATGGCTGCGAAAGCAGCAATCCGGATCACTTCTTAACCTTTACTTTCCTTAAGAAATTCAGCTTTGTGAAGTATTTCTAATTGAAGCCCAGATGATCCTGGCAGCAAATTCTGTACCTGCATGTGAAGCATGGGCACCGTCTTCGTCATAGAGTTCGATATCAGGTCTCGCATCGATACGATCCCACCAGCTCTCCCCTACTGGCGCCAGTATCGCACCGTTCTTGTCAGCAATGTCACGATTGATCATATTCATGTAATCCTGGGATGCTCTGTCAACCTTGCGTGCCCAAGTGCCATAGATAACAACCCTGCTGCCAGCCTTTTCAGCCCAGGATGAGATCGTCTTAACAGCCGAGCGGTAATAGTCTATACGGTCAAATGGATGAGAGTGTTCCTGAAGCACGATATAATCGTAATCCCCAAACATCACATTGAATTTTGTCTGAGGTTCTTTAACGTGTTCAAACAGATACCTGCCTCCATGAGCAAGCATGGTAACATCACATGAATAACCGTCTTCAAGGGCTATGGCCTTCACCCGAGCCGGAAGATCATTCATATAGGTATGACTGTTACCTATGAAAAGTATTCGAAGATGCTTTGATATCATTTCTGCATATTCAGGCGCAAGTGATTCCCACTCTTTCATGAACTCTTCATTTTTGAGCTGCTTCTCTAAAAACTTTTCAAAATCATCTTTCATTATTTTGTCTCCATTCTGCTGAGATAATCAGCTCTGTATCGCTTAGCCTTGTCAAATTTGTAAACTATAAGTAGCATCAGTAAGTCCCTGCCGTCAAGGGACGGCAATTAGAGTTCCTTTTTTATGATCTGCTTTAAAATGTTTTTCTTAAAATCACTCTTCGAGTAGAAGAACTCGATTTCAGATTTTGATAGCGTTTCTTTAACCGATATCATTTGAACCGTACAAATAAGGTCTGCAACTTGAAGCAATACTTTTTCAGTAGGTTTGTCATTTCGAAATTCTACATTCGCAAACAATGCATTGAATACACTCACTATGATCCTGGCGAGTTCATCCTGACCGTAATCGTAATAAACGATTATTCTGTCAAAATGAGTAAAGTATTCATAATTCTTTTTCAGTTCTGCGACTATTTGCTTTGTCAAAGTGTCAACATAGCAAATACCGGTATCCTCATTGCATTTTCTCTTATCCAAAGTTATGCCGATATAATTGATCGGAGCCGTTCTAGTAAAATGAAACAAGGCATTAAACAATGATCTTCGAGTTTCTCTTAACTCGTTAATATATGGCTTTTCTCTTCTGATCAGAGGACCAACATGAACATAATGATTATCGTACCCCCAATTATATAACTTGTTTTCAAAAGCACTTACCATTCCGGAAATGCTTTTGTTTTGTTCATGCAGAACCATAACAACATGATAATAAGGATCATGTTGATCAACTCTTCCAAAATCGCCACTTTCATCTATCAAAACACTAAGGATTTTTTCATTTTTCATAATGAATATCTTCAACAACAAAAATGGCGGGGTAAATCCCCGCCCGACGGTGGACCAAAGACCATATGGCCAGCCCGAAAATTACTAAAATAATATCAAAACATGCTTTCTTGTCAATATACATAACTATTATGCTGAGCCGGATTACTATTCAATTATGATTAAATAATACAGCAAAAGGAAAACGATTTTGCGGACAATTCGGTGGAAGTAGCACCTGCAGGATCTCCCGTCAAGGGACGGTCAATGTCCGGCACCATTTTTGGCTCAATATTTCCCGATTTCGGTGGCTCACCCTTAGCGATTTCAGTGGCGCAATTCAAACCGACGCAACTGGCTCTGTCAGACCGCCGTATTCAGCATTTGCCATTCTGTCATCTTTCCTTTCTATAATCTCGGTTTGAACACCTTGATTATAGGGAAAGGTGTCTTCTTTGTATAACTTCTGTCGCGCACCCGCATAGCGGGTGGTTCATTGTTTCGCACGTTTCGAGCCTCGCGTGCTCAACGGAGTCACGACTCACTAACAATAATGGCCGCCTTAACGGTAGCCACTTTGCATTTTCAGATTTCAAAAAACTTACTTCTTAACCTTTACTTTCCTTCCGCAGTTCTTCTTCGTGAAATACTTCCTGTACTTCCTAACTTTTGACTTCTTGACCTTTACAGTCTTGACCTTGGATCCTTTAAGAGCCTTCTTTACGCCCTTCTTCTTCAGCTTGGTCGTTTTCTTAA
>JAIKYD010000112.1 GCA_024683485.1 Saccharofermentans sp. | reverse complement strand
TAGAGGATCTAAACCCGTATCTTTCCATTTTAGAAGTTGAGGAAAAAACAAGAAATACATTCCTTAATGACATGATAAACGAATTTGAAGAAATGCTGAAAGCCAAGAGGTCTCTTTTGTCATCCGGGAACGGCTGACAGTGTTGTAATTCCAGAATATAGTCAGACTGTAATGTTAGAGTTTTTTGCACAAGTTAATTCTAACAATAAACGGGCCCTTCGGGACCCGTTTTCTTTTGAAATAGTTAGGGGCTATCTCTTTTTGTTTTTAGATAGCCCCTGCTGTTTTGTTTTCCGCTTATCTTACTCTGTTATGAGCGAATATGCCGATATCTTCTTGATCCTGCGTGACAGCGCATAGACCATAATGTATGACACGATGGCTCCCACTATGATGACAGATATGAACATCCACGGATCATCCGCCATATTGCTCTTTGATACACCGTAAGCGCTTAAAAGGATCGTCATAAAGGTATTGGCATTTAAAACCCCGACTATAGCTCCAACGCTTATTCCAAAGATTATGGATGGCATGAGCGACAATGAAAGTTCTGTTCTTAGCTGTTCGCTCGTAAAACCCAATGCTTTCTTGATGCCGAGTTCCTTCTGGCTCTTGATGATTATGGTCTTGATAAGGAGCATCATGGTGAGCCAGATGACTGCCAGTGATACGATGATCAGGATAATACAGATAACTCTCGCGAGTGTGATCGTTGAGTCTTCACCATTAGCCAGAGCAGTACAATAATCGAGATATGAGTACACTCTGTCTCCGAAAGTACTCTCGATACTCTCGACCACTTTAGCTGCTTTAGCCGGGTCAGAATCCTCAACATTTATGTAGAGACTGTTCTTATAGCAGGTATGTCCAAGATGGAACGCGGATTCCTCGTTCATCAGGACGAACAGGCCATAGTTCTCTGTACCCTGTGCAAACCCGGTAACAGTATATTCGTAACTCTTTTCGGAAGTCTGAAGAACGATCATATCACCGATCATGACACCCCTGGCTTCAGCAAGTTTCTTGCCTATAACGACCTCATCGTCATATTTGGGGAGCCTTCCTTCAAGCATATTGACTTCCGGCACATTGTTCCAGTCTTCAGATACATCTATATAGATGTTTGTACCTTCATATGCTGCCGTGAACTGGTCAGTCCACCAAACATCTGTAACATAAGGAAGGTCACTTACTTCATAGATCGGATTGTCATCTCTGAGGCTTACCATAACATCACAGGCATTATCAGACAATAGCTTTTGCAGATTCATGGGCTTTAAGCCAATGTTATATCCAACAAAGACTGCGACGGCAAGGCTTAGTCCAATAGAACACATTACTACCATGACAAGGATATTCTGCTTTTTTGAAGCGAAGGAGCTCTTAAGAGCCATAAGCCATACCAACGGTCCTCCGGAACTCTCAAGAGGAAATACATTCCTTTTAAAACTGTGACTCTTAAGACCGAATCTTAATGCCTGTACCGGATCCAAAGATTTAATGGAGCTTGTTGATTTCAGTGCTACCAGGAAGGATGAGCCTATGATAACGAGTCCTGTAACGATGAAAGAAACTATGTCAAAGGGATGGTCCCAGGATATGTACGCTACAGTTCTTAAAGCAATCTCCAACGGACCTATTACCGAATAGATGATTCCGGTGCTTACGAGAAAGCCTATGCCTGCTGTAATAACGAACTCAAGGATATGGGCCGTTCTTATCTGGTGTGTCGTGTAACCCAGAGCCTTCAATGCTCCGATATTTGTTATGTTCTGCTCAATGCTGTTTGTGATCCTGAAGAATATAACGATCAGGACTACCAGTGTAATGATGATCGAAAATGCACAGAGGAATACAGAGATGATATTGATCATCTGAGTGTACAGGAGTTTGAATTCATTTATCGAAATAGCACCTGAAGCGATGTTTCTCATATCGAATTCATTACAGATCTTGTTATACTCCTCAGTGACATCAACACCGTCAACAAGCTTAATGACGATCTGATCGATCGGATAAACATTCTCCGAATTAAGCTCTGCCAGAGTAACGGGATCCACGAAAAAGAGGTCATAAAGAGAGATACTCTCGTAGAAACCGGCAATTGTAAATACTCTCTCTCTGTCATTGATCTTAAGAGTGATCTCATCGCCTGGTTTATATGCGCCTTTGAAGATCTCCTGATTATAGAGCCTAGACATATAGATCGGTTCATCCACCTGTTTATCATACAGATCGACAAACTGGGGAGTATCGATCTCGCCCCATTCTCCATATGGTGAAAAATAATATGCTCCTGAAACATTGTCCATGGCATTCTTTGAATCCGGATCAATATCGTCACTTACGACTTCCGTTTTAAGCGTGACTGTAGGAACCAGTTCATAGTAGTCAACTTCAGGCAAGGACGTGATATAGTCCAGGATTGAAGCCCTTTCCTCTTCGTCAAAAGTCAGCATCAATACCCTGAGGTCAGGTGAATTAAGTTCTTTGACTTTTCTCTCGAACTGGGAATTATATCCGATGATAAGCATCAGACCCAGCTGCATTAATGTCGATGACAGGATAACGATCAGAAGAAAGCTGATCATATGGGACATGTCTTTGCGGAAATTAGCTTTTAAAAGTTTTCCTAACATTTATTACCATCCCATCTCCGTGAGGAAAGCGCGGAGTTTATCGTGACGGGCGCGGTCACCGGTGACATAAGGACCTAAATCGCACTCACCGCTTATCGTACCGTCTTTCAAATATATGATCCTGTTTCCTCTTCTTGCTGATTTCATGTCATGCGTAACCATGAGTATCGACTGACCGTTCTTGTTAACATCGGTCAATACGTTCAAAACCTGATCCGATGATGAACTGTTGAGAGCTCCCGTAGGCTCATCGGCAAATACCATGTCAGGTGAATTGATCACCGCGCGAACGATACCGACTCTCTGTGCTTCACCACCGGAAAGCTGATTCGGGAACTTGTTCCAGAGCTTGGGCTCTATGCCAACCTGCTTAAGCAGCTCTTTTGCTTTTGTGTTGAGCTGTCTCCTGTTCTGTCCTGTGAGAAGTCCTGCTGCGAGAACATTGTCCAGTACGCTCATTGAATCCATGAGATATACCTGCTGGAAAACGAATCCGCAGTGCTTTCTTCTGAATATGGCCAGCTGGTCACTGTTAAATCCGGTTATGTTTCTGTCTGAGAAATAGACTTTTCCAAGGCTCGCCTTATCCATTCCGGAAAGGGCATAAAGAAGTGTTGATTTACCTGCACCGGATGATCCCATGATAACCGTAAAGTCACCTTCGTAGATCTCCGTGTCGAGGTTTTTTATAACATGCTGCATCACACCGCCCGAGGAAAAGCTCTTACACAGTTTCTCAGTCCTGATAATGCTCTTCTTAGGCATACTTCTTTTCCCTCTTCTTGCGGATAATGGTTACGACTATGATTATTACTACTACAGCTGCTACGATGGCGATAATGTATGTAAAATTAAAAGAAGGGGTCTCTTCAGTGGCAAGTTCAACGGCTACCGGCTCAGTCACTGAAAGTGTCATTGTCTTTTCAATCTTATAGGGATTGCCGTCAGCATCCTCATAAGCAACGGTTACTTTGAAATCACCGGAACCAGCTTTGTTACCCTTAAGGGACAGATCAACTGTGGTGTTATTGCCTTTGTCAATATTTCCCACGACAGTATCAACATTATTGATCATGTCACCGTCGATATTGACAGATACATTGTATACACTTGTCTTTCCGGTATTATTAAGCTTCATCGAAAAACTTGTCTTATTATTGAGTTCGATCTCATTCTTTGTAAGCTTAAGATCTGATACTGAAAGAACAGGTGTCTGGTACACAGGAACAACGATCTCAGAAGAATCCTGGAAATACATCTTCTCCCTGTCCTCATACTCATAACTGACTTTTATTGTGTAAGGCTTTGGTTCAAGATCGCTTCTTGTTGCCATCCTGACCGTAACATCAAACTCTTCCTCATCTTCAACGGAATCCACATAGCAGACATTTGTGCCGGCTACCGGATAAAGAGCATTATCGTCACTGGAGAATGCTATCTTGATGTTATAAAGGTGGGTATCTTCAGACTCATTAATGAAATGAACTGTAAGATCAAATTCATCACCCGCATTAACCCTGTCTTTGCTGACCTCGCTGCCCGTGACAATAAGCCTGGGCGTGTAATAAGCTGCATTGACTTTCTGCTTGAGGGATGTTGCTCCCGAGAAACCCGCAAATGCCATGACTGCGCATGCTGCTGCGGACAGTACTTTTGTTAAGACCGTTTTCATGTTGATCTATCTCCGTTTCCATTTTTAGTAATTACGGAGATTGTAAAACATAAAACCTTAAGCGACTTTGCGTAAACCTTAAGATAATCTTAATTTTCTCAGGCAATCTTAAAATACAACGTAACACGGAGACCTTTCTCGGCATTGGCAACTTCAAGGTCCCCGTCCATCTTTTCCATAAGTTCATAAGCAATGGCAAGACCTAATCCGGAGCCGGGCTTGCCCTTGGCATTCTCTCCTCTTCTAAAGCGCTTGGTAAGCATTGGAAGATCATCATTCGATACACCTCCGCCCTCATCTGTGAAGGCCACTACCAGGCAATCGTCATCGATATATGATTCAAGATCTATTTTCGTGCCCGCATATTTATATGAATTGGAAATTATATTATTTACAACCTGCACGGTCCTTATAGGATCACACACTATGATACATTCCTCGACATGTATACCGGAGATCAAATCCATATAATCCGCATCTTTTATTATTCCGTTCAGTATGCTGCTCTCCTGTTCAGACACATCCACACTAAGTTCATTAAGATCCGTCAAAGCCTCAGTGAAAAGATCAGAGACCATGACATCTATGTTGTCAGCCTTCGTTACTATGGAATTCAGCCTTTCCTTCGATTTGGGATCGGTACTCTGTGCTTCAAGGAGTTCCCCCAGTGCCTTGATGGATGCGACAGGAGTCTTTATGTCATGGGAAAGCTGGGAAACAAGCTCCATCTTGCTTCTCTGGGCCTCATACTCCTTCTGCCTTGCTTCATTTAATTCGGTTCTCATGATGTCAAAGCTTTCAGTGAAACTCCCGAAAATATTTCCCCTGTCCATCTTCAGCGGTTTATCCAGATTGCCTGAAGCAACATCCATGGCAAACTCCTTAAGATCATCAAAAGGCTGGACAATACTCTTATAGACCCACAGAAGAAACAGTGCAATGATGACCGCCTCAACGAGGACAACTATAAGGAATCTGCTCACATAACTTTTTTGTGTCTCATTTTTGATGGATGTGAAATCATTATTTATCAGAAGCTTTCCGACTACCTCACCGTCAATCTTTATGTCCCTTATGGTATATCTTTCGGTAGTGGCACGGCCAAGATCAACAGGCATATCTGATTCAGTTCTGATGAGGACTGTACCATCGTTATCCATGACTTCATACCGGATTCCGTTAAACTGCTCAACAAAAGCTCCTCTTTTATTTTTCACCGTATCCCAACTGTCAGACAGCGTATTCAGGAGGTCATTGACCTCGGTATTATCAAGATAGAAAGAAAAAGTTGTTACCCGGTATGTTAAAAGCCCGGCCGGCAGCAGCAAAACAGCTGTCAAAAGGATGGCCAGCATAACAAATCTCTGTTTCATTATCCTTCCGCCTTAAACAGATATCCCCGCCCTCTTGCTGTCTTGATATAGACAGGTTCATTTGGATCGTCTTCCAGCTTCTCTCTCAAATGCCTTATATGGACATTTAAAGTACCGTCAGAGACAAAACTGTCATCCCAGACATTAATAAATATTTCTTCTTTACCTATGACTTTATTCCTGTTAACAGCAAGATAAGACAGAAGTTTATATTCCATAGCCGTAAGAACGACTTCTTTCCCGTTCTTGTAAACTATCCCTGCTCCAATATCGATCTTAAGATCCCCGAAAACAAGACTATTACCCGAATCCCTTGCTGATGATTCATATCTGTTAAGCACTGCTTTCACCTTGGCATATAGAACATTGAGCGAATACGGCTTTGTGATATAGTCATCTCCACCTATATTTAGTGCCACTACCATATCATCATCAGAAGACCTTGCACTTATAAAAAGAATCGGGGAATCAATAGTCTCTCTAAGCGTCCTGCAAAGAGAGAACCCGGAAGAATCACCCAGGTTTATATCCAGCAGGATAACTCCTGCCTCATTTTCCCTGAAGAAATCAAGTGCCTCCGAAGATGAAAGCACATATCTGGACCTGAGTCCCATCATATTGAAATATTCAGAGGTGGATTCTGCCAGATCCTTCTCATCATCAATTATCAAAACGTTGTATCTCATGGAAAGAGTATACCATTAAATACAGTCACCGCTCTTTCAACGTATCGAAAACCGGAGCAAAACGGTACAATGATTTGTGAAAGGACTGACAATGATCATACACCCGATACAACCTGTTTTCGATAAAGACTCCAAAGTACTGATCCTCGGGAGTTTTCCGTCAGTGAGATCAAGAGAGGAAGGTTTCTTTTACGGACATCCGCAGAACCGTTTCTGGAAAGTAACATCACGTCTTTTCAATGAAGAAACCCCGCTTACAACAGAGGAGAAAAGGAGTTTTCTTCTCCGCAGCCACATTGCTTTATGGGATGTGATAGGTTCATGCGATATAGACGGTTCCTCCGATTCAAGTATCAGAAATGTAACCGTCAATGATATATCACTCATACTGGAAACAGCAGATATTCAGGCAATATATCTTAACGGCAGGAAAGCATATGATCTTTATAAGAAATATATGCTTCCGGCAACAGAACGTGAGGGTATCTGTCTGCCATCTACCAGCCCGGCAAATGCTGCATGGAGCACTGAAAAATTGATACAAAGCTGGTCTGTTATAAAAGAGTGATGCCTGTATCACATCCTTTGGAAAAATATCAGGAATTCAATATATCAAACTAATATGTTTTAACTTATAATTTAGTCATTGCTATTATTTTCAGCGGAGATGATCTATATGACTTTTGAAGAACTGATGGACTATGCGATATCCCGTGACTGTTCCGATGTACACATTACGCAGGGAACCAATCTTGCTGTTAGAAGATTCGGAATGCTCCACATCCTTGATGAACGTCCCACACCTGAAGAAGCCGAGGCCATGATATATACTATCCTGACACCGGAAGAGATCAAACGTGTTGAGGCAGGCGAAGACGTTGACGTTGGCCGTATGATCGATAACGGCATCAGAGTCAGGGCAAACGTCTATCATCAGCGTAACAACCTCGCATGCAGCATCCGTCTTCTCATGGCTGAGATTCCTGAATTCGAAGCTCTGGGACTTCCTGAGGTCATCAAGACACTTGCCACAGCCAATAACGGAATCATCCTTGTAACCGGTCCTACGGGTTCCGGTAAGTCGACCACACTTTCCGCTATAGTTGATTACATCAACAGGAACGAAGCAAGACACGTTATTACTGTTGAGGATCCTATCGAATATATCTATCCCCACAACCGCGCAATGATCCACCAGCGTGAACTTGGACGAGACGTAAGTTCTTTCGCTTATGCACTCCACTCCGCACTCCGCGAAGACCCTGATATCATCCTCGTTGGTGAGATGCGTGATTTTGAGACTATATCGGCTGCCATTACCGCTGCAGAGACCGGTCACCTTGTGCTCTCGACACTTCACACTCAAAGTGCTGCACAAACGATCAACAGGATCATCGATGGTTCGCCTATCGATATGCAGGCTACTATACGCTCACAGTTTGCAGCCAGCATCCGCGGTGTTATCTCACAGCAGCTCCTTCCTACAACTGATGGTAACGGCCGTGCACTTGCTACTGAAGTCATGGTCGGTAACAGTGCCATCAAGAGCCTTATCCTTGAGGATAAGATCCAGATGATCCCCGGTGCTATACAGTCCGCTTCACTCCAGGGAATGCATACTCTCAACAGCGATCTCCAGAGGCTTGTCAACCTTGGCCTTATCACCAGAAAGACCGCTATTGATGCTGCTTATGATCCTAATGAACTCGAGAAGATGATCGGTGTAACCAACTACGGATTCTGATATAAGTCAATCAATACGTCTAATGAACGGGGCATCTCAAACTCAAGGATGCCCCGTTTTTGGTGCAGTTTATGCAGAAAGCATTATTTGGGCTCTCAATGTATAATATGATTCAGATAATAGGATGATCTTAAGATTATTCTGCGGTTTGTTCTTTGATCAAAAGGAGGGGAAGATCAAAATGAGCCTTGAAATAAATAAGAACCGGTTAAGAAGAACAGCCGGTATTCTGTCCGCACTTATATGTATAATCACGATACCTGCCATCTGTCTGGCTTCCGGCTTCGTTCCATACAGAGCGCCTGAGACCGCCTCTTTTGCAACAGATCTGGCTTTCTATGGCGGAGCATTTTCCACTGCCGTTACGGCTTCCATAAACCCGTCAGCCACTATGGCTGTTCTGGCCATTCTCGGTGCTATCGAGAATGCTGCTGTTTATTCACCGGATTCCGTTGTTCTCTGCAATATTGCGGATTTTCTTAACGGTATTCCGATAATAAGAGAAGCAGGCAAACTGCCGATCGCCAATCCCTGGGCAGCTGTATTTCTTACTCTCGTTGCAGCCGCATTGATAGTTGTCCATTCATTTGCCGAATCCAAGATGGTATCCGAAGAGACCATCGACAAACTGGATAAATTCATCGGTTATATATGCACTGTATCGATCTCACTTCTGCCGTTCGTTACCACAGAAGCACTTGAAGCAGATCCTCCTGCAATAAAAGGCGGTGCCCTTGCTGCCAATGCATTGAATTATTATGGGGAATCCGTGAATGCAGCTCCGGGATGGCAGACTTATCTGCTCGCAGGAATTACTGTGATCGCTATAACCATTTTCTATAACTGCACATATACCTGCATGGATAACTGGGAAGTTATCGTTGCGGCAATTCCCGTCAAGGGCACGAGCTTTATTTGGCAGATAATAAAAGCGTTCATTCACATGATCCTTATGGTCCTTCAGATATTTGCGCCAGTCGTAAGCTTTATAGTAAGTGTCCACCTTGCTGTGGCAGGTCTGTTCCTGTTCAGGATACTCAAGAGAGTCTCACAGTATTACAAGGATATCTATGTCTTTACTGTGCTCCGGAAAATATTCAAGCGCAATGATCCCATTCCCAGAGTCGAAAAGCACGTTCCGGGAAGACTTAGAAGGCTCTATCCCGGGATGGAGATCGCAATGTCAGTTTATACATTTCATGGATTTGCCCGTCTGGCAAAACGTTCCAGGATCTGGTTGATAAAGGATGGCGACAAGGTCGATCTCGTTTACAAGAGATTGATCCGCAAGCCGTTCGTGATCCCGTGGGATGAACTCCGCGGCAAATTTGAAGGCCAGCCTGTCTTTATCGAACAATGCGCACGGTTCCTGAGAATACGTACAGAAGACTGCAAACTTGAACTGATAATGTCATCACGTTACAAGCCGGAGATTGCAATGCTGTCTGAACTTTTGGATCTTAAGGATTTTGCGCCGGTTAAACAGGTGATCAAGGAAACAAAAAAACTTAAGCGCAAATTGCGCCGCAGGAAAACCGAACCGGAACTTATCTGAGATATCCCTTATTCGCGGGGAAGAATATTCTTCTCGTAGTAATGCTTGATGATCGATCTTCGCGTAACAATTCCAACGAAAATACCACGGTCATCGACTATCGGCACAAAATTTGTCTCCATAGATCGAATTATTAGATCCTCGATCGATGAACTGATCGATATCGGCTGGTTTTTATGAGTGTTAAGTCCGATATCGGTAAGCTTGAACTGCTCAAGATTTTCAATTGCCATGGTGTGCGGCTCTCCGCCCTCACCTTTGACGATAAACCACAAAAGATCGCCCTCGGTCACGGTCGCGATATAATGACCTTCGCGGTCAACCACAGGAACAGCTGTATAAGAACTGCTGTGCATCTTTTCGAGTGCCTGGCGGACAGTAAAGTCTGTATACAGGTATGTTATCTCCTGCTTTGGACGGGTAAAGAAAGCAATATTCATATCAGATGCCGCCCAGATCCTTATCTATCCTTACCTGGAACGGAGTGGCGGTAAGACCGTTCTGCGCGTGCAGAGGTGTGGGGCCATATGAGAAGAAGGCGTATCTTACCTTCGAAGGGAATTCAACCATGGGGCAGGAGAGCAGAATGGTCTTTCCATCGAAATCCACATTAGCCTCTGCCGGATAGTACTTGCCGTCGTCCCCCGCTATTTCAAAGCCTGAATCATCCGGTCCGAATCCTGTCGTGAGGTTCAGGAGCAGATAGTCTCCTCCGAAAGTGATCTCAACACCCTCACCTCTTCTTGCATCGATGATAAAAGGCGATACAGCTTCGACCTTCTCAAAACCGTAAACAAATTTCTCGGCAAGCAATGCAAGTCTGTCACCCGGAGTCTTTTTATCCGATGGGAACAGATTATTAAATTCTCCGCAGTCAACTATGACCGCCATATAAACATTCGGCATATCGATAGCCACGATCTGCTGCTGTTCACGAAGGAGAGGCCATGACATATCATCGTAACCCATATATTTACGTTCTTTGGAAATATACATAGGAAGCTGGCAGAAGATAAACGGTAGTTGATCGTCGAAGAACACGTCACGCCATTCTTTGATCATGGTCTCGAAAACATGTCCGTATTCCGACTGGTGACCGTCAGTATCTGCTTCTCCCTGATAGAAGATAACTCCTCTTAATGTGTAGGGTGCTATCCTGAGGATCATACACTCGAATGCTGCTCCCGGATGCCTTGCTGACTTGTGACCTATCGGAGCGGGCCATGGTGCTGGTCCGAGCTTAAGATCAGCCTCGGGATATGTCATCCAGGGATTTTCTTTGAGAGCTTCAGCAAGAACCCTGTTGTATTCCTTATATTTCTTCTGATATCTGGCATATTCTTCATCATATTCCTCAGGGGTAAGTTCTGAAGCAGCATCGTCAAAATCTCTTATATACTGTCTGCCTTCTTTAGTCGTGAGAAGAGACTCAACACTTTGCCAGTTATCTATAGTCGATCTTGTGGAACAGCACTGGATGATGCCGATCTTGGAATCAAGTCTTGATTCGAGTTCCCTTGCGAAATAGAAAGCCACTGCACTCATCGCGCCTGCAGTGTCACTGTTGACATCTATCCACTCAGTCTCGGCCTCCGCCTTTGCCTGGGCTTCGTTCATGTGTCCAAATGCAGGCACCTTATAATATCTGATCTCGGTATCACCGATCTTGGGAATGATAAACTTTGCAAACTCGGATCTGTTAAGCGGATAATCCATATTGCCACCGCCAGCGGCAAGCCAGACCTCCCCCGCATAAACATCCCTGATCACACGGTCCTCGATAACATCTTCAAATATCTTTATCTCATATGGACCGCCCGGCTCATCTACAGGCTCAAGACAGATAAGAAAACTTCCATCCTGCTCAGTACCGCAAGTACCGGATGAGATCTCTTCCCCATCCTTGCAAAGTGCAGCCCTGATAACACAGGTCTTATCGGAGTATCCGAACACACGGAGTTCAGCGCCCCATTGGAAAACCATTTTATCTCTGAAAATGCCGTTTAGTTTAATTGCCATATTAAGATATTATATCAAATATGTGTGCATCTTTCTTACAATGATTGTTGAAAAAAAACACTAAGTCCTTCATGTTCCACATTAATACAATATACGATAATTGTTAGGCACAAAGAACCAAACCCTAAACAACTAATGAATAATGTTTGAAGACTTATTTCAAAATAATGTCGAACAGAAAACTACAGCCTGTGCCGCATCGCCATTGATAGCAATACTTCCCTGAGAGACGGCGACAACAAAATCTTTATCCCCGTTCAGGACGGAAGCAAATGTCTCGGCGTCAGCATCAATATAGAACGGCGCATTTATATACTCATATGGAGCTACTTCCGGTATCCCGTCTTCGATCTTCACATATAAAGGGAGATTATCAAGGTTTCCGTTCAATGTAATCTGAGTAGCAGTATCCTGCAGGAAGGATACCTTTGAAGCTTTCTCTTCAACAGCTCTGAAAATGCTTCCGAATGTCGGTTCGATCTTCTTTTTCATATCAGTTCACCCTTTCTGAATTAATTATTCTTTTAAAGCCTTGCTCTCTATTCCAAGTATCCAAGACACCGGAACCAGTTTGGAAGCAAGGTGCAGCAGTTTCTGTGAGAATGGATATACAAACATCCTGCGTCCCTTAATTGATGCCTGAAGAGATTTTCTGGCAAGCTGATCCGGATCGATGACAAAGTTTTTACGCCAGCCCGTGAAATCTGCTTCCTTTCCTTCAGTTGCTCTTCTCTGAAAATCGGTGGCGACGGGTCCCGGGCATACAGCCATAACATCTATTCCCAAAGATCTTAACTCAACACTCAAAGCTCTGGAAAAAGATATTACATAAGATTTGCTTGCTGCATAACATGCAAAACCCGGTTGCGGAAGAAATCCCGCAGATGAGGCAATGTTAATTATCCCTGTATGGCTGTTGCCGTCTCTCTTCATATAAGGAACAGTAATTCTTATCATGCGGCTCAATGCACTGCAATTAATCCTGACAGTATCATCCAAAGCCTTTGCAGGTTTGTCCATCACCTGTCCCTTGATCCCCATTCCCGCAGAATTGACCAGAAGACCGACAACCGGTTCCTCACTCTTAAGTTTGTCTTCAACTGTCCTGATTCCTGAATCTTCAGATAAGTCCGCAATTACCGGGACAACCTTTCCGTTGCCTGAAGACGAAGCTATATCATTAAGTGCGTCCGCGCGTCTGGCTATCGCCCATATCTCATCGAAGGGAGGAATGAAGGATCCGCTGTTATCACCAGCCAGGAGCTCAATAAATGCTTTGCCTATGCCAGATGATGCCCCTGTCACGATCGCGATTTTCCGGTGCATAAAAGTCTCTCCTAAAGAGGAAATTCAGTGCTTCTTAAATGATACACTCTGTCAGGAAATATTAAAAGAGAATGTCCTTAAAACAGACCCGCTGCCTGTTGTTGTCGTAATCAAAGCAGTGTCTGGATCCTCCCGCACACCATTTCTCCCATTCGCATTTCTGACAATCACTGCAGAGCGAAGATAGTGGTTTCCGGAATTCCTGAAAACGGTTGAACCAGACATCACTGAACTTATCCTGATAAACATTTCCCTGAACAAATTCAGGTCTTTCCTCAATATCAAGGCAGGCAGTTATATCACCGTTAACTCTTATAGCAGCCGTATGCGTCCCGGCACCGCAGTAAAAGAACCAGTCCCTGACCTCTCTCTCATATTCGAGTCCCAGGAAATGGGAACAGCCGTAATTCACCGGTATCCCCTGTTCTCTCTTTCTGCGGATAAACTCAAAAAGATATCTCTGATCATCAGGCGTTAAGAGCATATCCGGATGGTCCAATGCTCTTCCCATCGGTTCCATTCCTATGACGCGCCAGGAATCAAGATCAAGTTCATCAAGGATCAGATAGAGTTCATCAAGTTCAGATATATTCTTGTGATTTACAACAGTGGTCACCTGAATATGCCTGAAGGCTTTCCTGTCAATCAGGTTTTGAATGCCCTGCATGGCCTTATCAAATCCGCCTTTAAGACCTCTTTGTCTGTCATGGGTATCACGGAGACCGTCTATACTTACGGACACTGTTCCCATACCGGTATCCTCTAGCATTTTCGCAACATCTTTTGTAATCAGAGTCGCATTTGTAGTCATGCCCCACTTGAACCCGAGTCCGTTGGCATATCCCAGAAGATCAGCAAAACCCGGATAAAGAAGCGGTTCTCCGCCCGTAATACATAACTGGAGCCGCTTAAGATCAAAGTGATCCCTGGCATCCCTTAAAACTTCTTTGAAGACTTCTTTATCGGGACCATGTCCCAGACCGGGCGCACAACTGCTGCCGCAATGAAAACACTTTTCATTGCAGCTTCTTGTCAGCTCGAAAAATAGATAGATCAGATCCGGCTCTTTGAAAAGCCTTGCGCGTTCCTCCGCTTTTTTATCGAGGTAATATTTTTTGGCTTCACTTATATCCACAGCCATCAATTAAGATCCGCATCCGGCGGAGGCCCGTAAACATCTTCCTCAGGTCCATCAATTGATACATCCGGCGGGGGACCATAAACTCCTACCTCGGGTTCATCTACCGGTGCATCCGGCGGAGGGCCGTAAACATCAGTTTCCTCAGTATCGACAGGAAAATCCGGCGGAGGGCCGTAAACAACAGTCTCATTAATTCCCGGATCTTCCGAAGGTTTAAAAGGTAAAGTGTCTTTTGTGGTTTCCTCTGTCACTTGTGTAACATCCGGTGGCGGAGGTCCATAAACATTAGTCTCATGAGGATCCTGAGGAGGTCCGTAAACACAGCCTTCCAACGCCATGCTGAGTGCGCCGATTCCAGCGGCGATCGCTGTAAAAGTCAATGGCTTTTTTGATCTTTTCATAATCCTTATCTCCCCTTGTACAACTGTCCTCTTCAATAACTAATTGCCGTTTATTGATTCCCGCTGTCATCTTCGCTGGAAAGTTCGCGCGAAAAAGGCGAAGACGGCCTCTTATTATCTTCCGTGCCGATTCCTTTAAATCCCGCCATCGGCTTGAATGCCGTCGGCGCTGCTTTGGAGTTCGGATCCATGATCGAAGGTCTCTGACCTTCAAGAGCTGCTCCCATGGCAGGTGCAGTCATTTTCTTATTTACATCACGTTCCTCATCAACTATCGCAGAAGGTCTGACGATTCCACCGTATGCGGAAACATGTTCCTCCTGACCACTGCTGTTTGTATCACGGTTGCTCGGAGCTCTCTTGAAGAAAGCAGATTTGCGTGTTCTTGCACTGTCAGCAATACTTGTATATGAAGCTTTGGCCAGTTCTTCGGCACGTTTCCTGGCCTCTTCCTCTTCAATTCGTCTCTGTTCCTCGCGGAGACGCGCCTCTCTGGCCTCATCGCTCTCTTTAAATGCCGAGATATTCGATCCGGGAGCCGCCCATACCGGTGCTCTTCCTGAACTGTTGAGGTTCCTTCCGGCAAGAAGGCTTCCAAGCTGGTTGGAGTTGGACGATGCTTTCGCACGCTCAGCGGATATAGAAGGTCCGCTTGTGGATCTTGATGCTGATGCTCCTACACCTGACGAGGCTCCGCTCTTAAATGTTCCATAAGGATTCTTTGTTTTGGTATCAGGTACAGGCTTATGTTCGGATCTGCTCTCAAGAGACTTGTCATACCCTTCCTCAGAAGCAATAGCGGAAATACCGGGCTTGATAGTTTTATCAGAGGAAGCCATAGCAGATTTGAAGAATTCCGATGTCTTGCTCTGCATCTTAGCTCTCTCAGCTTTGATCTCTCTTGCATCTTCTGCTGCTTTGATCGCTTTCTGTGCCTCTGCGAGTTTAGCTTCAGCCTCAGCCTTTGCAGCTTCTGCAGCCTTCTGT
This sequence comes from Saccharofermentans sp., assembly GCA_024683485.1. Taxonomy (GTDB): domain Bacteria; phylum Bacillota; class Clostridia; order Saccharofermentanales; family Saccharofermentanaceae; genus Saccharofermentans. Next base: position 13,206 of record JAIKYD010000112.1, on the reverse strand, counting down.
GCCTCTTCAGCCTCTATCCTTGCACGCTCAGCTTCTTTTGCTTCTTCCAGAGCTCTGGCTGCTTCAGCCAGTTTCTCCTGCTCGGCTGCTTTAGCCTCCTGCTCGAGTCTTTCTTCCTCGGCTTTTAATATTTCTTCTTTTTTCAGATCTTCTTCAGATTTTATTTCAACGGATGCAGCAGGTTGTGCATCATTTACCGGTCCGTCCGGTTCTGAAAGTTCTTTACTTACAGTATCATCATTCACGATATCATCATTCAGCAAACTGTTAGGGGACTTAATGAATCCATTAGCCTTTCTGGCTTCGGCATTTCTTCTGATCTCTTCCACTCTTGCAGCCTGCGCAGCCCGCCTCTCCTGAAGGATCTTCAGAGCCTGTTCGCGCTCTGCGATCTGTTCAGGCGTAAGTGTAGCCTTGGGACGCTTGATAGGTTCTCTCTGGGGAACGGGATTAGCTGTTTGATCCATAAGATTTGCCTTCTGAAGAAATTAGTTCTGAATATGTTTATCTATTCCGGCATCCGGAAACTGACAGTCAACACTTGAATTAAGAGGATCATTAAAAGCAAACACAAAAGAATGACCGGTTATGATGCCCGAGAGCAAACATAACGGCTTAAGTAAGAAGCGACCAGAATAGCTGCCCGGCATCTATGAATCCTCCAAACAAAGCACACATCCTCTAATAAAATAATTAGAAGATAATTAAATTATACAAAGGATAGATGCATTTTCAAGTAGCAGGGAGTGTACAGAAACGGTATCAGCAACGCCTGTTCAGTTTTCCTCGCGCGAATTTCTGGCAAGGACTTTCTTATCCGGGACAAATCCTTTTACAGTTTTCTTTGCAGCCGGAATAATGGCTTCCTCACCTGACCTTAATATCTCCGGCTTTTCTTCCTGAATATCAGCCACAACATCTGCGACAGCATTTGAAACCTCAGATCCGGTCTCAGGTCTTATAGCAGAAATATAAGTGGTATCTATCTCGTTATTCTCTCCATCAGACATTTCATCTGTCTGTGATACCATTGCTGCGGTAGGACGCTTTAATGCCGTAGGCTTAACTTTTTGAACAGGGGCATCCGTGATCCTTACATTTGATGGAGCTGCAGAATTCATGACCAGTGCCGGTGTTTCAGCTTCCTTTCCGAAGGTATCGGAATCAAGTTCCCGCCTTTGCTGCTGACGTGCTTCAAGAGTATTTGAATATACCGGTCTTATGGGTGCGGTATTGGATTTCTGAAGGTAACCGTTAATAATGATCTGCTCCTTGGCTTTATCTATCTCTTCCGCCTTTTTGGAAGAAATACCCAGTGAGCCAAAGACTTCACCAGCCTCCTTCTCCTCCATCTGGGCTTCGCTCTTTCCTCCAAGCAGCGTGTTCTTCGCGGCAGCTTCTATCTCCGCTTTTTTCTTCGGATCTCTGGATTCACGCTTTACCTGGTGGATCACCTTCTCATCTGAAGGTTTTTTCGACCGGGACTCCAGACGGTCAACAACTTTCTCTCCCTGACGTTCGGCATCAAGCTTCTCGTTGTATTTTTCCTTACGCTTATCCCTGACACTCAAAATGTTGATCGCAATAATGGCACCGATCACCACAATCACCGCCAGGGTGATCACTACCGGTTCCAACTGGCTGTTATCTGCAAGACTGAATCCCGAAAGAGCATACAACATATCAATCATCCTCCCCCGCATCGTCTGATAATTTCAAATTATTCCCGCTTTCTCCTGCGGTATTTTCCACATTTGCTGCTTCCCTGTCAACCAATGTATCTTCAGGATCCGGAAGCACTATCTCCTCCCGGGCAGTCCGTTTCCTGTTTGCACGTATCTTCAATGTTATCAGCAAAGCCATAACAATTATAAGAATCACTCCGGCTATTACCACAACAACTATCAGCTTCACAGCTGCTTTTTGAAGAGAACCTGCAGTAATATCCGAACCGGATTCCTCACCCTGGACGGAAGCCTCAACAGTCTCCTCTGAAACAGTTTCAGATGTTATGGCTGAACTCTCTGTTACCTCCTCTGTTACCTCAGATGAAGGTCTTGCAGGAGAAGGAGTAACCGTAACACCTGAATAATCAGATAGAGCAATCCCGTTGGCACCCAGCGGAACCGCGTGATCCAGGCCGATAAACTTACCGTCCTCAGTCTGCCACAGGACTTCCTTAACAAAATTATACTTCTCTTCATCCCAGGTTTTAAAGTCATCTTTGACAAGACCTCCTGTATCCCCGGAATTCGCATTGAAACACCAGAATGTATGATGAAGGTGTTTTTCTGCAATAAGCTGTCTGAAATACTCCATCCACTTCAGGTTATCACCTTCCATGAAGCCGCCCCACTCACCGACAAAAACCGGAGCAATGCCTTCATCCTGTATGTAGAGCCAATAGTCATACCAGGCATCTTTTATAAGGGAATCATAAGTGAATCCTCCCTTAAACCACGGTTGTTCATATACCCTCGGACCATAATCGTGAGGAGAATAAACAATCTGGGCATTTCTCTCCGGCGACCCGAGATCTATGGGGAACTTTCTTACCGCCATAAGGTTCGCACCCCACCAGGTGTTGTAATAGTCGTCTTCATCATTCTTAGATACGAAGTTGTTTGCTTCAATATTTTTGGGATATATCTGGATACCTTCTATAATGATCAGGGCATGAGGATTCTCATCAAGCACGGCATTCCCTGCGCGTTCTGCAACCTTCTTCCAGTTGTCCGGACTGTCCGAGTCATTCCAGATGGCATGCGGCATCTCTGAAGCTTTGCCATGGGGTTCATTCTTCAGGTCATACCCTATTATGGTATCGTTGTTTTTGTATCTTCCCGCACACCAGGATAGAGCTTCGACAAAGTCATCAACGGTAATATCACCGTTATACCAGACCGGATGATTGTGTCCCGAAGCATCAGTTTTCGCAGAATGGATATCAATTATGACTTTCATGCCGTTCTGCTCGCAAAGCGACAGAACATAGTCAAAGATCTCAAGAGAATTCATTGAGTTTAGTTCTTCATTATAAGCATTGTTGTAATTGGCTCTCGGTGTCTCTCCGTTCTTCCATTGAAGAAGGAGTTCGGCACTGATGGGAACTCTCAGAACATTGAATCCATGATCAGCGATCGACTCAAGCGTATCTTTCAGATTGCAGTTCCATACACCATCGAAAAGATTTGTTCCGGTATTGTATCCAAACCAGTTGCATCCTGTAAGCCATACTTCCGTTCCGTTCATATCAACAATATGAGTTCCGGATACAGTCAGCCAGTCATCCCTCTCCACGCCCTCAGTATTGCGTGCCGGACCTGAGACACTGCCGGTTGATTCCGAGGAAGAAACGGCAGAAGTTTGAGATGTTGCTTCTGTCTCCTTTACAGAACCTGATTCACCGTCACCTGATACGGAAATAAGCTTAGCCGAATCGACATCACTTCCCGTGACCTGTATTCCGACTCTGCTGTCAAATCCCCAGCTGTTGGAACCATTTGCCGAACAGACAGCCGTAACACGGTTTCCGCTGATCTCATACGAATCAAATCCCCATCCCGTAGCTGAATCAAGTTTGCCCGAGAACTCTGCAACGACAGTAATAGTCTCATAGCCGCTGCAGCCTGAAAGCTGGATCTCTATCTGACCTCCGTTGCCCCAGCAATTAGGAGTGGCATCGCCCGAAGGGGCGGCCAGTGACATCATAGGGAAAACCGAAATAATAAAAACGGATAAAAGAAACAGCAGAAGTATCTTCTGCCCTGTTTTACGGCGCATATTATGCCTCCGTTACATTTCGATCTCTGCTTTGCGGCCGGACGGCTGATATTTCTCATACTTGATACCTGCTGCATCAAGCATCTTTCTGGCCGCCTTCGTGGTATCCGCATCGTGGTATTTATCGTCAAAATACACTACTCTGCCGACACGTTTCTGGATCAGAGCCTTGGTGCATTCATTGCACGGAAACAGCGTAACATAAACCGTGGAACCTTTAAGATCACCGGTCTTGGAGTTAAGAATTGCATTAAGTTCAGCATGTGCAACAAAAGCATACTTTGTATCAAGAGTGCCACCTTCCCTTGCCCATGGAAAATCCTCATCATCGCAGCCTAAAGGGAAGCCGTTGTAACCGACGGACAGAATGTAGTTATCCTTATCCACGATACATGCACCTACCTGTGTGCTCGGGTCCTTGCTTCTCATAGAAGCGAGCTTCGCAACACCCATGAAATATTCGTCCCAGCTGATATAGTCAGTTCTCTTATCGCTCATAATCTCCTCCGGTTCCTTAAGTGAAACATTAATATTTTATCTAAATAAAAACTCTGTCGCAATAAAAAAGAACTGTCTCCTTAAGTGAATCTCCCACTTATGAGACAGTTCATATATTACCGAGTATCGGCTGGGATAAAGCCTAATAAGTATCAATCCCTGCCGCAGTTCATGATAAGGCTCTCGCAAAGATCCTCGTACGCTGTTCCGTCAGCCTTTGCAGCTTCCGGAAGAAGTGATGTGTTAGTCATGCCGGGAAGGTTGTTGGCCTCTATGAACCAGAATTCATGCTTAACATCATCGTACATCATGTCGACTCTTCCATACTGGGTCATTCTTAAAAGATCAAATATCTTCAGAGCGATCTTCTGACCTTTTTTGTAATCCTCCTCATCGATCTTTGCAGGACAGACATGTGTCGTAAGACCATCCTGGTATTTATTCTTATAATCGTAGAAACCCTGATGGGGAATGATCTCCGTGATGGGAAGAGCCTTATGGTTAACTATTGAGATCGTGATCTCACGTGCTTTAATATACTTCTCGATAAGGATCCTCTGATGGTATGAAGCCGCATAATTCAAAGCTGCTTCAAATTCATCCTGGGATCTGACAATTGACACGCCGCATGAAGAACCGTTGCCGATAGGCTTTACAACACAGGGAACGCCCAATTCCCTGTTAACTCTCTCAAAGGTCAGTTTCTCCGGAATGTCAACGATCCAATCTGCTGTCAGATATCCGGCTGCTCTTGCAAGAGATTTTGAAAGATCCTTATCCATTGCAATCGCACAGCCAAGATAATCACATCCGGTGTATTGAATATCAAATGCATCAAGTAAAGCCTGAACCTGTCCATTCTCACCATGACTGCCATGAAGACCTAAGAATACTTTGTCGGCATATCTGCACATCTCGATTACTCTCGGACCGACCCAGCTCTTTCTTCCCCCGTGCTGCCTTATGATCTCATCAAGATCAGGCTCGGTCTCCGGAATAACGTAAGAAAACGGATTTACCGTTCCGCGCCTGAAGAAATATTCGCATGGTTCGGAAGTCTCTATTCCGTCATAAAGATCAACCAGCGCAACTTCGTGTCCTTTGGACAGAAGAGCATTGGCAATAAGACTTGCCGATTTAAGTGATACATCTCTCTCGGGCGATAAGCCGCCGCCAAGAACAGTAATTTTCATGCAAATTCCCCTTTTAATGAAAGATAGACAGATTATACTCTTTTTCGGGCGGTGTCTTCATTGATACCTACAAAATGCCACATGTTTGTAAAAAGCCGAGTTATGATAAAATCTGTTAAGTCAGTTATATATTTAAAATAAGGGGATTTATATGCTCGCGATCTTGTATTTGCTTTTATGTGCCGCATTCGGTATGTGCTTCGTCGGCCTGTCTGTACCGGATGTAAGAAGGCTTTATGTTGCCTGCAGTCCTTCCGCTAAGGCTATAACTCATATTCCAAACACTCTGTTCACTGTTCCGGCAGGAATCGTGACTGGTATGCTGTGTGTTCCGTTCTTCAATTATTATGTGACTTTAGGTTTGTCAAATATCATCAGTGAAGGCGAGCTTTGCAAAAAGCTCGGTGTGCTTATTACCTTTGCTTTTTTCCTTTGGATGATCCTTACATGTCTTATCCTCATCAACCGCAAAAGAGTAAAGCGCGAGGACCTTAAAGCCTCCGGTGCGGCAGCGTCAATCGAGGATTACAAATCCAATATTCCCGATTCTGTTTTCTATGGAGCCGTAATCGTTGCGATAACTATAGCCGCCACTTTCCTGATGTTCTACACCTACAGGATCAACGGAACCACTCTGTATAATGGTTCTTCGACATTCTCTGACCTCTCGCCCCATACCGCAATGGTATCCTCATTCGGCAAGGGCTTTAACTTTCCTACCCAGTATATGCATTTCTCCGGAGACGGAATAAAGTATCATTTCCTGTTCTATTTTCTTGCCGGAACATTGCTTTATCTTGGCCTTCCTATCGATTATGCACTCAATCTGCCTTCCATCATAACAATGGTGTCTGCTCTTGTCCTTCTTGGACTCATTGCAGTTCTGATCAGTTCAAGGCGCGCTGCTTTTCTCGTTGCCCCTATTCTTGTGCTTTTCAGAAGTTCGCTGAATGTTTTCTACCATATTAAGGAACTTACGGATGCCGGAAGCACTTTTTCGGAAGCAATAAAAGAGATCAGTAAATCTACAGTATGGTATGCGGTTACCGACTATGACGGTTGGGGAATCTGGGCTATCAACGTATATCCCAATCAACGCCACCTTATGCTTGGTGTGTCCGTTATCCTTCTAATGGTCATACTTTTCCTGCCGTTCGTCAGAAGACTCGGAATCTCAATTTCCCGTTCAGGCGGATTCGGTGAAGGCGTAAAGGCCTTTGCTTTTTCCAAAAATGCATGGCTGGTCAGATTCGGAGATCCGCTCTATCCGGTCTCCATTACTGTACTTGCCTGTGTGCTCGTTATCTGCATGCCGTATTTCCACGGATCATGTCTTATATCACTGCTTCTGATACTTTTCGGTATGGCAATCGTCTCAGAGAGCAGACTTCTCTATTTAGCGGTAGCAGTTTGCGCTGTAACGTCATCTTATATTCAGACTCTGGTCTTCTCCGGCGGATACAAAAACGTGGTATCCTTCGCATTCGAGAAAGGGTTTATCCTTGAAGATGTCACGGCATACTCTCTGGCACGCTATCTGTTCATTGTTACAGGTCTCACTCTTATCCTCGGTGGAATCTTTGCCGTAACCGCTTTGGTCATAGACCTTATACAAAAGAAGCCCATTCACCGTTTCCTTTTGTTCCTTTGTGCACTCAATCCTTTGATCTTTGCCTTTTTGGTCAAGGTATCTCTGGAGATGCTTGCCAACCACAAGTTCATTCAGGTCACACTTATCCTGGTTGATGCATTTGTCGCTGCTCTTATTGCAAATCTTCTTTATATTCCTTTCAAGCGCAGAAAGACAGATGGAGCCGGAGAAGCAGCTGTTGATGACGATTATGTTGATGCGGAGGCAATCGACGGTGAGATTGCTGTAGCGGCAGCAGCCACAGATAAGAGTATCAGGACTCCTCTTGTTACCGCGCCAAGTGCTTTCGGTGAATCTCTCGAAAATGATGAAGCTGAAGTTCCCGACATTAAAGCAATCGAGGAACATACCGGTGTCGACGCTGATATTTCAGGTCTAGCAGTCAGTCAGGCTGATACTGTAGATTCCGGCAGCACAGATAAAAAAGATGTTATTCCTGAAGAAATAGCTTTCGGAGATGAGAATATAGATAATGATTCAGTTTCCGAGGTAGAAGCCGTTTCGGAAGAAGTAGATGAGTCAGACGGAATCTTCGAAGTCACGGATGATGATTCTGACGATGCAGTGATGGCTTCCGGTCCTGAGCTTGGACATGTGGCTATGCGCCCCGGTTCTATGGCACTGAATGTAGCTTTTGGCGAAGAAGAAGCTGATGATGCCGCAGATGCGAACATTGCTGTTGAATCCGCTAACGAGCCTGTTGAAGTCATCTCCCTGCCGTCAGAAGAGGATGAGAATGTTAAACCGGATGCGGAATCCTTAAAGCATGAACCTGTAAAGACCAAGAAGCCCAAGGGACTTTCTTTTGCTTCATGGATTGCTCTGGAGATTGCCGGAGTTATCCTGGCTCTTGCACTCATGGTACCGCTCACTGCGACCGGATTAAGCGAATGGGCAACGTATATAAATCTTAACCACGATCCTTTGACTATGGATGCAAATTCCCCCGTAACAAAATGGGTCATGGAAAATACTGATCCCTCAGATGCTTTCCTTACACCTATGTGGTCAATGAACAGGTTCATTCTTGCCGGACGTCCTATGTACTACGGCTGGCCATACTATGCTTGGTCTGCCGGACATGACACCTATACCAGAGATACCATCTATCTGTGGCTTATCACCGGCTGCGGTGAAGATATCGATGAATTTACAAGATACTGCAAAGAGCGTCATATCAGATATCTTATTGTTGATCCTGATTTCGAAGAGACAGATTTCGGTAACGGAATCACCTTCAATAAGAGATTCTTTGAAGAAAATCTGACTCAGGCAGCTTATTACGCTGAGGAAAATACAACGATCTACAAGATCTATTAAGAAAACAATTAAGGGGAGGTATTGATCCAAACAATGCCTCCCCTGTTATTACAGATGTTTTTGCCGTATGCTTCCGGATTTACGGCCGTGCGGCTTTTTTAGTTTTTGCTGCTGAATCAGTCGTATTATTCCTGTGGTATTCGTTCTTTATCTCATACATCAGTTTGTCTGCTTCATCCACATAGTCATTTACGGTTTTATCTGATCTCGGATCAGTAAGAACATAACCCACACTGACTGAGAATTTGAACGGATTTATGCCACGCTCGTTTTCTTTCTCTATATATGAGATTATCCTTTTCCTGATATCCTCGGCATTCTTGCGTGTGGCATTCGCCGTTATTACGATGAATTCGTCACCTCCGTAACGGATGCCGATCGTATTGTCATCATCAATGATATGTCTGATCGCTTCGGCCACAGTATTGATCGCCCTGTCACCAAAGATATGACCGTAACGGTCATTGATCTTCTTCATGTCATTGATATCGGCAAACATGATCATTGCCTTTTTGCCGTTATTTTTGCTTTCTTCAACGAGCGGCTCGGCATGGCTTACAAAACAGAATCTGTTGTAAAGCCCCGTCATAGGATCTTTATCATAGAGAAAACTAAGTTCTTTATTGACCATCTCGAGACGCAGATTGATCCTGAACTGCATCAGTGTCTGCTCCATCTTCTCGAGATACTCGTATACACGGTAGTCTTCCTGAATGATATATGTGCCGTCTACGAAAACAACGTAGCCATAGTTATACTCAAGATTCTGCAGCGGGTAAAAGAAATAGATATGCTGTTCGCCCTCTTTCTTAATGAATCCGGGCATTCTCAGCCGTTTATCGATCATCTCATCAGCTTCGTGGCCGTTCATGAGTGCAACCGCAGTATCAAAATCAGCATCATAGCATTCAGACAATGCCTCACAGTCTTCTGCTTCGGCGTCCTCGAAATAGTACTTATTAAGCATAAGGAAGAAATTGCCGCGGAAATAATCGTTATTGGAAAGATAGTACTTTCTGAGGTTTTTCTTCATGTCATCGTAATCCGACGTCTCAAGAATGGCATTTCTCTCACCCCGCATAAAGCGGTTGAAATAACTTGCCTGTTTGTTCTTCGAATGAATGCCTCTGCAATACTCGCGTCTTCTGATATTGAAATAACTGTCCGGTTCGGAATTACACCCGCAGCTCTCACCCGCAACGAATTTGGAATCTACCGACACATCCATTGAATATGCCTTTCCTTCCACTATCCTGTACAGAAGTTCGCAGCTCTCATATCCGATGGTCTCATAATCCTGATCAACCGTAGTAAGCGCGGGATAAGATATTCCCGACTCATCAATGTGATCGAAGCCGGTAACAATAATGTCTTCCGGCAGGCTGTATCCTTTTTCAAGGAATCTGCTTACCACTGCCAGAGCCATGATGTCATTAGCGCAGACTATTGCATCAGGAAGAGTCTCTCCGGAACCGATAAGATTATCCGCATATTCAGTGGCTATTTCATTTGTCCAATCACCGTAGCAGATATCCTCATCCTTCAGTTCAAGGCTGTGACCTGCCAGGACCTGACGGACTACACGCTCCCTGTCTATAGTGTCCACATGCTCCTTAGGTCCGCCTATATATACCAGTCTCTTTACGTTGTGTTCTGTTATAAGGTGCTCAACCAGGTTCTTCATTCCTACAAAATTATTGTTGCCGACATAAGGAATTCCGTCGAACTTCATGCCGATACTGACTACCGGGACGCCTTTTTCCTTAGCCTGCGTGCATAGTTTCTCTGCAGTGGGAATGTTATTCAAAAGATTCGAAAAGACGATCAGCCCGTCATATTCATCAAGCCTTGCAAGATTATAGATGTTGAGCTGGCCCGCATTAATATCAGGTTTTCTGTTGTTTGCCGCAAAGCTTATATAGAAATGTATATCCAGATCATTGGCGGCTGCATACTTCTTTATTCCCTCAATAGCTTTGAGAGTAATGCTGCCGTTGTAACCATTAGAATAAATCGCTATCCTGTGCTTCATAAGGAAAAGAACAAATTAAAGGGCCTGACTACCTATCCAAACGGTATTATACCACTCGACTAATCAAAAAACTTTAATAGCCAAAATAACTTGTGATATAATTTTTCCTGCCCGGGACCGATTTCCGGGCGTATTTAAGGGAATAACAAATCGGATTAAGGGAATTAAAAGATGTCAGTAGATACGTTTATTACGCTGCTACAATGCAGCTTTCCTTTTATAGTCATAATAGGTGTGGCTATTTATGTAATCACAAATTCCAAGAAGAACAAGGACAGGGTCGACTATGAAACTACTCCTCCGCAGTTCTTCGGAATGCGTTCTCCAACTAATGAAGAAGCAGATGGGATAAAAGCCCAGATACTTCCAAGAACACGCAAGAAGGTATTTGTGTTAAGCGCTGTCTTCATTCCGCTTATCGTTATAATCAGCGGTGCTGCTTACAGCATTACTGAAACTGAAACCATTGGAACTGCTGTTATCATGGGCACTGTTGCGCTGGGAGTTCTATTAATGTATATAGGTATTGTCTCGATGCCTTTATATGAGATGATCAGTCTTCATATAAAGCTGTATTGCGTCGGCGATTGCTATTTCGCAGACGTACAGCAAGTCATACGAGTCAATTACAAAGGTATTCCCTGCACGGTATACCATGCCGTTATCATGGACCAGATCGGTACGACATGGGAAACAGATCTTCCTAAAGACCTGCACCTGGCACAGACCGGAATGAGATGCCTTGTTATTATCTACGCTTCCGAAAGAAAGGTTAACAAAAAGCCTACAAACGGTAAGAGCTTATACAGAAGAGCGCTTTATGTCCCGAAAGATGAATTTATGTAATCAGAAGGTTTTTCGATAGTCAGATCTCTACGCAAATATTAAAAATATAAGGGGCACCTCATTGGTCTGAGGCACCCCTTTAGTTTGCTGATTGTTTATCAGATTACTTCTTGATCTCGTTGAAGCCTTCTCTTGCAGCATAAGATGTGTGCAGGAGCTCGTGAGCCTTGTGTGAGTTAGGCTCGCCGAGGAACTTCTCGTAGAGTTCTATGATCTGGGGATTCTTGTGAGACTGACGGAGAACCTGACGCTCATCCTCGGAATAGAGTGCCTGAGCTCTCTTCTCCTTATATGTGTCGAGAATATCGTCTGACTCATTAGGCATGAAGCAGGGACGTACATAAGGCTGACCGCCACCGTTGATACAACCGCCGGGACAACCCATGATCTCGATGAACTGATACTTTGACTTGCCTTCGCGGATCTCGTCAAGAAGAACCTTAGCGCTCTTCATGCCGGAAGCGATAGCAACGTTAACTGTTGTACCGTTGATATCGAGAGAAGCCTCTCTGATACCTGCATCGTGGCCACGAACAGCTGTGAATTCAACAGGCTCGGACTCCTTGCCTGTGAGCTTGAAGTAAACAGTTCTGAGAGCTGCTTCCATAACGCCGCCTGTTACACCGAAGATAACACCTGCACCTGTGTAATCACCCATGATATCCGGATCCCAATCCTCATCAGGGAGACGGTTGAACATGATACCTGCACGGCGGATCATTCTAGCGAGCTCACGTGTTGTGAGAACTGCGTCAACGTCAGGAAGACCATTTGTTACGAGCTGCTCTCTTTCCTTCTCAAACTTCTTGGCAACGCAAGGCATGATGGATACAACGAAGATATCCTTAGGATCGATGCCCTTCTCCTGTGCCCAGTAAGACTTGATAATGGCACCCTGCATCTCATGAGGAGACTTGCAGGAAGAAAGGTGAGGTAAGAGATCACCATAGTTATATTCAGCATAGTTGATCCATCCGGGTGAGCAGGATGTGATCATAGGCAGAACGCCGCCATTTGTAAGTCGGCCCAAAAGCTCTGTGCCCTCTTCCATAATTGTAAGGTCAGCACCGAAGTTAACATCGTAAACTCTCTCGAATCCGAGTCTTCTCAAAGCTGCGATCATCTTGCCTGTGCAAGGTGTGCCGACAGGATTGTCGAACTCTTCGCCGATAGCTGCACGAACTGCAGGAGCTGCCTGAACGATAACATGCTTGCCAGCCTTGAAAGCTGCATCTACCTTGTCGATCTCGGAGTGTTCCATCAAAGCGCCTGTAGGGCAGACATTGACGCACTGACCGCACTGGATACAAGGTGAATCTGCAAAGCTCCTGTTCTCAGCAGGAGAAACGAAGGTGTTGAAACCACGGTTCTCGAATCCGAGGATGCCCATACCGTGAGCATTGGAGCAACGGGCAATACAACGTCCGCAGAGGATACACTTGGATGTGTCACGGATAAGTCCGGGAGCAAGAGTATCGATGTGTGTCTCAGAGTGAACGCCTGCGAAAGCATCCTCTCTTGCACCTGTTACCTGAGCAACATGGAGAAGCTCGCACTGGCCGTTCTTATCGCACTGCTGGCAGTTCTTATTGTGATTCGAGAGCATGAGCTCTACTGATCTTCTACGTGCCTGAACAGCTGCAGGTGAAGAGATCTTGATCTCCATACCCTCAGCAACAGGATATACGCAGGATGCAACGAGTCCTCTTGCACCTGTAGCCTCTACGAGACATACACGGCATGAACCCTGGTTGCACTCGCCATGATTAAATGCACAAAGTGAAGGAATCTCATAGCCACAAGCCTTAGCAGCTTCAAGAATGGTGAGGCCGGCTTCAACCTGATAGGGCTGACCTTCAATTTTAATATTAACTAAACTCATT
>JAIKYD010000089.1 GCA_024683485.1 Saccharofermentans sp. | reverse complement strand
GCAGATACTGGATGAAAAAGGCTTATCACCGTTTAAGACATTCGAGAGCATCAGCAGGTTTGCAGAGCTGTTATCAGTAAGCAGAGGTTCTGATTTTGCACCCAGGATAACGGAGTGCATTATAACCGGAAAAACAAAGGTTACCCTTATAGAGCCGCCCTGCGGAAGCAATACGATGATACTGCAAAGTTGTGGCGAGGTGCTTTTTATAGATTGTGGATATGCAATCTACGAAAAGGAGATGCTCAGATTATTCCGGAGTATACTTCCCGGTTATGACAGCATGAAGAAACGGATCTGCGTAACGCATGCAGATGTTGATCACTGTGGTCTTCTTAATCTTTTCGATGAGATAATAACAAGCCATAACACAGCCCTTTGCTTTGGACTTGAATTAAGCGGGGGGAACGGATACAGAGAACAGAACCCTCTTCACAGGCCATATGTGAATATCTGCAAAACACTAACATTCTATAAACCTCCGAAGCCGGAAAAGCTATGTGATATTTGGGAGCCTGTGGAAAAGCAGGATGAACTTTTGAAACAAATAGGAACTCTGGTCTGTGGTGAGATGCTTTTCACGGTTTATCAGGGAAAAGGCGGTCATCTTCCTGGCGAAACGGTGCTTGTTGATCATGAACATAAGGTGGCTTTCACAGGTGATATCTATGTCAACATACCGGGAATGACGCGCGAACAGGCCGAGTATAATAAATTTGCACCTGTCCTTATGACATCTGTGGATACAGATCCCGGACTATGCACGGCAGAAAGAAATGCCCTCCTGAAGAATCTCGTTGCAGGAGAATGGAAGATATTCGGATCGCACGGCCAAATGAAGGAGTATATGGTGTAAGGAAGCATCTGTTGTTCGTGTATAATGCATTCAGAATCCGTGATCAAAATATTTCCTGAAGTCGGGAAAGTTAAGAGTTATAACAGGCAGTGGTCTGAAGATCTGGGCGTTCCCATAACATGGATTGAAGATGCCGCTCATAATTCAAATGATGACAACCCGGAAGCTGTCAATAAGGCGATAGAACTATTTCTCGACAGGATAAATGAGGATTAAATGATATTTGACGGTTCACAAACAAATATAGGATATGGTGCGCAAGCGGAAGTGCTTCTTTATAAAGGCTATGCGTATAAGGTATATAAATCATCCTATCCGGTTGAGTGGATAGAATTTGAAAAGAATCAGCAGAAAGCGATAAATGACGCAGAGCTCTGTAACGTAAAATATTATGATACGGCCGATCCTCATATAACAAAAATGGATTACATCGATGGAGATACGCTTGAGAAACGGGCTTTATCCGGTGATATCAGTTGTTTTAATACGCTTTCAGATGCGTTCCGTTTTGTACATGGTAAGAATGCGTCAAATATAAACATTCCACATTTCTCGGATACTGCCGGAATGGGTTTAAATGATACTGACAAGACGGAAGTACTTTCGATAATATCGCGATTGTCAAATAAGATGGAATCCTGCGTATGCCACTTGGATATGCATTTCCTGAATATTATGCTTCCAAAGGACAGCCATGATTTCATAATAATTGATTGGATGAATGCAAGATTGGCACCTTTGGTTTTTGATTATGCCCGGACTTATATTATTTTCGAGGAATTCTCAAAGGAAGGATTGGACGCATACAAACAAATGGTATTACCGAAATTATGGGATTACGTTGTAGATGAGAATGATTTCTGTGATGCTAAACGGGCATGTTCAATAATACGGAATCGGGAGAAGAGATCAGCACAGGCGACTCAATGAGACATTTAGTATGAAGGAGTATTCATCGGATACGATCTTTACTGAGATGCTCGAAAACACTACCGTCAATACGTCTCTTATGCATGATATAAAGAGGGCCTTGTTTTCGGGCATGTAAAGACATCTTTACATGCGAGAAAGACACTATGTAAAGACTATTAGACTGACAGTCAGAGCCTACGGACTTATGATGCAGAGTGTAAGACAAAATCATACAGGCATCAGGCCGGGAGGTAATGATATAGCAACCTATAAGGAAATTGTCGCCTTTTGCGAAGGAAAGGAACTCGACAAGGATTCCAAGATAGCAGAAAAAGCAAAACGTCCTTACCAACGGGTGCTTCTTGCTATTGGTGCTGGAGCCTTGTTGCTGGCAATCCTTTTGCTTGAGAGTTATATTTTTAAATAGTTTTTTCTATAAAATGGAACGGATAAACAGTTAAAACAACAAAATATTTCTAGTAAAATAATATCAAGGGATAAATAGATTGCTTAACTCTAGATGGAATATGGGAAAGGAGTCATTATGTCAAAAACGCTCAGATTCAAATGTCCCAAATGTGGTACAGTTCAAGATGTTTCAGGTAACGGGCCTTGCTGGAAATGCCATGTTATGATAAGCCTTCCTGAGGATGGGGTAATCTGGATCCGCCGTATGGACGATCTGATTTTCAGCGGGGGAAGATTTAGACGTCTCACAGAAGTATATCTTAACGGTATTTTTCTAAATTGGTTGTCTAATAATGAATTTATCAGGATTCCCGTGCCATATGGTCACTATAATGTCCTGTTGAAGCATCCGGATCGTCCAATGGCTAATTATACGGGTGTTGGTTTGGAATTCGATATCACTCCAAATAACAGGGTTGTGTACCTTAAGACTGAGGACACTGTCGGGGGATCCGGCACTGTGATTTTAAAATCGGCTACTGCTGAGGAAATGCCTCCGGTTTGAAATAACAAAAATGGCTATTACTAAAAACAGACAATCCAGTGAAACGATTTCCGTTATGGCAAAAAAGCATTCCCTGATAAGCAGATTACTAAGAACGCATTCGATCGTCGGAAAGTGCCAGTTAATCTCACTTTCAAAAGCAAGCTGTCATTTGCTCAGACTATTATACGTTTTTTCAAATAGTCGCAGACTTATATATCTTAATCTCGAAAACCGTTCCCTTGCCTTCCTCGCTCTCGCAGGAAACCGTGCCGTTCTGCGAGTTTATTATCTGCTTGGAAAGTGACAGCCCGATACCATTGCTGTTGGGATCAGATTTCTCGCCGTGGTAGAAACGTTCAAAGATATTGGGCAGGTCCTTTTTGGAGATGCCGCAGCCGTTGTCTTCTATGTGAATGTTGGTCGATACGTTTGTCTCTTCGGATCCGATCTTAATCGTTCCGCCGCTTTCCGTGTGCTGCAGTGAATTCTTGATGATGTTTCCCAGAGCTTCCGACATCCAGCGTCTGTCGCAGGATAACTTGTTTTCGCGCGGTATATCGATTTCGATTGAAACATCCTTGATGTCGGCTTCGATCGCGATACCAGAGACTATCTCATCTATAAGCTCATTCACGGATACAGTCTCCTTCTTCAGTACCAGAACACCTGCGTCGATCTCGGCGAGCGTCAGGAGGGTCCTTACGAGCCATGTGATGTGGTCTGTCTGCGTCGTGATGTTCGCTATGCAGCGGCGGCGCTGTGCCTCATCGAGATTGCCATTCTTGAGAGCATCGGTCATGAGGTTGATCGCGGTAAGAGGAGTCTTTATCTGATGGGAGATATTTGAGAGCATGTCAGCCATATAGGCATTCTTTTTGACCTCGCCGGAATACTGTTCCTGCAGTGTCGAAGCGAGCTTGTAGATCTCACTTCTTAAGATGAGCATGCGGCCTTCAGCTTCCAGTCCCAGCTCGGGAAAAGAATCCCTGTCCTGCACTTTTGTAAGGAATTCGATCAGTTCATCGAGCTCCTTTCTGCGCCTGGCCTTATCGGCCGCGATGTATATAACGAGCGCGATCACGGCCAGCAGCAGAACTATTGAAACTATGACAAACGGATTCATAGATTGAGTCTGTACCCCTGTCCTCTTACTGTCTCGATATAATGGCCCTCATCGTCGCCCAGTTTGTTTCTTAAGCGCTTGATGTACACGGTTAGGGTGTTGTCATTAACAAAACTTCCAACGTCATCCCAGAGGATATTGAGTATCCTGTCGCGGTCCAGCAGTTCACCGGCATGATTTATGAAGACCAGCAGGAGCTTATATTCCATCGCGGTGAGAGCAACTTCTTCACCGTTCCTGAACATCTTTGCATTCGAAATATCAATGGTATTCTCACCGATACTGCAGGTGGACGCAGCAGTGGACCTGGTACGCTTAATAAGACGCTTCATGCGCGCGATCAGTTCCTTGATGTGGAATGGCTTTGAGATGTAATCGTCCGCACCCTTATCAAAGGCCAGAACAGTATGGATCTCATCATCCATTGCGGTAAGGAATATTATCGGCATCTCTGATGTCTCGCGGATCTTCGTGCAGATCTCCATTCCGTTGCCGTCAGGGAGAGTCATATCGAGAAGACAGAAATCTATCTTTCTGCCGGTATCATCGCTGTCTAAAGCCGCAAATGCTTCGGCAACAGAAGAAGCGAGGGTAACTTCCATACCCTCGCCTGTTAATGCAAGCTTCAAACCTTCTGCGATTATGCTGTCGTCTTCAACCACTAATACCATTATCAGATACTCTCTCTTTTTATCTCCTCAATTATATCAATCTTGTTCTCGCGTTTTAAGCAGAAAACGGTCATGAGAAGCACTGCAGCAACAATGATCACCAGGAGTACTGATGCCTCCGCCACGGGTGGAACAACTGTGAAATATCCGAATCTGGACACGAACGTCTTTGTGAGCCATATGCAGATCAGGGCTGCCAGAGGAACAGATACGGCAAATGATCTGATCAGCATTCCAAGGCTCTCACGGATCTCTGCTGACAACATCTGACCGAATGTTGATCCCATCGACTTCAGAACTGCAATATGCTTTCTTCTTGATACCATAAGAGCTGAGATGGAGCTGTACACATTAAGAAGACAGATGGCAGATGCTATACCTGTAAATATAATGAGCACGATCCTGACCAGATAAGCGATGACATCCTTGAATTCCGTAATCTGTCCGGATATCTTAAACAGATGGGCATATCTTCCTTCAGCTTCCATGTTCTCTGCTGTTTCCGTCAGCGTCTGAAGAGTGACATCGCTGGTGCAGTTGAAGAATATCAATGAATCGAGCTGTGAGACGTTTATCTTCTCAACATATTCGGCAACGCTCAATGGGATAATAATGTGGATCGCCATGTCACCTGCGCCATTAAAGTATTCGCTGACATCTTCAGACTTGACCTTGCTTATTACCCTGAATTCGGCAGGACCGTCAAGTTCGATCTCAGGGAAAATGATATCGGACAGATCGTATCCCAGTTCTTCAGCTTCAACTCTTGTAATGCACATCGGATACAGGGGAATTATATCACCCGAGTTTACTGTCAGTGGTTCTTTCATCTCCAGATATCTGTAATCTCTTGCTTTCTGTCCTGCGATACCGAACGAATCAGTCGATATTGCCGCCTCGTTCAGAATAATGCAGGGCATCTCATCTTCGCCGTAAGATAACGAGTCCGTATCCTCAGCGATCTTTGCAAAGAGTTCATCATCGACTGCGAGGATCCCCGCATCAGCTGCATATCTCGTATCTCTGTATCTGAACTCTTCATTAAACTGCTCAACGCTGTACGTACCCGGAGCATAGTAAAGACTTGTGATCTCGTACAGATCCTCCCAGTATTCCTCACTTAATGATTCTTCACCTATATAGAGCGAGAAACTACTGTCTTTTACGAGCGCGATGTCTGATACGCCTTCGAGTTCACTCATGTTGCGCATAAAGCCTTCTGCATCAAAATGCTCTTCGGTTCCCTCGATCGCAATGTAATATCTCCTGTCCTTATAGAAGGAGAAATAGATGCTGTTATCACGGAGCTTAAAATCTACCATTGCGATGATCAGCATGGCCGCATAATTGACAACTATAACAGTCAGGAAGAATATCGCTACCGCTCTAATTATTCCAAAGGATCTGCTCTTATCATTCTTCAGGAATCTCGATGCGAGCATGCCTGCCGCAGATCCGTTTATAAGTCTGTCAGGATTCTTATTTTCCTTATGTTTAGATGCCTTCTTAGTTCCTCTGATACTCTCGATTGGACCAACCTTGCTGATCTTATGCGCAGGGATCAGAGCAGATATCAATACCGTAGCCACGCTTAGTACGATCACCGCGATAACTGACGTAAATCTGATATCAAGTGAAGGATTCATATCCAATAAACCGGAACCGTCAAAGCCGAACAATTTCTGGGAAATAGGGCCGGCAGCATTTGCTGCGATCTTAACTGCTCCGAGACCTGCAAGGAACCCTGCGGGAAGCGCCGGTATAAGGAGCACCATGGCTTCGAAATATACAGAACTCCTCTTTTGTTTTCCCGTCGCGCCGACAGAAGACAGCATGCCGAGATATTTGGATCTCTCATCGTACGAGATTGCGAAAACATTATATATAAGAATGACTGATATCAGCACGATGAGTACAACGAAAAAAACCTGAGCCGCTGTAGCAATGAAATTGAGGGATGCGTCGTCCGAGCCGCCTGAGAATATGAGAACGCCGTTGTTGGCTTCGTAGTTTCCGTCCCCTACCAGTTCGCGGAGTCTTAAATAGAAATCTGAATTTGTGGGAACATTTTTGGTCATTAACAGAGCGTTAAACGTATCACTTTGAAGGCCCTCTTCATTCACTATTGAGATGGCAGCATACCATGCATATCCCGGCTGCTCAAAGACAGGTCTCTTAATAATGCCTACGACCGTCATCTCCTGCGAGAATCCGGTGGGTTCATGGATCTCTTCATGATCGTTATAGAACTCGTCACCGGGGGCGAAATAACACATGTTAAAAGGCAGTTCAACCTTCTCGCCTGCAGGGAGTTCGAGGAACGGAAAATGAAATATAGTTGATCCGTTGTCTCTCGTATAGATCCAGTATCTGGTAAATGTCTCGCAGCTGATCTTGTCGCCGATCTTAACAGAAGAACCGTCTTCTATTGCAGATTCACTGATGACGATCTCACTTGAATTCTCCGGGAGTCTTCCGTCGGCCAGTTCAATATTCATCCAGTCCATTGCCTCGGGAGAATATCTTCTGACATTAAGAAAAGGTCTGTTCGGATTACCTGACTGAACGAACTCTGTATACTTCAGATCTTCAGTTACAGCGGTCTCCGTAACCTCATCATAACTCTTAAGCGTCTCTAACTGATCCCGGTTGATGTCATAGACTGCAAAATGATATGCTCCGGACTGCTTTGCCGCGAGCTCAGTAAAGTGCTTAAATGCAGTGTCCTTACCTACGAGTACGCATGTAAGGAGCATTACCATCAGTGCGATTCCGATTGTGGATATCACAGTCCGCTTTTTATTCATCTTCATGTGCTTTAATGTGACATCATGAATGATCTTTGTGTTTCTCATAACTTAGCTTTCCTTTTATCCTTTTCCCGCTTAAATCCCCATTATTCGCGGCCAGCCAGATCTGTAACCCTGATACGGTCATCTTTTACGATGTTTCCGTCCTCCATATAAATGATCCTGTCTGCCTGGAGTGCTATATTCTCATCATGTGTGATAAGGATCAGTGTCTGTCCGAATTTACGGTTGGATTCTTTAAGGAGTTCCACTATCTCTGTGCTGTTTTTCCTGTCGAGATTTCCCGTTGGCTCGTCTGCCAAAAGGAGTTCGGGCTTCGAGAACAATGCTCTGCCGATTGATGCCCTCTGCTGCTGTCCGCCTGACAGTTCGTTCGGTAAATGGCTCCTTCTGTTACTGAGCCCTAAGTATTCGACTATCTTGTCGAGCCGCTCCTTATCGGGCTTTCTGCCGTCCAGCATATGCGGAAGTACTATGTTCTCATCAACGTTTAATTCCGGCAATAGATTGTAGAACTGATAAACAAGACCTATATGCCTTCTTCTGAATATTGCGAGCTTATCCTCGCTCTGTGAATGCACGTCAGTGCCGTTGATTAATACCCTGCCTGATGTCGGTTTGTCCACGCCTCCGATTATGTGAAGGAGCGTTGACTTGCCGCTTCCGGATGCACCTACGACTGACACGAATTCGCCCTTCTCAACCGAGAAAGACACGTCATTCAGAGCCACGGTCTTGCTGTCCCCGGTGCCGTACACCTTGCTGATGTTCTCACATCTTAATAATTCCATTTCCTTTCTCCCTTGTTTGTGATATGCAAATAGTACCAAACGCTGTCTCATAAAAAATGAATTTCAAAGTGACAATTTAGTCACTTTGAAATCTGTGAACAGTTATGGTTTTCGCCCGTTATCAGTAGGTATATACAAATAAGAATAATCGGTCATGGTTTTGTAGAAACAACATTTCAACGTTTCTTTGTGATAGTATTAATTTATGGATGAAGCGGAGAGAAGAAGACGCTGAGGTCTTTATGACTGATAAAAAGACGGATAAAACAAAACGGGCTCCTAGAACAACGGGGACGAATAGGTATGTTCCTGAATTTTCTGATGCGTGTATCCATTCCGCTGTTTCGGATAAAGAATGCCAT
>JAIKYD010000052.1 GCA_024683485.1 Saccharofermentans sp. | reverse complement strand
GTCGTTGGAATTACTCCAAACCGGGTTTTGTTACGACAGTTGTACGGCACTGCCGAACAATTGCAGTGAAAATATGGTACAAATCAGGCTTTTGTTACGACAGTTGTATGGCATAGCCGAACATTTGCCGTACAAATATCGCACACTACCGTATGTCACGGTACGCCGTAAAACCCGCCAACAGAAAACCTTCTTTCAACTAGTTAATTTGCCGCAGGCAAATTACTGTTCGTACGTTGAAAGAAGGTTTTCTCCGTTGGCGCTCCAAGCAGGAATTGAACCCGCATCTACGGTACCGGAAACCGCTATTCTATCCATTAGACTATTGGAGCAGTTATTCAGTTTTGACTTAAGTAATTATACATTATCGGCTTCGGTCTTGTCAGTAGGAGTGCGGTTGTCGTAGAGGATCCTAAGAAGGCCGATAATCTCAGTGATTGTTTTATCCTGCTTCACCGAGGAAGGTTTGAAGAGCATGTAGGGAACGGCGCCGGTCGCGTTTATGGTGACGCGTGCGCCGTAGAAGTGATCACGCATGAGGGCGCCCAAGGCCTGCATATCGATCTGGAGGTTGGGGTTTAAGTAGAGGCGGACACCGGCACTCTTGATGGATGTTTTCGTGAATCCGAGAGTGGATGCAAAAGACCTCATGAGTGATACGCCGGAGAGGATGTAGACTTCGGGCGGAGCGTCACCGTAACGGTCGGTGACTTCGTCTAAGAAGTCGCTGTAGGATTCGAAATCGGTGATGTCACCGATGCGTCTGTAACAGCTCATGCGCGCGGCCTCATCCTGGATGTAAGAGGCAGGAATGTAAGCATCGTAATCGACCTCGACAGCAAAGCCTTTCTCGGATGTCTCGTTGAGACCGGAAAGAACGTCGGAATCGAGAACCTCGTCTTTGCCGGACTTGAGGAGGCGAACTTCCTCATCCAACAACCGGCAGTAAAGTTCGTAACCGATAACGTCCATCTGGCCGTGCTGTTCGGCGCCTAAAAGGCTGCCTGCGCCGCGTACTTCGAGATCGCGCATGGCGATGCGGACACCGGAACCGAGTTCGGTGAACTCACGGAGAGCGTTGAGTCTCTTGGTTGCCTCTTCATTGAGGGGCGCGTCTGCGTTATAAGTGATGTAAGCGTAGGCCTGTCTGTCGGAGCGGCCTACACGGCCTTTGATCTGGTAGAGCTGTGAGAGGCCGAAGCGGTCTGCATTCTCGACGATGAGGGTGTTGACGTTCGGCATGTCGACACCGTTTTCGATGATGGTGGTGCAGACAAGGATATCGTATTTGCCTTCGATAAAGTCGGAGACGACGGCTTCGAGGCCGTTCTCGGGCATCTGGCCGTGTGCATAAGTGACGCGCACACCGGGCATTGCCTTGGCCAAAGCATCTGCAACTTTATCAATGTCAGAAGTCCTGTTGTAGAGATAGAAGATCTGGCCGCCCCTTGCGATCTCACGCATGCACGCCTGGATTATTATCTGCTCATCGTAGCCGAGCACGTAGGTCTGGACGGCACGCCTGTTGAACGGAGCCTCTTCGAGGACAGAGATATCCCTGATACCGGAAAGCGACATATGAAGCGTACGCGGGATAGGTGTTGCGGAGAGCGAGAGGACATCGACATCCGTCTTCATGGACTTGATCTTCTCTTTGTGATTGACGCCGAAACGCTGCTCCTCGTCAACGACAAGAAGGCCGAGATGCGGGGGTCTTACATCATTGGAGAGCACCCTGTGCGTGCCGATAATGACGTCTATCTTTCCGTTCTTGATGTCAACAAGATTCTGCCTGATCTGCGCCTGCGGAACGAATCTCGAGAGCATGCAGACATTTACGGGGAAGTCTTTGACCCTGCTCATAAAGTTCTCGTAATGCTGGCGGGCAAGAAGCGTTGTCGGCGCGAGCATTATTACCTGCCTGCCGTTCATGACAGCTTTGAAGATAGCCCTGAAAGCAACTTCAGTCTTGCCGAAGCCGACGTCTCCGCAGAGGAGCCTGTCCATCGGCCTCTCGGATTCCATATCGGCTTTAATCTCGTGCGTTGCGCGGAGCTGATCTTCCGTCTCAACAAACGGGAATTTATCCTCGAAGAGCTTCTGCTGCTCCTCGTCAGGCTGGCACGCAAAGCCTTTGTTGACACTTCTTGCAGCATATATCTTGAGAAGATCGTAAGCGACCTTCTTTATCGCTTCCCTTGCGCGCGAGACGGACTTCTTCCACTCATCGCCACCGAGTCTGGAGAGCTTCGGTTCACGCTCGCCCGGACCGACATATTTCTGGAGCGAATCAAGGTTCTCCGGAAGAATATAAAGGGTCTCGCCGTTTGCGTAAGTGAGCTTCAGATAGTCCTTGCGGATCTCACCGACCCTCATGTTGATGAGGCCTTCGTAGCGGCCTACACCGTGCTTGTCGTGAACGACATAATCGCCGGGGTTGATCTCGCTGAAGAACTGGATCCTGTTGCCGCCCTTTTTCTTCTCGGGGCGCTTCTGGAGAGCGCCGTACAATTCCTGTTCACCGAGGATCGTGATCCCGGTAAGAGGGTAGGTGAAGCCCGCCGGAAGCGGAGCATCGATTATCTCGGCAAAGCAGTCGTATTCGGCAAGGCGCTCTTTAAGCTGCTCGTAACGCCTTCCGTGATGTGCAACAAGGTAAACGTTCTTATTGCTTTTTAGAAGCTTCGCAAGCTCTTCCGCACGGCCCGAAAAGTTATCGGCCGGAAAGCCCGATACCGTATGTGTAGTCCCGCCCGGCAGACCGTTGCCGGAAGACTGGAACATGGACAGGGTAACAATGTTGTCCAGCCCGTCCAGTGCCCTCATAAGCTTCTGTATGTTGACCATGGCAGAAGGCGAACATGTAGGCGCGATGCCGATCTCGAAAGAGTCACGGCAGCGCTGTGCATATTCGCTTGCATAGGCATTCATTCTTGCATCTATATCGACCATCTCATCAGCGAAGAAGACGATATCCTCACCGTTAACGTAGTCTATGGCCGTCTGGTAATCCTTGAGTATCAGGCCCAGCCATCTCGCAATGCCCGAAGGCTCAACGCCGTTCCTGATCTTCTCCGCATCGCCCGTGGCGGTCCTTGAGAGGAGCTCGGCTGCGCGGCGGACTTCCCTGGTTGCGGTGTTCATTTTCGAGAGGTCCTCACGGACACGCTCAAGAATAAGATCCGCGGTCATATCGCGTCTATCCTCAGGAAAAGCATACACAGACGACGGGACAGCCACAGTCTCTTCGAGCTGGCCTGTCGATCTCTGCGTCTCCCTGTCAAATGTCTTTATCTGATCTATCTCTGTGTCAAAAAAACTTACTCTCACAGGCTCCGCGTAAGACGGCGGATAGATATCGACGATGTCGCCTCTTACCGAGAACTCGCCTTTCTCCATTACCTGCGGAACATTCTCATAGCCGTTGAGGAGGAGCGCTTCAACCAGTTCATCGCGCTCCATTTCCTGACCGACTTTGAGTTCGATAATACGCTTTGCAAAAGCTTTCTTTGGTTCGAGTTTATTAAGCAGTGCACCTGCCGATATAACGGCTGCTCCGAATCCGCCTCTGGCAAGCTCTGAGAGCGCTGCGGCTCTCGATTGCTCTAATTCCCTGGAGGAAGCCTCAGCGCTCACGAGAGACAGTTCTGAGGGCATCAGGAGGGTAACGGGACCGTCTGTGAATGCGGCGCAGTAGGATGCGGTAACGCGTGCCCTTGCGCTGTCCGGCTCTATGAATACTGCTTTACGACCGTTAAGGCGCGCAAGAGCCATCGCAACATAGACCTTCTGCTCTGCGCAGAGACCTGTGATGTTCAGGTGCTTTCCGGTCTCAAGGCTTGAAGCAAAAACAGAAGCAAGCTCTTTGTCGGATCCTATCCTGCCAAGGAGATCTGCAAGGCTCTTATCCATTGGATATTATCTCCTCGACCGCCTCACAGGCTTTAACAAAAGCATCGTTCATAAGTGAGCGTTCATCCTGCGGAACGTCGGAAAGAACGTAATTTACGAGATCCCAGTGCTCGGGGACCGGACCTGTGCCGATTCTGACACGCGGGAACTCCTCCGTGCCCAGAAGCTGGATGCAGGACCTCATGCCGTTATGTGTGCCGGCACTTCCCTTCGGTCTTACGCGGATCGTGCCTTTCGCGATATCAATATCATCGTAAACGGTGATAATGTTCTTCGGCGGAACCTTATAGAATCTGCTGATCTCAACGAGGCATTCACCGGAGTTGTTCATGAAGGTCATGGGCTTTATGATGATGACATCCTGCCCTGCGATCTTGCCCTTGCCCCAGAGACCCTTGTACTTCTCTTTGCCGAGAAAAATGCCATGTTTGTCCGCGAGCATATCCACAGCGAGATAGCCCATGTTGTGCCAAGTATAGATATACTGTTTTCCCGGATTACCGAGCCCGGCCACTATCCACATAGCAAGTCTTCCGCCAGATCAGACCTCGGAACGCCTGTCGTCAAGTCTGATATAGTTCTCGCCTCTCAGGCGGCTCTTGTCAGCAACCCAGTTCTCTTTATTGAGCTGCTTGGATCTTCCGATACCGAGCGAGAGCGCGGGAACATCGGATGTAATCGTGGAACCTGCCGCAATATAGCAGTCCTTGCCGAGAACGACTGAAGACACGATATTCGAGTTGCCTCCGATAAAGACGTTGTCCTCGATCGTGCAGCCGACCTTGTCCTGACCATCAAAGTTGCATGTGACGGTACCGCATCCGAAGTTGACGTTGCGTCCGACCTTGGAGTCGCCGATATAAGTAAGGTGACGTGCTCTCGTGTATTCACCGATGTCGGAACCCTTGACCTCAACGTATGCGCCAAGCGTAACGTGATCGTCGATCCTTGATTCAGGTCTGATATGTGTGTAAGGTCCGATACGGCAGTCCTTGCCGATCGAGCTTGAGGAAACGATAGAATTATCAACAACCGTACCGTCTCCGATGTCGGAGCAGTCGATCCTCGTGTTCTCACCAATGATGCAGTCCTCACCGATATTTGTGTTACCGATAAGTGTCGTGCCGGGAAGGATGACCGTATCCTGTCCGATCTCGACAGCGTAGTGGATCCATGTCGCATTCGGATCAACGATCTCGACACCGTTCTTCATGTGACGGTTGAGGATCCTGTGGTTCATTATGGTCCTAACCTGTGCAAGCTGGATCCTGTCGTTGACTCCCCTCGTGTCGTCAAAATCACATACAACGGCACCTACTGTGTAACCGTCGCCGATAAGGATGCCGATAGTGTCTGTGAGGTAATATTCCTTCTGCGCATTGTTAGCGCCGATTCTTCCGAGAGCGGAGATGAGGAGCGGTGTCTTGAACACATACATAGAGGAGTTGATCTCCTTGACCTTGAGCTCTTCCTCCGTGCAGTCCTTGTGCTCAACGATCTTGAGAACGTTACCGTCCTCTCCCCTGATGATCCTTCCGTAACCTGTGGGATCGTCAGCCTCAGCTGTGATGAGTATTGCAGCACAGTTCGATGCTGCTGATTCGAAAGCGTCCAGCGCCTTCTTGATCGTGTCAGCCGATACCATCGGACAGTCTCCTGGAAGAACGATCGTGAGGCCGTCTCTTCCCTCAAGGAACGGAGCCGCCTGCATAACCGCATGGCCTGTACCCCTCTGTTCCTCCTGAAGCACATAAGCCACATTCTCGCCAAGAACACTTCTGATCTCAGCCTGCGCCTCGCCAACTATATATACCTGATCCTGGCAGCCTGCCTCGAAAAGCGCATCCGCCACCCATTGTATGATCGGTTTGCCCGACACCTGGAACACGACCTTGGAATGCTTTGACTTCATTCTCGTGCTCTTACCTGCCGCCATAACAACCGCACTGATTTCCATATTCAGACCTCTTAGACTATTGATTTGGGATTATTACCTTTCCCGCCGAGCTTTCCGGCCGGTCTCATCAGCTGATCCATTAATCCGGTCAGAGCCGATAATCTCCGCAGTTTAAGTAATTCCATGCCATTATAGCAAATCTTTACTTCTAATAAAATGAATAGCCCTGCGCTTTATAAGAAAAGTGCAGGGCCGTAAATTATTCTGTTTTTCTGTCACTTGCGTCTGGGAAGCCCGAAAATATTGACTGCAAATGATCCCCTCTTATCAGAGATCTTCAACGGAAGCGATAGCCTCACGCATATTTGCCTCAGATTTCTTAAGGAGTTCGTACTCCTCATCGGTAAGACGCATGTCAATGATCTTATCAACACCGTTTGCACCGATGAGTGCAGGAACGTCCAAAGTAACACCGCTGATGCCGTACTCGCCGTTGAGTCTTGTGGCAACTGTTCTGATGGTGTGCTCGTCTTCTGTGATACTTCTGAGAAGTGTTGCAGCACTTACTGCGATACCGTTGAATGTTGCACCCTTGAGCTTGATGATCTCAGCACCGGAAGACTTTGTCTTCTGTGCGATCTCGTCCTTGACCTCGGGTCCGAAAGGAATTCCGACTGCCTCAGCATACTCATCGATAGACATACCTGCAACGTGAGTGTGGCTCCATGCAGGGAACTGTGTCTCACCGTGCTCGCCGAGGATATAACCGTGAACGTTTCTAACGTCAACGCCGAGTTTTCTGGAGATAAGGACTCTGAAACGGGCAGAGTCAAGGTTCGTACCTGAACCGATTATCATATTAGAAGGAAGTCCTGACCACTCGGCAACCTTGTATGTAACGAGATCGCAGGGATTGGAGATGACCATGATGACACCCTTGTTGTAGTGCTCCATGATGCTGTCTGTGATCGTGTGTGCGAGTCTTACGTTCTTCTTTGCAAGATCAAGTCTTGTCTCGCCTTCTTTTCTCGGAATGCCTGCTGTTACGATGATGCAGTCCGCATCCTTGACATCCGAATAATCGCCTGCGTGAATGTACATATCGCCGATGAACGGAAGTCCGTGGCTGATATCAAGTGCCTCACCAAGTGCCTTTTCCTTGTTGACATCGATGAGAACGAGCTCAGAACAGAGCTGTTGCATTGCGATTGCGAAAGCGGTCGTTGATCCTACCGCACCTGCGCCGATAATAGCGACTTTGGTTCCTTCTTGTTTATACATAGCTTTTACGCCCCCTTTATAGCAATACGACTATATCAGGAATAAATCTGCAAATAAAGTCATTATTCGTTATGATTTTTACCTAAAAAACGTACTTCCGCAGGCTAATGAGCGTGTATTTTGATAATTTGATAATCAAAGTTTTTGCCGTGATTTTGCAAGGGTTTACTGGCTTTTGTCCTATTAATCGAACTAAGCAAAAAACGGCGCAAGACCTGATTGGTCTCACGCCGCCATACTTGTATTTAATCAGAACTTAAATCAGATTTCCTGAGGAAGTTCCAACGTTCTTTCTGCGTTAAGTTTAGCGCAGAGCTCAACGAACTTGTCGAGTGCAACGCCCTGAAGCTGCTTGTTGGAGCCTCTGACGTTAACAGAAACTGTATTCTCAGCAGCCTCCTTGTCACCTACAACGAGGATATAAGGATCCTTCATCTGCTTGAACTTCTTAATCTTGTCTCTCATGTTGACGTCTGTTAAGTCAGACTCGACTCTTACGCCTGCATTTGTGAGAGCATCTGCGACCTTCTGTGCATATTCGTTATGCTCGGGCCTGATCGGTACGACTGCAACCTGGTAAGGATTGAGCCAGAACGGGAACGCGCCCTTGAAGTGCTCTGTGATGATGCCGATGAAACGCTCGAAAGAACCGAAGATGGCTCTGTGGATAACGATAGGCATCTTCTGTGCGCCGTCTTTGTCAACGAATGTGAGCTCGAAATTATGAGGGAGCTGGAAGTCGAGCTGGACAGTACCGCACTGCCACTCACGTCCTAGAGCATCCTTGATCTGGAGGTCGATCTTCGGGCCGTAGAACGCGCCGTCGCCCTCGTTGATCTCATAATTGCCTTCACCATACTTCTCATCGAGGATAGCTTTGAGAGAAGCCTCAGCAGCGTTCCAGGACTCGATATCACCCATGAAATCATCAGGTCTTGTCGAGAACTCTGCACGGTATGTGATACCGAACGTTTTGTAGATCTCGTCAGCAATAGCGATAACGTCCTTGATCTCATCCTTGATCTGGTCAGGTGTTACGAAGGTATGGTCATCGTCCTGACGGAATTCCTGAACTCTGAACAGACCGTTCATCTGACCGGACTTCTCCTTGCGGTGAAGAACGTCATATTCGCTGTAACGGATAGGAAGTTCCTTATAAGAGTGCATCGTACGCTTGTAGGACATCATGGCGTTAGGGCAGTTCATCGGCTTTGCAGCCATTGTGTCCTCTGCCTCGATGGCATACTTCTCGGGAGCATCCTCTCCCTCAACAGCGTCCGTAGCGTTAACACCCTTTGTGATACCGGGAACGATGAACATGTTGTTCTGATAGTGTGCCCAGTGACCCGAAATAAGCCAGAGCTTCTTATTGTTGATAAGAGGTGCGGATATCTCTGTGTAACCGTGCTTGCCCTGGATCTCTCTTGAATACTTCATCAGTTCCTGATAAAGGATCCAGCCCCTGGGAAGCCAGTAAGCCATACCCGGAGCAGTCTCACGGAACATAAACAGGTCAAGTGCCGTTCCGATCTTCTTATGGTCTCTCTCCTGAGCTTCCTTGAGCCATGCAAGGTGAGCCTTGAGCTCGTCCTTTGAAGGGAATGCGAAAAGATATATTCTCTGAAGCTGGTCTCTCTTCTCATCACCTCTCCAGTAAGCACCGGATACATTCTTGATCTTGAATGCGGCGCTGAAGAGCTCCTGTGAATTATCTACATGAGGACCACGGCAAAGGTCAACGTAGTCATCACCTGTGTAATATATTGAGATTGTCTCGTCTGCAGGCAGATCGACAATAAGTTCGTGCTTAAACTTCTGATCCTTGAAGAGTTCCAATGCCTCATCACGGGAGATGACCTTACGTGTCCAGTCTTCCCTTCTCTTGATGATCTCATGCATCTTGTCTTCGATTGTCTGGAAATCTTCCTCTGTTACTGTTCTCGGAAGGACGAAATCATAATAGCATCCATCCTCGATCTCAGGTCCGATAGCATACTGTACCTCTTTGCCGTATAACTCGATTACAGCCTTCGCAAGAATGTGCGCAAGAGAGTGACGGTACACCTTCAATACTTCTTCTTTTTCCATTTTAAAATCCTCCTCTAGAGTTTTATGCACAGAACCGCTGTGCAGACAGTAGAAGATTGTACCACAATATAAAAATAAATGTTGATTTTTGTGATGCAGGGTAAGCAGTTAATGAGATCTGCTCAAATCATTTTGCGCAATTAGAGGTAATTGATTGTGATTTTGCGAAAATATGTTCGTTATGTTTTTGTATTGCTTCAAAATACACTCATTGCAGTAATAAGTGCAAAAAAATATCCTGAATTCCCGACCTGGGATATTCAGGATATTGGCGGAGGCTGTGGGATTCGAACCCACGTGGCCCGTGAAGGCCAAACAGTTTTCAAGACTGCCTCGTTATGACCGCTTCGATAAACCTCCACATCATTAGGCAATTAAGTATACATAATCCTGAGACAGTTTGCAAGTGCTGCGCAGAAACCATGCAACACTGAGAATTAACTGATTTATTAACACTACATAAACATAATCAAACGAAAAGGGTTGCCTTTTATCAGCAACCCTTCGGTAAAATCATTCAATAGAAATAAATATTATTCATTACATAGTATCTCAAGAAGTCTGTCCAGATCTGTGTTGTCCTTATAATCAATGACTATGCGGCCGCGTCCTGTATTGCTGTCAAGAACCTTGAGTTTTACCTTTGCTCCGAGCTGCTTCTTAAGCTTTGTCTCAACTTCTGTCGCACTTAATGTAAAACGGATATCCGGAGTCTCCAGCTGCTTCTTTGCAGCAGGATTATTCTGTGCCTCAATATATTTCTTTACAAATACCTCAGCCTGTCTGACATTCATCTCACGGGCCATGATTACATCCGCAACCTTGCGCTGGTCCTCTTTCTCTTTGAGACTGAGGATAACTTTAGCATGACCTTCAGACAGATCGCCTCTGCTGACGAATTCCTGAAGTGACTCATCGAGGTTAAGGATACGGATCGTATTGGCAATCGTGGCTCTGGGCTTACCGAGAAGTTTGGATAGTTTCTCCTGGGTAAGCTTGTGAGTAACCAGTAGATCCTGCATAGCTGATGCCTCTTCAATAGGGTTCAGATCTTCTCTAAGAATATTCTCGATAAGTGCCTGCTCCATTGTCTCAGTATCGGACAGGTCCTCTCTGACAATTGCAGGAATAGTCAATAAACCAGCGATTCTTGCAGCTCTCCAACGGCGCTCACCGGCAACGATACTATAACCGCCACCCTTGCGCTGAACTATAATAGGCTGAATGACACCGATCTCTTCAATAGAAGCAGCGAGTTCGTTTAATGATTCATCATTGAATACTTTTCTGGGCTGACCGTTGTTAGGGGAGATGTCGTTTATCTTCAATTCGACAACGGATTCTCTCTTTGTTTGAACTATGTCTTCAGAGGAGAGGAGTGCAGCGAGTCCTCTGCCCATGGCCTTGTTCTCTGATACTGTCTTAACTGCAGCCTTTCTGACCGGTGTAGATGAGGAGATGGAAGATGTCTCGATTATTGATTTCTTTGCAGGAACAGATTTTGCTTCAACCTTTTCCACTGAAGTCGTTTGTGCTTTCTTAGCCAACGGTTTTGTAACTGACGAAAGAGTCAGTTTCTTTGCTGAACTGCCTAAACCGGACTTCTTTGAATCAATTTTCTTTGATGAAGTCTTCGGAGTTGCTGCTTTAACAGTTGATTTTGCAGCAGGCTTTACTGTACTCTTCTTAGTTGCGGCCGATTTTGATGAAGTGCTTTTAACAGACTTTGCAACACTTCCTGTAGCTTTCTTTGCAGGTGCAGCTTTTTTAGATGTAACAGTCTTCTTAGCAGGTGAGGCCTTTCCTGTAGATACAGTTTTCTTCATTGGTGCCTTCTTTGCCGTTACCTTTGTAGTCTTTGTCTTTGCTGGTCTGCCTGGTTTTCTCTTAGCTGTATTTGCCATCTGAATTCTCCTTTATGCTCTTCTAATTACTTCTTTTGCCAGCGCTTCATAAGCCTTGGCGCCCTTTGAATTCTTATCATAATCACATATTGCAAGGCCGTGGCTCGGTGCCTCTGCGAGCCTTACATTTCTCGGAATAACAGTCTTGAAGACTTTAGATCCAAAGTACTTGTCTGTCTCTTCTTTGACCTGTCTTGAAAGCTGTGTTCTCAGGTTAAACATGGTAAGAACTACACCCAGGATCTCAAGTCCCGGATTCAGTTTTTTCTTAACAATGTTGATTGTATCCATGAGCTGTGAAAGACCTTCGAGGGCATAGTATTCACCCTGGATAGGTATGATCAGACGGTCTGATGCTGTCAGTGCATTGATCGTAAGAAGGCCAAGTGACGGCGGGCTGTCCAGGATAATGAAATCATAAGAGTCAGAGATAGTGCTTATAGCATTTTTCAGTATCTGTTCTCTGGAAATGACAGTTACAAGTTCAACCTCTGCGCCTGCAAGATTAATATTAGTGGGGCAGATATCAACATTTTCCGCATTTGTCTCATAGATTACTTCAGAAATAGGTGCATCATTGATAAGAACATCATAAACTGTCTGTTCAAGTTCACGTTTATCTATTCCGAGACCGCTTGTTGCATTAGCCTGCGGATCCATATCTATCAAGAGAACTTTTTTCTTTTTCTTTCCAAGGAAAGCTGCCAGATTAACGGCTGTCGTAGTTTTTCCAACACCGCCTTTTTGATTAACAAGAGCAATTACTGTTGCCATATTTTACTCCTTTTAATTAGTTTCAATTTAATCATAAAACAATTCTATCACTTATATTCTATATTTTAATATAACAAATTACGACTAAATAATACAAATTGTTCCACGTGGAACAATTTGTATTTGTTTGTTAGTTATGACTAGTTATGAGCCCGGTTTTTACAATTCAGGTTTTGTAATCACTTGCTTATCGACAAGTCAATTCAAAACTTAGAATCTTATAAATTGGTCACTTTCATTCACACTGCAAAAATTCAAAAACAATCACTTCGCGATTTGTATCATAGAATTTGGAATTACACAAAATATTAACTCTCCAATACTGGCCGCATAATACGCCTCATCCTTCTTTTAAAGCGCAGTATTGGTCAGACCCCATTTATCCAACACCAACCCAATTGTTCCACGTGGAACAATTCATAGAAAACGGGTGCCTGCAACAAGCACCCGTCCTGTGTTCAAATTGTTCCTGAGACAAATGTCAGTTATCAATATTAGCAAGTTTTGCGTTGATCTGAATGAATTCCTTACGTGGTTCAACCTGGTCTCCCATGAGCAGTGTAAATGTCTCATCTGCTTCCTGTGCATCTGCAAGAGTTACTCTCAGGAGCTTTCTTGTGACAGGGTTCATTGTTGTATCCCAGAGCTGTTCGGAACTCATCTCACCAAGACCTTTGAATCGCTGGATAAGAGGATTCTCCCACTTGTGTGCAGCCTTGATCTCTTCAATCTCCTTTTCATCATATGCATAGTAAGCTTCATCGCCCTTATAGACTTTGAAGAGAGGTGGGCATGCTATATAGACATAACCGCCTTCGACCAGAGGTCTAAGATATCTGAAGAAGAATGTGAGAAGGAGAGTTCTGATGTGAGAACCGTCAACGTCGGCATCCGCCATAATGATTACTTTATGGTATCTGAGTTTGCTTGCATCGAATTCATCACCGATACCGGCACCGAGAGCCATAACAACAGGCTGGAGCTTCTCGTTGGAATATACCTTATCGATCCTTGCCTTCTCAACGTTAAGCATCTTGCCCCAGAGAGGAAGGATAGCCTGGTATTTACGCTCTCTGCCCTGCTTTGCGGATCCACCTGCGGAGTCTCCCTCAACGATGAAGATCTCGCAGAATTCAGCCTCATCACTCTGGCAGTCAGCAAGCTTTCCAGGGAGAGCATTATTCTCAAAAACAGTCTTCCTTCTGGTGAGTTCCCTTGCTCTCTTTGCTGCATCTCTGGCTCTTGAAGCAGAGAGACACTTGTCCATGATAAGCTTTGCAATATCAGGGTGCTCCTCGAGATAAATCTCGAGTTTCTCATATACGGCACTGTCTACCATAGGTCTGATCTCGGCATTACCGAGCTTACTCTTTGTCTGTCCTTCAAACTGCGGATCAGGAAGTTTAACCGATATAATTGCTGCAAGTCCTTCTCTTGTATCCTCACCCTGAAGCTTAACGTCACCATCTTTGATGAACTTATATTTCTTGGCATAGTCATTGATGGCTCTTGTCATTGCTGCACGGAAGCCTACAAGGTGTGTACCGCCTTCAGGTGTAGCAATGTTATTAGCATATGTATAAACGGTTTCCTGATATGAATCGTTATACTGAAGAGCTATCTCAACGAATGAATCTCCCTGCTTTGTTGCAAAGTAGATAGGCGGTGTATTAATAGCTTCCTTATGTCTGTTAAGATACTCAACGAATGAGATGATTCCGCCGTCATAATGGAGGTGTTTCTTAATGGGTTCTGCACCTCTGTCATCACACAGATCGATGGTAACTTCCTTATTAAGGAAAGCCATCTCACGGTAACGTGTGATCATTGAATCAAAGTCAAAAACGATATCAGGGAAGATAGATTTATCAGGAATAAAATTAGTCTTCGTTCCTGTGTCATCTTTATCACATGTTCCGACAACATGAAGAGGAACAGTCGTCTTACCCTTTTCGAATTCGATCTCATAGATATTTCCGTCACGGCGTACCTGAACCTTCATATGATCGGCAAGCGCGTTTACAACGGATGCACCTACGCCATGCAGACCACCGGAAATGCTGTACGCTCCGCCGCCAAATTTACCGCCTGCATGAAGTACCGTATGAACGACTTCAACTGTAGGAATACCAAGCTTAGGATGATTTCCGACAGGAATACCTGAACCGTTATCTGTAACTGTTACTGAACCGTCTTTTTCAAGGACTACGTCGATCGTATCGCAACGTCCTGCAAGAGCCTCATCGACTGAATTGGCAACGATCTCATAGATCAGGTGATGAAGACCTCTTAAAGTCGTATCACCGATATACATACCAGGTCTTTTTCTAACTGCTTCCAGACCTTCAAGGACCTGGATATCGTCTTCACTGTATTCGCTGTTATTGGATGTATCGAAATTATCCTGATCACCCTCTGCAGCAAGTACATCAGCCATAGACTCTTCCTTGAAGTCCTCAGTTAATGCTCTGGGGTTCTCTGCAAGATTCTTAAGCTCGTCATCATCACCTTCCTCAACAGGCTGAAAGTAGAGATCTACCGCGCCGGAAGGGCGGGATGAAGCCTCTTTTGCAACAGGATTCTCCTCAAAATTGAAATTCTTCTCGTCGTTTTCCTTCATAAATGTAAAAACTCCTATCTTTGGCAGCAATTCCGTCAAAAGCCCGGAAATACTGTATATTAACACTGTTAAATGTTAGTATTCAGAAGTTGTCCGGAAGATTCAGTCTGTTTAATATCAGACTTGAAGACAGTGAACAAACATATGTTTTATCATCCGTTATCACCAATGACTTCGGTATATCATCAGTCACATACTGCAGTCTGCCCTGTTCGTCCTCGCTGTTGATGTAATCAGCCATGTCCTTGCGGGAAGGTGGGACGGTCTCAAGATTGACTACGCAGGTAACCGAAGATTTAAGAACTGAGAGATCATTGCCGATATGAATGAACACTTTCTGCCTCCGAACCTTTCGGAATTCTCCTAATTCATAATTATAACATAAAGAGCAATATTAATATGTTTATTATAATATAAGATTGTGAGCAATAATCACGGTTTTTAGCGCATTTTGACAGTAAATAAGCTTTACTCAGCCTCTATTACTCCGCCGCTTACTCTATAAAAAACAGCCTTCCGGGCGCCTGCTTCCTGCATTAAGTCTATTTCCTCTCCGATCATGTTCTTATCGGTGCAGGTAATGAATATCTGGGCTCCCTTCATGGCAGACACAAGACTTAATCTTCTGGTCTTATCAAGCTCAGAGAATACATCATCAAGGATCAATACCGGGGTAGAGGAGACGTACATCTTGATTATCTCCAGTTCAGCAAGTTTCAAAGCCAAAGCTGCTGTCCTTTGCTGTCCCTGTGAAGAGAAGTTCTTCATAGGCATACCATCAAGTTTGATGATGATATCATCCCTGTGGATACCTGAAGAAGATATATGCTTATCAATGTCGTATTCCCTGACTGATTTCAGCTTAGCAAGTACTAAATCTGAGAGAATACCCTTAATACGTCCATAATCAGCTCCTGTGAGGCCTTTACTAATATATTCGTCATATTTACTGTTTTCGTTTAGAAACGTTTCTAAGGCCCCTGTAGCGCCAAATATGGTGCTGTACTCTATAGCAAGGTTTTCCTTGCCTCCTGAGATACTTCTGTGATGCTTTGAGGCTATGTCAGAAATGAGCTTTGAAAACTTGTATCTCTTCAGAATGATCTCAGCGGAGACATCTGCAAGCGAGAAATCCCAGAAATCAAGCTGCTGGTCAATCGAAGAAGATATACCATTTCCGCCTCTGATGTTCTTAAGCAATGCATTTTTCTGTGACAGAAGCCTGCTGTAATTGCTCAGTAGATTGAAATACGAAGGTGATATCTTTGATATAAGCGTGTTAAGGAATTTTCGCCGGAAAGCAGGAGCATTCTTGACGATATTAAGGTCTTCAGGAGCGAAGATAACTATGTTACAAACGCCAATATATTCGGAAATCTTTTCGACCGGAGCATTATCCCTTAAAAGAACTCTTCCGATCCTGTTTGATCTGCTTAAAGCAGACTTCTCAGTGTAATAGCAGGCTGAAAGAGATAATAAAGCACCATCATCATCTTGAAGATCAAGACTTGTCTTATATTCGTTCTCACCAAACTTTATAAGGTCTGAATCCTTGCTTGTCCTGTGGGAAGCAATGCTTGAAGCAACATATATGCCTTCAACAAGATTAGTCTTGCCCTGGGCATTATCACCGTAAAAAATATTAACAGAAGGCCCGACATCCAGATCGAGCCTTCCGTAATTTCTGAAGTTTTCAAGATGTATGCTTCTGATGAACATTATCTTCTGATAGGAAGAATCAGATAAATGTATTTATCTCCTTCAACAGGCTTGATAATGCAGGGTCCCTGGCCGCCATTGACCTCAACTCTGATGATCTCATCTTCGATATTCTTAAGAACATCAAGAACATATCTTGAATTGAAATCAACATCGATAAGATCGCCTTCAAGGCTGATATCGATATTCTCCTGGAGATTACCCCTTGCAGAAGCAGCCTGAACTGTAAGTTCTGAAGGATTGTTTGTAAGGAATCTTACAGGGCACTTACGGTCATCAGTCATTATGATCAGTGAAGCTCTGTCAACTGCATCAAGGAACTGCTTGCGGTTGATAGTGATAACTGTCTTTGGATTCTTTGTGATGATCGAATCAAAGTTGATGAACTGGCCTTCGATAAGGCGGGATACCATTCTGACATTGCCAATATCGAATAAGAGATTCTGCATGGATGTGTAGATATTAATCTCTGCATCCTCATCATCACTTAAGATCTTACTGATCTCAGTAAGGGCCTTGCCGGGAACGATATAGTTGATCTTAGGGAAATCATTGCCCATATTCTCACGGTTGATAGCCATTCTGAATCCGTCGATTGATACAACAGAAAGGCATGAACCGTCACTTACAACATTACTTCCTGTAAGAACAGGACGTGAATTGTCTCTGGATACTGCAAAGATCGTGTGAATGATCATGTTCTTAAGGATCTTCTGACCCATAACGATCTTCTCTGCATCATTTGCTTCAATCTCAGGGATCTTCGGGAACGGTTCAGGATCAAGACCGGAGATCTTGAACTCAGCCTGACCGCACTTGATAGTTGTTTGGAAATTACTGTCTGAAACAATATCAACCTCGGGCTCAGGAAGCTTTCTGATGATATCTCCGAAGAACTTTGAATCTATAACAACAGCGCCCTTCTCAGTGACATTAGCCTCAACATCAGCTTCGATACCGGTTTGGAGATCGTAGCCTGTGAGCTTAATTTTATTGTCATCTGAAGCTTCTATAAGAATTCCGTTAAGGATATTTACCGTACTGTTAGCTGAAACAGCTCTCTGGACTATGGATACGTTATTTACCAAGTCATCTCTGCTGCATGTGAACTTCATCTGAGTGGTTCCGCCTTTCCCGTATAATAAAATATTTCAAACATTATACACTTTATATTACTAAAAATATATAGTTTAACGGTGTTACAGGTGATTGTTTTCGGGCCCTCGCGAAAAGCATTCCTGCAGTATTTAGATATAGCTCTTATTAGCCTTATTATGTAGTGTTCAAATGTTCAAAAATGCCCGAAAATCAATAACTGTATGGATTTGTTCCATTCAAAACAATGTATAGATCCCGGACTTTACGTGTTCATAAAAACAGGCTTTTGAACACTGTTACATCTGTGCACAAACCGTCTACAGGAAATCTACCTGAAGTTTTGAACTTAAGAACAGAAATTGTTCAAATCAGGTCATTGCCTTATATATCTCTTCAGCCTGAGCTTTGAGCTCTTTGTTCTCATCAACATTGTCGCAGCCATGCATGACTGTGGTATGTTTGCGTCCGCCAAAGAGCTGGCCGATCTTCTCATATTTGAGTTCGAGATATTCACGGCACATATACATAGCAACATTGCGGGCAGTGGAGACGTCAGCATTTCTGAGCTTTGACGTCAGCTTGTCCGGATTAAGATCATAGTAATTGGATACTGCTTTAATGATCATCTCTGGTGTCAGATATTTCTTCTTATTAGGCTGAATTAGAGGAATGAGAATCTTCTGAACGT
The DNA here is from genome assembly GCA_024683485.1 of Saccharofermentans sp. Lineage (GTDB taxonomy): Bacteria > Bacillota > Clostridia > Saccharofermentanales > Saccharofermentanaceae > Saccharofermentans. Next base: position 18,001 of record JAIKYD010000052.1, on the reverse strand, counting down.
CATCCAGAGTCAGCTCGCCGTTTGCAAGCGTAATATAAGAAGAAATAGTATTGAAAGCACCGTTAAGCTGCCTGATATTGGTGGTTACATTCTCGCAGATGTAATTGATTATCTCGTCCGAAAGCGTAAAACTCTCATTCTCGAGCTTGCTCAAAAGGATAGCCTTCCTGGTCTCAAAATCCGGTGGCTGCACATCGAACATGATGCCGTCCTGGAAACGTGAGATAAGCCTGCTGTTAAGTTCAGTAAGATTTGAAGGAGCCTTGTCGCAGGTGATAACTATCTGCTTGCCGGCTTCGATAAGTGCCTCGAAAGTATTAAAGAACTCGGTCTGGACACCTTCCTTGCCGATAAGGAACTGAATATCATCAATTAAAAGTACGTCAACTGTACGGAATTTATTGCGGAATTCCGTGTATTTATTTGTATTGATAGTGGCAATAAATGCATTTGTGAAGGCTTCGCAGGTGGTGTAAATGACCTTCTTCTCGGGATGCTGCTCAAGAACAGCATTGCCGATAGCCTTCATAAGGTGAGTCTTTCCAAGTCCTGAATTGCCCCAGAGGAAGAAAGGATTTCTCTGTTTCTGACCGGGCTTTGAAGCTACGGATACAGCTGAAGCATGTGCGAAACGGTTGCAGTCACCGACAACGAAGTTCGCAAAGGTAAACTCACCGGTAAGTCCCGTTGAAGTCACAGCTTCGGTCCTTGTCTGGCGGACGACCTTCTTCTCGGCATTTACCGAGGAATTGAGAGCCTTCTCATCGCCTTCAAGAATGTACTTGACCGCGCAGGCCTTGCCATTATTAGCTGTCTTGATGGCATCCTCAATGGTCTTTCCCAGCTTCTGGCCCTTTACGAGCGAGAGGGAATACTCGTCCCTTGCAGCCAGGATCAGCACATCATTATCGTCATATGCGACGCTCATCTTACTAATGACAGACTCATAAGCAAAACTATCTATATCAGAATCATAACTTAAAAGTTTGAGAGCATTGTTCCAGACAGAACTTTCCATACGACCCCCCGGACTAAATGGTGTGGTCAACATAATATCACGGTTTGGGGGTATAATGAATAAGCATTTTGCAATAATAATTCTCGAAAAATAGGGCAGAATAGTGAAACGGATTAACCTATACAGAAGGCCAGGATCTAAATTTTCCCCCGTCAGCATCATATTGATCGTCATCAGCATGATCCTTCTTGTCGCGGGCATCATTCTTATTCTTATTGACCCTATCAAGCGCCTTAACAGAAAGAGAATTTCAGGCGATGCCCTCAAGACAATCGAGAGCAAGATCGAGGCAACTGAGGAAAGCGTTCCCCAGATTACATATGTGGTTCCAGCCAGAGGCAATGAGGTCGAAGGCGAGTCATATGATTTTGTCGGGGAGACTGAGGAGGAGGAAGAAGAGGACTACTACGACGATGAATACGTGGTTCTCAATTCCATCGGCATCCTTGAGATAAGCAGCATAAACATCAGATATCCGGTTTGGGATGAAGCCACAACAGTTGCCTTAAGATACGGTCTTGGCCACTATGTCGATTCCGTCATGCCCGGCGAGAGAGGCAACGCCACGATCCTCGGTCACAACTATAGGGACGGCTCGATGTTCCACTACCTCGGCAGCGTTGATATCGGTGATGAGGTCATTTTCACGGACCTTTACGGCAACGAGACAGTCTTCTATGTAACTGATTCCCTGATAGTCGATGCCGACGATCTCCTTGATTATGCCCTCGGCGAGATAACTAAAGCCCGTCAGCTGACGCTCGTTACCTGCACCTACGAATACGGCATGAAAGGCTGGCGGAGGGTCGTCATCTGCAGACCTTACGGCGAAGAGGAGCCGGAGGAGACGGTTGAGACGACTGTGGAAACTACTTTAGAGACGATTTTGGAGACCACGGCTGAGACGACGGGTGAGACTTCCGGAGAGACGGTGGAGACTACCGTTGAGACAACAGCGGAAACGACGGCGGAGACCACGACCGAGACCACGACCGAGACAACGGTTGAAACTACTGCTGAGACCGCGGCTCCGGTGGATGAGAATTCCGGGAACGGGTCAGATGGTGGCGCCGGATCTGACACGGATGCAGGCGCAGGTACCTGAGGTTCGACAGGGGATATTTTCGAATAGCCTGCTATGCCAGATTTATAGGACTTGCCGTGGGTTGGTTTTTCGATTTTTCAAGATGAAAACCTGATTCCTGTAATTTTCACAAAAACAGGGGCCATCTGGGAAAAATTAAGAAATATGAGGTGATATTCCTAATCTTTTCACAAAACTGATCGTTTTTAGGAATTATATAGGAATCGCGAAAAGTCCGGCCAAAGTCAGGCTACAGCCCGAACTTCAGCCTGAAAAGAGGGCCTCCTGCCTCAAAAAAACAGTCCAGGCAACCCCTCCACCCCCCCATTTCACTCTTTTTATAATATAGAGCCCATATTATTCTTATTTCTGATATAATTGGCGCGGGTTTTGATGAAACCACAGAATTGAGATATTGATTTCGGAGGAATAAATCATGGTAACGGCTATCGTTGGTGCTAACTGGGGCGATGAGGGAAAGGGAAAGATCACGGACCTTCTTGCGAATGAATCAGACATCGTAATCAGATTCCAGGGCGGAGCAAATGCAGGACATACGATAATCAACGATCACGGAAGATTTGCTCTTCATCTTATGCCTTCCGGTGTCTGCCACGAGAATATCGTAAATATCATCGGAAACGGTGTTGCGCTGGACATCAGAAAGTTCATCAATGAGTACAATTCAATCAGGGAGCAGGGACTGAATCCGAAGCTTCTTGTGTCTGACAGGGTTCAGGTCGTTATGCCTTACCATGTTGATTTCGATAAATTCGAGGAGGAGAGACTGGGCGGAAAGGCTTTCGGTTCGACGAAGTCAGGTATTGCGCCGTTCTTCTCTGATAAATATGCAAAGATCGGGTTCCAGGTGTCGGAGCTTTTCGATGAGGCAACACTGAAGGAAAAGATCGAGAGAGTCCTCGAGATCAAGAATGCGCTTCTCGTAAACCTCTATCACAAGGATCCCATCGATCCCCAGGCACTTCTGGAGGAGATGCTCGAGCAGGGCAAACTGATCAAGCCTTTCGTTACGAATACCCAGGCTTATCTCTATGAGGCTTTGAAGGAAGACAAGAAGATCCTTCTCGAGGGCCAGCTCGGAACCATGAAGGATCCCGATATGGGCATCTATCCGATGGTTACTTCATCTTCAACACTTGCAGGCTATGGCTGCGTTGGTGCGGGCATCCCGCCTTATGAGATCAAGAAGATCGTTGTTGTTACAAAGGCTTATTCTTCTGCGGTAGGCGGCGGTGCTTTCGTATCCGAGATCCTTGATGAGGCTGTTGCCAAGGAGCTTAGAGACCGTGGCGGTGACAAGGGCGAGTATGGTGCCACGACAGGACGTCCGAGAAGAGTCGGCTGGTTTGACTGTGTTGCAACACGTTACGGCGTAAGGCTTCAGGGCGGCACGGATGTTGCGCTCACGAACCTTGATGTACTCGGCTATCTGGACAAGATACCGGTATGCACGGCTTATGAGGTTGACGGTGAGATCACAAAGGATTTCCCGAACCCGACGAAGCTCGACAGATGCAAGCCGGTCATTGAATATCTGCCTTCATGGAAGGGCAAGGGTGAGATCAGGGGCGTGACAGAATACGACAAGCTCCCCAAGGAAGCCCAGGATTATGTTGAATTCATCGAGAAGGAGATCGGTGTTCACATCTCGATCGTATCGACGGGTCCTGTCAGGGAAGAGATCATCCGTAGATAAATCAGGGGTAACTGAATATGAAAAAAGTGAAGAAAAGGGCTGTTGGACTCCTTCTGACCGCAGCTCTGCTGGCAAGCGCACTTTTGCCGGCTGGATGTAAGTCACGCGAATCTAAGGATATTGAGCAGATCAAAGAGGTCACGGAGCACTTCCTTGAGGCGTATGCTTCAGGGAACACCAAGGATATGGAGGACCTCGTTGACGGGGATTTCTCCTACAATTTCTACGACGATGACAAGGACAAGGCTGAGGTCGTTTTTAAGGTTGCCTCGAAAACCGATATCGAAGAGTTCAAGAGCATTGAGGTCGACCGCAAGAACCTGAGGGCGAAGGCAAGGATCAAGATCTCATATATTGACATGCAGGATTTCATCAGGCACGACAACGGATCGGTTATGACCAAGGATGATTATCTGGAAGCGGCCGATTCTTATGAGAAGATGAGTACAGCGAATCTTTCTTTCAGTTATGTTTTCGACGAGGACGAAGGGCAATGGAAGCTGAGGGAAAACTCTGCAGATAAGTACAGCAAGCTTTTAAAGAGTTCCACCGAGCTGAGGATCGCGTCAATGACTGCGGATGAGGCAAAGGCGGCTTTTGAGAGCGTTATTCCCGGGCTTGCAAAAGGTGAGCTTGAACAGAAGCATTACGGTTACAGCATTTATAACGTGAGACTTTTCGATGACGGGAACGAAGATGATCAGACAATCAACGATGCGGCATTGGAGTTCCTGAAGGCGTATTTCGGATACATTGAGGATCACGGTCTCAAGTACGATTACGATAAGGACAATCCTTATGCTGTGACGGTCACGGGCAGTGCGCCTTCGAGGGAGGCTATCCTGGATTATTTCGGGAGTGACGAATACATTCAGGAGATGTACATGGCTTCGATCAGGATCGAGAGCGTGGACAGTGCATACAGCGATGAGGAGATATGGAGCCAGTTCTATGCAGGGATCTATTACGATCTGGCAAAGCAGATCGACAAAATGTGGTACGACGAATACTCAGTAAGCATGTCTCTCGATCCCATGAGCAAGATTCCGCAGATATTGATCTCGCCTATGCTTTTCCCGATAACGGCCAACGATACATATGTTGCAAGACAGACATCTGATGAACAGAATCTCAGGTGTCTGCAGAAGGCCGTTGAGGCGCTGTATTTAGCGGGCGAGCTCAAAGAGAAGGAATACAAAGAGTATATGGAGGAGATCGAGCGGGAGAGAAACAGCCGCAATAACCAGAACATTGATCTGGACAATGTTATCGTTGATACCGGCAGCATCGGTTCCGGAAAATACGGGAACCAGGCGGTAGGCACATACGAATACACTCCCGAATGGTCAGACGGCACGCTCATTTACGGTGCATCTTCCGTTGACAATAACGGCATCTTCATGCATTACAGCAAGGAGCCGGGCTGGCTTAACACCGCAGGATACAACATAAGCGTGGACGGCATTACGGTCATGGTAAAGTTCGACCACGAGTTCAGCGCGGATACAACGCTTATATACGACTGGTATGTTGACGGCGAGCATTACGGCGATTCGGTCAGCTTCAAAGTTGAAGAGGACGGAACGGTCGACTTCGAATTCATGCTGCCGGATGTTCAGATAAGAAAATACGGCACCTGCGAATTCCGTCTCTGGGAGGCAGACCACGCACACGTCATCGCATATGTAAAACTGACCAAAACATAAGCTTCAGGAAAGAATGTGTTTTTGCCAATAAACGAACAGATTTGTTGTTTGGTGTACAGGATCGCAGAGTATAATTAATCCATAAGATCAAGCAGATTCCCGGAGGTTTTTCCATGGCTCAGGAGATGATCCTTGTCCTCGATTTCGGAGGGCAGTATAACCAGTTGATTGCAAGAAGAGTCAGAGAGTTGTCGGTCTACAGCGAAGTCAGACCGCACACCACGAGCCTCGACGAGATCAGAGCGCTTGATCCCAAGGGCATCATCCTCACGGGCGGCCCTGCCAATGTTTACGATGACGATTCTCCGAAATGTTCGCCCGACCTGTTTAAAATGGGCATTCCGGTCCTCGGCATCTGCTATGGCGCACAGCTCATGAACTATCTCCTCGGCGGCGAGGTAAAGGCCGCTCCCGTAAGGGAATACGGTCATACCGACGTCGAGGTTGATACAAGCGCCAGACTCTTCAAGGACATTTCTCCCAAGACAGTCTGCTGGATGAGCCACACCGTTTACATCGCAACACCCGCTCCGGGCTTCAGGATCACCGCACATACGGAAGTCTGCCCGGTCGCTGCTGCCGAGAATATTGAGCAGAACCTCTACTGTGTACAGTTCCATCCGGAAGTCGTTCACACTGTTGAAGGCACAAACATGCTCGCCAATTTCGTCAAGGATATCTGCAAGTGCAAATGCGACTGGAAGATGGATTCTTTCGTTGAGACATCTATCCGGGAGATCCGTGAGAAGGTCGGTTCAGGCCGCGTTCTCTGCGCCCTCTCAGGCGGCGTTGATTCATCGGTTGCTGCAGTGCTCCTTTCCAAGGCTGTAGGCAAGCAGCTCACCTGCGTATTCGTTGACCACGGCCTTCTCCGCAAGAACGAAGGTGACGAGGTCGAAGCAGTCTTCGGACCCAATGGTCCCTACGATCTGAACTTCATCAGGGTTAATGCCCAGGAGCGCTTCTATTCCAAGCTCGCAGGCGTTAATGAGCCTGAGGCAAAGCGAAAAATTATCGGTGAGGAATTCATCCGTGTCTTCGAAGAGGAAGCCAAGAAGATCGGTGCTGTCGACTTCCTCGTCCAGGGCACGATCTACCCCGACGTAATCGAATCCGGCCTTGGCAAGAGCGCCGTCATCAAGTCACACCACAACGTAGGCGGCCTTCCTGACTACGTTGATTTCAAAGAGATAATCGAACCACTCCGCCTTCTCTTTAAGGACGAAGTCCGAAAAGCAGGCCTCGAGCTCGGCATTCCCGACAACCTTGTCTTCCGTCAGCCGTTCCCCGGTCCCGGCCTTGCGATCCGCATCGTCGGCGAAGTCACGGCAGAGAAGGTAAAACTCGTCCAGGACGCAGACGCCATCTTCAGAAGAGAGATGCAGCTTGCCGGCTTCGACAAATATGCCAACCAGTATTTCATCGCTCTCACCAACATGCGCTCCGTCGGCTGCATGGGCGATGAGCGTACCTACGACTACGCCTGCGTCATGCGTGCCGTCACCACGACAGACTTCATGACCGCAGAAGCAGCTGAGCTACCCTGGTCACTCATCAACAAAGTTACCAGCCGCATCGTCAACGAAGTCAAAGGCATCAGCCGCGTCTTCTACGACTGCACCGGGAAACCTCCGGCCACGATCGAACTCGAATAACACAAAGGGCCTTGAAAGGCCCTATTTTATTGCGTTTCTATTTTCTTCGCCAACATTTCGCCAACACCAGTTATGAGTAGAGCTAATTTCATGACTGAAATAATCACTTCTTTTTATGATGCTGGATCACACCTTTGATATCCAGATCATATGTCTTTATGCTGGCTTCGAAGTGTTTCTCGAATTCTTCTTTAGCAAGAGTTGAATATGTATCCTTGTCTTTGTTGTAGGCAATAAGTTCATCTGCAAAATTGCAGATTGCAGCAAATTCCGGATAAGGGAAGATGTATACGATCTTAACCATATTACCGTCATAGATAATATCTTTCGTGATCTTTGCACCTAAGGATTCCATATATCTGAGCATGATAAGGAAGTCTGCAAAGGCTTCGCTTTCTTCTGCAAGTAATTTATCAGCGTTGAAAACAAGACCGGGAAGCCCGTTTTTATAAACTGTGTCAATAAGATAACCCGGTTCCTGCTTTTTAATAGTCTGAATTAAGCTTGAACCAGATCCGGCGGTCTTCGGAGCACTATCAAGATAAGGTTTATACATCTTATCTATTCGGGCTTTCATTTCAGCCTTAAAGCTTTCTGCCTGTGAGCCGAACTGTCCCTGCCATTCTGTATATTCATCCTTTTTAGGGTTGTCTTTGTTAATTCCCAAAGTTCTGCGCTTATCACACCACAGACTTAGGTAGGTGGTAATAACGGAATGACTCATATCTTCATCATTAAAGACCAGCATTGTCTGGCCTTCTTTTTTGATTATATCTATATCGTATTTTTCTTCAGCATCGAAAAGAACGTGCATAAGATCTTCCTCATCACGTATATCAACGTCTGAAAGAGCAGCAACATCGACATCCAGCTGTTCTGCGAACTTTTTAAGAAGATCCGGCTTAGGGGATCTTACATTGGTCTCATATTGTCTGATGCGGTCTCTGGGGAGTCCTACTCTTTTGCCCAGCTCTTCTTGGGTAATACCTCTAAGGTTCCTGTATTTTCTGATTTTGTCTCCGATAGTCATAGCTTTGCCACCTTTCATGTACCCGTATAATACCACATAATTCTAAAAATGTAATCGTAATTTTCTAAAATGGGTACAAAAAAGTACTTGACGGAATAAATGCACAGGCGTATAGTTGAATAGAGAACAAATATGTACCCAAACCAAAAGGCAAAGGGGACATAAGAGGTCTCAAAACGATTTAGACAATTAAATACTAAATCGTAAGGTACGTTCACTTGTATCGGGGTTAAAATCCCAAGCCATTTACTCCGACCGCGCCAGGACCTCCCTCCGGGAGGGAGAGAGCGATAACGGGGATGAGTCAGAATCAGGGTTGCAACCTGAGGGCGGCGAAGACAGGTACAAAGTCACAATGATACTTCTGTGAAGAGCAGCCGGGACGTATCGGTCTCGGGGGTGAAAGTCCCATGATTCCGTAGAAGCAATACGGAAGCCTTACGGTTTCCCGCCCGCAGGGGGGGTACAGGAGAAATACTGCGGAAAAGAAAACGGTGAAACCAAAAGTTTCACAAAAACTTTTTAAGGGAGAAGTCTGTCTTCTCTCAAACAAAAAATAAAACGGAGGTAACAGAAAATGTTAGAAGAAAACAAGCCTATGTTTATAGGAGTAGCAACAGTACAGCATGATCTCGGAGTCTCCAGATCAAAGGCGTACGACATCATCAGGCAGCTGAATGCTGAGATGAAGAAACAGAATCCTACAGCTCTCGTAGTTTGCGGAAGACTTAACCGCATCTGGTATGAGGAAGCATGTCTTCAAAGGGGGTATGTAAAGAATGGCAGTCTTTAAAGAAACCGGCGGAGGTTATGGCAAAGGTTATTGGAGAGTTGCTTGCTACTACACCGATTGGCAGGGAATTCGTAAGAAGCACGAAAAGCGTGGTTTTAAGACTAAACACGAAGCTCAGGAATACGAGCGGGCTTTTCTCTTAAAGGCAGACAGAGATGTAAACATGAGCTTTGATTCGTTCATAGATATCTATCTGGAAAACTTGAAGCCACAGATCAGATTAAGCACCTATCTAAGCAAGCGATTCTTTATTAATAAGCACATCCGTCCGTATTTTATGACAAAAACAGTTTCCGAGATCACACCGACGGATATCCTTCAGTGGCAGAACGAACTTCTTATGAAGCGTGATGAGAACGGCAGGGGATATGCTCCTACAACGCTCAGGACGATCCAAAATCAGATGAATGCAATCTTCAATCACGCAGTAAACTACTATGGTCTTCCGGTTAACCCGTGCAGGAAAAATAAGAAAATGGGCAAAAGTAAGAATTCGGAAATGTTGTTCTGGACTATGGATGAATATCTAAAGTTCAGGGAAGCAATAAAGAGGAAACCTATCTCTTATTATGCCTTTGAAGTTCTCTATTGGACCGGTATCAGATGTGGCGAATTACTGGCTCTTACCCGTAAGGATTTTGACCTTGAAAACAAGACATTAAAGATAGACAAATCTTTTCAGATACTTGAAGGAGAAGTTCATATTACTCCGCCGAAAACCGAGAAGAGTAACCGTACAATATCGCTTCCGGATTTCCTAGTAAGAGAGATGGAAGACTATTTCGAATCTCTGTACAAACTTGATGATAAGACACGTATATTCCCAATCAGCAAATCCTATCTGGCATGGGAAATGATAAAGGGTTCCGAAAGGTCCGGAGTAAAAAGAATAAGGATTCACGACTTAAGGCACTCTCATTGTGCACTTCTTATCAAGATGGGTTATTCAACAGTCCAGATAGGAGAGCGTCTCGGTCATGAGAGCACAGTAATAACGGATAGATATGCACATCTTTACCCTTCAGTTCAGAAGGATATGGCTTCGGAAATCAACAAGTTGCTGGAAGTAAACGGCACTAATGACACTGATAAAGGAGATGACGGCAATGAGTAATGTATACCGCAGAGAAAGCCTTTCCAAAGGTAAGAGAAAGAAGAAAAAGAAGGATGAGCATGCACGCAAACGCCATGCCATTATCAATTTCCGTGTAACACCTGAGGAAAGGGAACTGATAGAGGCAAGGATCGATCTGTCCGGTCTTTCCAGGAGCGAATTCTTTATCGAATCCTGCCTTAATCAGCACATCACCGTAATAGGCAATGTCAGGACCTTTGATGAGATCTCGGTTCGGTTGAGCAGGATAGAAGCCATCGTAAGAGGTGATATTCGTGACGAAGTGTTTACTGCAGTGGATATTGAGAACTTCGAGACGATATTGGAGCTCCTGGACGATCACAATCACATTAAAAATATAGACAAAGGAGAAAGCAATATTGAAACAGAATGAACAAGTCAAAAAAATAACTGCCCCGAACGTTGCTGCAACAACAAAAGGACAGTCAAATGTATTCAACAGCCACAGTTTACCCGAAAGACTCGGGGAAAACAAGGTTTAGGATGCTGAATCGACAAAGGAGGCAATCGATGAATAAACCTACTAATTTATCGGCTTCCTATGATGTAGATCTGGCACAGAAAGTCGGGGTTGTCGCCGCAGCTCTCTTTAACAAGCTGGTCTATCTTTCCCGCTATACCGAACGGGAAGATGGTTATTGCTGGAGAACAGCAGAAGAGTTTGAAAGAGAGCTCGGCATATCCCGTAAGCAACAGGAATGCGCGATCAAGAAACTGGAGCAAGCAGGACTCATTAAAACAAAGAACACGTATATCCCGAACACTCAGAAAAAGTGCAAGCATTTCTATGTTCTTCCTGATTGCGCGAAAAGGGAAAATCTGATTTCTACAAAAGGTAGAAATCAGAATTCACCCAAAGGTACAAATCAGATTTCTACAAAACGGGAAGACCTATCTTTTAAAGATATTCATAAAGAATATTCAGACAATAGTAATCATACAGAGAAAGAAGCTGTGTGTGTCTCACCGGAAATAAGAAAGCTTATAAGCGATTTCTCCAAAGAAAAGGGGAATGCTGAGACAGAGGCATTGCTCCTGACCTGGATGGATATAAGGAGAAAAAAGAATGCGACCGACACGGAAGGAACGGTTAAAGCCAACCTTGAAGCTCTGCCGGGAATGGCAAAGCAATCTGGTATGGGCATTAACGAATATCTCTCCTTTATCATCCGGAGAGGGTGGAAAGATCTCTATCCCAAGGGCGAGGACAGGCACTATGTAAGGATGAGAACTGGAGAAGAAGCAGGCATCACCTGCAAGCCAGATGATCTTTCTGCAAAGCCGTCTTCAAACGAGACGGATGACAGTTCCCTTCCTAAAGACGTTCTCGACATGTTCGGGGAAAACGATGAGGATGATTCTTAGCTGGTTATCTGTATTGATACAAACTTGTGATGATACCCGGGACCGATTATCCCGGGTATTTCCATCACTATTCAAAATCTATTTTTTTAGAAAGGAAAACAAAATTATGGCACAGAAATCATTTGACGAAAAAATCGAAGAGAATCTTAAGAAACAGGCACAGTTGAAGGCTCAGGAGAGAGATCTCCGCAAGAGGCACTCGGAAGAGGAACGCAAGAAGAGGACGAGAAGGCTGATCGAACTCGGCGGTATCGTAGAGTCTGTTTTAGGCAGACCTACTACTGACCAGGACAAAGTCCGCTTTATGTATTTCCTCAAACTTCAGGAGAAGAACGGCGGTTTCTTTAGCAAAGCCATGAACGATGAACGTATCGGGGGTGATGCAAATGACTGACTTTCGACCGACACTTCCCCCATCCCTTAACTTGTTAAGGGCGCACTTATATGTGGGCGTGGCCCACATTACAGTGCGCTCTCCGAGGGGTCTTGTGCAGACGGCACCAAAGGGCGTTGCCCTCTTGGAAACCCACAAGGACGCTTCGCTCCTTGACCTAGACCAAGTTTCACTTGGATGGAGTCTTGCAGACGCTATAACCATCCGCAACAGCATTGATAAAGGAGGGCGCGAATCATGTCGATATACCATTGCTCTATAAAGATCGTGAGTCGCGCAGGTGGCCGTTCCACTGTTGCCTCCGCCGCATACAGAGCCGGTGAGAAACTCTATAACGAAGAGACAGGTCTGACCCATGATTTCACACATAAAGGCGGCGTCGTAATGAACGAGGTTATCCTTCCGGACAATGCTCCGAGACGTTATCTCAATCGCGAAGTCTTGTGGAACGAAGTGCAGCAGATCGAGAAGCGGTCTGATGCACAGTTCGCACGTGAGATCGAGGTAGCTCTTCCTAACGAAATGACACGTGAACAACAGATCGAATGCGTAAGGAACTTTATCCAAGACAACTTTATCAAAGAGGGTATGATCGCAGATTGGGCTCTTCACGATAAAGGTGACGGCAATCCTCATGCACACATCATGCTGACGTTAAGAGGTATAGATGAACATGAGAAGTGGCTGCAGAAACAGAAGACTGTTTTCGCAAACAGCAGAGATAAAGAAGGACGACCGATCTATGATCCATCACTTCCTTCATACGATCCTAAAAACAAAAAAGCAACATCACAATATCGGATTCCACAGTTAGATAAAAATGGTAATCAGAAAACAAGGGTTCGAGAAGGTAAAGGAACGGAATACCTTTGGGAAAAGATATCGATACCGGCAAATGACTGGAATGAACATTCCAAGGCTGAGAAGTGGAGATCATCTTGGGCTGAACACTGTAACCGGTATCTTGCAAAAGATAAACAGATCGATCACAGAAGTTATGCACGGCAGGGGATCGATAAAGTACCGACTATTCACGAAGGCGTTGTTGCAAGACAGATGGAAGCGGAAGGAAAAAACGCAGACAGATGTCAGATCAACAGAGAGGTTCGGGAGCGAAATTCTCTTAAACAACAGATTCGGGATATAGCCGAAGAAATCACAAAACTTATCACTGAGAAAGCGAGGTCTATATATGGACGATTTGAAAAACTTAGAAGAGCTCTTGGAGATCCTGAAGGCGCAAGAGCAGATGCAGGATCTTCTCGAACGACAGCAGGCGGAGAACGATTCCTTGCAAGAGCAGCTGGAAGAATCGCTGAAGCTAAACGAGCAGCTGACGACACAGAACAAGCGATTGCAAGAACAGATAACCGAATTATTGAACTTAAAAACTTAATCAAGGAGGCAAAAGAAAATATCTATGAGCGATTCGAAAGACTTAAAGCCAGAAGAAATGCTCGATATGTTGGAGAGTATGCAGGCTCAGTTGGAAGCGAAGCACGCGGAGAATTACAAAGCACTCAAGACAGTATCGGATCTTTCCTCAGAGAACTCGACTCTAAGGAAAGAGCTTCAGAAGAAAAGCGACAAGATTATAGAGCTGAACACAAAGCTGAAAGATCAGGCTCAGATCGAAGCGGATCTCAAGAAGAGCGAAGAGACAATGAAAGCCGGAGAGAAAGCCCAAAGGGAAGCGGAAAGGATAAGAACAGCCCTCGAAGGCAAAAAGGAGGAACTCGATATCCGCGAAGCTGATATTAAGCAGCAAGAACGCGAACTGACAATTGAGATCGAGAAAGAGGCGGAGATCCTGACTGAGGGACTCCGCTTTGATCTTGTAGCTGACTTTGAACAGAAGAATAATGACCGTGACCGGGAGTACAAGATGATGGAGCGGGAACTCTCTAACAAGTACAGGAAGCTCACGGTACGATATCAGACGGAATTCACGATAATCCTGTTCTACGGGGTTATCGTTACTGCTCTGAAGGCGATTGCCACACCGGAGATAATGGAAGATATCATACAATTCCTTGTGCACTGGTGGCAGGCTCTTGTTGATTTCGTCTTGAACGTGATCGGGTTTGCTCACACTGTGGCTAATCTCAGCAGGTTTATTCCGAACCCTACGGTAGCTAGCATCGTCTTCTGGGTGGTTTTGGTACTCATAGCCGGTAGTGCGATTGGAATCGTATCTCTGACCATTCTGAGCGTTATCCTCGCTTATGTGAGATATGTGAAGGCGAAGCAGTTTGACAGATACACAGTGATAGTCATTATAACGACCCTGGCATTCACTATATGTCTTTCAGATGTGATTAAGGGGATAACACCTATAAACTTGTTTGCGCTTCAAATAACCCTATTTCTGATCTATTCAGGGACAAGGGCTTGGGTTGCACGAAAAAAACATAAATAATTTTAATCCTGATCATGTATCGTATAATTGCGGTATATGATCAGGATTTTATTTTGCTATTAGATTCAGGTATTGATTATGACAGATAATATGGTGTTAATGTGGAAAGACCTTATGTCAACGTTGTTCTCATGTTTTGATGAAAAACTACTTGAATATATTTTTATTGATGGGTTTGTTTCTCCGGAATCATTTATTGAACATATGTTATTTGAATTCTGCAAATATACCTATTATGAGATAGTTCCAAAGTATCCGTTAAGACATTTTCTTCAATACGATAGCATGGATAATTCGGAAAGAATGGTTTATTCACGCACAATGGATTATGCTCAAAAATTTAAAGATAAGAATTATGAGTTATTGAAAGAGAAGGGTGATGACCCCAAAGAATATGCCGAATTGAAACGGAAGCCGATGAATACAATATCGGATCGTAAAGATGGATATGAATTATCTGAAATGGATTTATTTGAGACAAAAACCATTCATGATTTAGAACTTGTTAAAACTATAGCAGAAAACAGAATATATTCTTCCAAGAAAATTTCAAACCAAAGATTCAAAGAGATATTTTCAGATTATGATATTTGGGTTCAAGAACTTATAGAGCGTTCTAAGAAAAGCGATGAGGATATGGTTTTTTCAACAATAGCTTTTTTTACTTTTGAATGGAAATATGCAATAGAGTATTATTATCATCTCTCGCAATTTCTAATTGAAAATAATATAGAGTCTATAGAATTTTTCTCAACTTGGTTGTTTACTGGTACATTTGAATTTGAAAGCAGATTTATTAAAACAGTTAGTGCGGATAGTAGATTTATAAAAGATAGGATAGAGTTAATTCCGATATTCTTTGATGCAGATTGTAATCCTACAGTATTAGAGATTTATAAGAGAAAATATATTGAGTTGCTGACGATAAAGACATTGTTCTTTAAGCTTACGAGTACCGAAGGCGGTCTTTATGTTGATTGGTTTAAAGATAACGTTTCTATGGCCGACATAGCTTCATTTTTCAGAGATTATAATGTGTTCCAGATTTGGCAACAAAAATCTTTTGATAATAAAATGATTAAAACACTGCGTTATGTTTTGGAAGTTTCGTCAACATTTAACAAAAATATGTAATTTCCCGATTTTCGTGCTTAGAAGTGGTCTGCATATAACCTTATAGTATGGGCGTAAGAAGACATTCGGCCGTTTGTTTTTCTTTCAATTAAAACTATATAGTTGAAAGGAGACAAAAATGTCAAAAGTTAACAGACTAAGAGAAGGTTGTAAAGATGTTTTTAAAGCGTTCTTGGTTAAAGATGCAAAATATGAGGGCTATTTAGAAATACCGATTATTTATGGTGGTCTGTATAGGCCTGCAAAATTGATCGAGTTCTCAAAGGCGTTATCATCACAGGATTACACATGCTGGGTGCATTTCTATGAGGACGATGCTTCTTTTGAAAGAATTTGGAGGAATCCTAATAAATACCTTCCAACACTTAAGAAATTCGCGGGAGTCATTAGTCCGGATTTCAGCCTTTATCGTGACATGCCGCTCGTTATGCAACTTTGGAATATCTATAGAAGTCATGCAATTGGAAGTTGGCTTCAGAATAATGGAGTCAATGTAATTCCCAATATCAGATTTGGTGATGAGCGTACATTCGATAATTGTTGTTGTGGTGTTTCACATAGTAGCACTATAGCTATCGGGACACATGGATGTATAAAAAACAAGATTGACAGGTTTTATCTTAGTGCGGGTGTTGAATGGATAATTAATAAGCTTGAGCCCAAAATCGTTGTAATCTATGGTCAAGCACCTGCAGAAATTTTCGATAAGTTTAAGACACAGGGTATTACGATACTCCAGTTTGATAGCAGTTTTGCTAAAAGTAGACGGGGTGAGTAATATGGGAACAGGTTATTATGGTGGATTTGGTAACACTTATGGCAACGAGGTTAGATATCGTAAAGGTGCACCGGTTCCTGAAACGCCCAAAACATATGAGATGGCTATGGACAGGCTGACACATGCTGCTGTTATTTCAAAGAAATATAGGATAAATTTGAAAGGGTCTGGGCAACGGGTTATTATTAAATATGATCCAGATTTGCCTATGGGAATATATGGTAAGACCTATAAGAAGGAACCTAATGTTATATACATAGGACCAAACGCATTTGTTAGTGAAGCCGAGTTAGCAACAACCATTGCGCATGAGTTAAATCATGCGAGGAGCTATCTTAAGGGTAGACGAGCACCGGAAAAAACTGCAAGAAAATCAGAAAAAGCTCTGAAAGCTTATATTGGAGGAAAAAGATAATGTGGGAAGACTCTAAAGAAATGCTTAAATCGTTTGATTTGAATATGCTTGAAAAAACATACCCGAACATTTGCCCGATTTGTGGTGTTGAAGAAAAGCATGTGTTTTTTTACAGATTTGATGATGAAGATAATGATGGAGGTGTATGGATGTGGTGTAGTAAATGCCATAGTTATACACATGCCCATGTTGTTATTCCATCAAACTGGAAGAATCCAGACTTTATTTCCGAAGAAGTGTTAGATGATTCGGTTGATTACTTAGAAACAAACAAAGATAAAATTGATGAGTGGGTGAACAAACTAAAACTATAACGAAAGTGAGTTTCACTAAGAATAATGATGGTATATCCCCCTAGTGTTCCATGTGGAGCATAGGGGGATATTTATCATGAAATATGATTACAAATGGGTTTTCTAGAGTTGGTGATTATATATTTATAAAGCTAGCTCCTTTAGAAATGACAATACTTTCTCCATTGCTTCATCAGCTGTGATATCAAGCCAGTTCTTGTTGGATGCTCGCAGTTCTCGTAAATATGCAGGATTGTTAAACATACGCTCAATCCTATTTATGATAGAATCCATATCACTGACGTTTCTGAGTGATTCATCATCAAAGATAAATTTTTTAATGCATTTTTTTAACTGTGCTATGTTTACACGTTCGCTAAGATAACAAATATCAAAGATGTCTTTGTATCGGGTATTTCTGCTTCCGAATCTGAGCATTGATTTGAGCTTTTCGGTAATCATTTGTGCCGGCGAGTTAATGAGAAGGCTTACAGCATCATCCTGGAATCCGACATCAAATGCGAATTCTTCCTGTTCGATGGAAAGATCATTATGAACGCCGATATCCATCTTTAGTGAGATCGTGGTTCCTTCTGTATCAGAAACAGATAAGTGAATTCGTTTTCCTTTGTAGTCTTGCTGGTTGAGATCTACTATATTGCCATCAAGTTTAATTATCAAACCGTCAATGCAGTTAAGCTTTCCGACAAAACGGCGGATTGAATCATCTGAAATAGAATATCTTATAAAATCCAAATCGAGATCCTGTGTAGCACGACGGGCATTTCCTGAAATGCTGCGCATGACAACACCGCCTTTTATAGTTGCGTTGCGAGACATTCCACTATCTGAAATTGCTTTCAGAACAATATCTTGTCCCAGCTTAGATTGAGCATTTAGTTCGCTATATCCTAGTGCTTTTATTTTCGTAATTTCATCATTCAGATTCATTACAGAACCTCCATCTGTATCATGTCCATAATCGTTGAGCCGTTTTTAAACAGTGCAGCATAATCTTCCACTAAACCAAAGTCCAGTTCATATATTATCTGGCGATAATTGTTT
>JAIKYD010000026.1 GCA_024683485.1 Saccharofermentans sp. | reverse complement strand
GGTCTTCACCGTTTCGTGATGATAGAGGAAGCAAAAAGGACCTTGAAGAATAATGGCGTTCTTGCTGTTCTGCCGTTTCACCTGTCAAATTTCAGGGATAGCAATAAAAAGAAAAGCAAATATACGTACAAGAAGCTGATCGATGAGATCTGCAGTTACGGCTTCACATATACCGGAAAAGATCAGGAAGGGATTCATTTTGAGAAGGTGTACAGTCCTTATTATCAACAAAAGGGCGGCGTCACGTTCGATGGTCTGGAACGGGGTAAGATGTTGATCTTTGAATTGACGGGCAAACCGGGATCCTAAGCAGCTTGTGATATGGATTCCCTGTCCTATATAGACATTATTGCGCAGAAGACTATAAGCAAAAAACGCACTCGGGTGCAAAAAAAGTACGGAATATGTTGACTGAACAGACGGATAATCTGAATTAATCAAACAGACCAGAAAAGCAATTGACATCACATCTGAGGTGTATATAATGTATATATACACTAATTAGTTTGTGCGGTGAAGACTCTGAATGCGCATAGGTTGTCTGATCCGCTGCAACAAGCGCAGTTGCAAAGAGGTAAGAATGGATATCATCATCAGCAATACTTCCGGTGTGCCCATCTATGAGCAGATCGAGGAGCAGATCAAAAGTCAGATCATGACAGGCTCTTTGGTTGCAGGCGAAGCCCTGCCATCCATGAGAGTCCTGGCCAAAGAGCTAAAGATCAGCATCATCACGACCAAGAGAGCATATGAGGATCTCGAACGCGACGGTTATATCGAATCTGTAACCGGTAAGGGCAGTTTTGTTAAAGCTGTTAACAGCGACATAGTCAAAGAAAACATGATGTTTGAGATCCAGGAACTCCTGGATAAGGCATGTGATAAAGCTGTCATCGGCAAGGTGACGCGGGATGAACTCAAGGAAATGATCGACCTGCTGTACGATGAGAAGCAAAAGTATTAATCAGAGGTTTACATGGATAATTATACGAATGTTATTGAGCTTGATAACGTCGTAAAGGATTATGGTGATTTTAAGCTCGACAATGTAAGTTTTGCGGTCCCCAAAGGTTCTGTCTGTGGATTTATTGGTCAGAACGGCGCAGGTAAAACGACTACGATCAGGATCATGCTGGACGTTATAAGAGCGGACAGTGGAAAGATAAAGCTTTTCGGTGAAGACATAAAAGGCAATGCACCGAGGCTCAGAGAAGACATTGGAGTTGTATACGACGAGATGGGCTTCCATGAATTCATGACCGGTAAAGACATCAATATAATGATGAAGCATATCTATAAGAATTGGGATGAGAAGGTCTTTTTTGATTATCTGAAGAGGTTCTCACTTCCTTCCAAAAAGAAGTGCGGGGATTTCTCCCGAGGCATGAGGATGAAGCTTCAGATAGCTGTTGCTCTGTCACATAATGCCAAGCTGCTCGTCATGGATGAACCGACGGCGGGACTCGATCCCATAGTAAGGAATGAGATCCTTGATATCTTCCGTGAGTTTGTTCTGGAGGAAGATCACTCGATCTTAATATCGTCTCACATCACTGGGGATCTCGAGAAGATCGCGGATGAAGTTGTCTTTATCGATGGCGGAAAAGTATTCCTGCAAGGCAATAAGGATGAAATACTGGAAAAGCACGGTATCCTCAAATGCAGGAAAGATGAGATCGGCAGTATAAGCAAATTCCTGATCGTCGGAGTGCATGAGGGAACATTCGGTGTTGAGGTATTGATAAACGATATGAAAGCTGCCGCAAAGCTCTATCCGGAACTTGTTATCGACCGGACAAGCCTTGAGGAGATAATGCTCTTCTATGTTGCTTCTTCCAGGGGGTGACGATATGAAGGGCTTGATCATAAAAGACCTAATGAGTCTTCGAAAAATGTGTGCCAATTTTGTTTTCGTGACTGTATCGTCGTTTGTAATTACTGTAATGGCGTTGATATCTGCGCGTATCGGTAATATAGCACTTGCCGAGAAGGAGTATCTTGCCGGCGGAACGGATATGCCGATGTCGCCTGTTCATGTGCTTTGGTATGCGGTAGCGGTCATGGTTCTACTGCCGCTGGCTTCAATCGGAGATTCACTGACATTGGCTTTTGAAGCCGATAAGAATTCAGGGTTTGCAAACGTTGCAGGTGCGCTTCCTTTATCTGTAAAGCAACGCGTCACAGCCAGGTTTATTACAATGTTCCTGACATGTGGAGCGGGCACCGTTATAAGTCTCGCACTGTCGTTTATATTGTCTCTGTTTACCGATATCATGACTCTCGGTGATTTTGCAGGGCTTGTATTGTCGGCGGCCTCGCTGATCCTGATCTTCTCTGCTCTGGAGATGATCCTGATCTTTTTACTGAAGATGAAAAATACCGATTATGTCAGGATAATCTCACTTCTTATCATGGCGGCAGCTTTTATTGCTAGTTCGTTGGGCAGGATGATCAATGCGGTACGTGCTATGAATCCAACAGGACTTATCACAGATGGTCTCCTCTTTTTGGAGAACAGATGGATTATATTAGTGGCTGCGGCAGCGGTATGTCTTCTTGTCTCTTATTTTGTGTCGACCGGTATTGCGGAGAGAAAGAGAGGTGAGATCTGATGGGCGGATTAATGTATAAAGACTTCGTCGCAATAAAAGGCAAAAGAATCTGTATCATTCTCCTTTCAGCCATAGCACTTCTCTGCATCCTGCGTGTGATCTTTCCGGGCGGCATGGCTGAAGGATTGG
>JAIKYD010000081.1 GCA_024683485.1 Saccharofermentans sp. | reverse complement strand
TAAACTAATACAAAGCATTCATTGGCCTCGGGTGACCATCCCGGGCTGTATTTATAATTAAATTTATTTGATTAAAATCTGCCTTCATGTTACGATTTGGGTGTAACTCTATTTGCTCTGGTTATTCTCTATTTTTCTGCGGATGAGAACTACGAGTTTAACGTATTTGATTTTTGTAATTGGGCACTAAATATCCGTTTCAACTGATTTGGTATTTTTAAGGCTGTTTGTGATGCGTTTATCGCACTGATTCTTTGAGCAGAAAGGAGATCGTAATGGCTAAGCTCGAAACAATCACTCCGGAGATAGACAATAGTCACTTAACTTGCCCGAACTGCAAGACCCCATATTCAGGAGTCAAATACTATACGGGTGTTGTTGAAAGTTCGATCAGCAGTAGCATCTTGTATAATCAGGTCCTGACAAAGACCAGGTATTCCAACATTAAACCCCATACGGGCGGGTTATGCCGTTGTTGTGAAAAGAAGAACAATATGTCATACATCCGGTTCGGGATAATCATTTCCGCCATCGCTGTTATCCTTATCGTTTTAGGTGCCCTGAACATCAAACCGATATCCAGGTTTCAAAGCATTATTATGACGGTCGGCATCATAATGATCCTCATCGGTGGGTTTTATATCGTAAGCACGATCATAGATATGGTAAAGGTCCGGACTGACGAACAGATATCCACAGATTTCATTCAAACGATGAAAGCAAAGAATATGCTTAAACCCGGATTGACATATATGACACCTTGGCTTGTATCTCAGCTGAAGCCTGATGATATCAATGATTCGGGATTTGATCTCAGCAGTTTGCTGCGTTCTTCGAATCCCAATGTTTCAAAGTTTCCGCAGCCCCAGAAGACGTCTCCCCAAATCAACACCTTTACTAATGTACCCAAGGCTCCACAGACTTCTTCAAAAACTGATACCGTTTCCGAGGCAGCGAAAACAACAGCTGAAGATATACCGCAATCAGTAAAGTCCGTTTGGAACGAACTTAACGGCATGGGATTTACCGTCAGTGTTGAAGAAATAAATGCTGCCGTTCAGGCGAAAAGGAATGAATTTTTGGCTAGAAGGATCGCATATTTCGGTTCTGATTTTGAACTCGCACTTGGAACGCTTGTGCTTAAAGAACTGCCGGATCCTTACGAGGGGTATGCAAAGGAAATAACAAATATCTTCGCCAAGCCTCTGAATAAGGACACGTACCAAAGCGAGCTCAGGAAGATCGGAGAAAAGATCGATCATAATCACAAACAGATCCTGGTAGTTAAGCGTGCAGAGGTCTTATGCCGGAAGTTGGCAGAATCAGGAAACAGAAATGCAGGCAACTTTTCCATAAGCACTATGGAGTATGCGTGGGCAGGTCTTGGCGGCTGGATGCCGTAATGAAGTGGCAAGCTGTAATTGCATTTAGAGGAGGTTCAGACTACGGGTATTGGTAATTTGATCTGTTTTCACCAGTATAAATGGCAAGCATCAGGATCAGTGTGTATAAAGAAATGCATTAAATGCGGAAAACAGTCAGCTCTTTCCATGTCACCGCATGATTTTTACAAAGATAAATGTTCAACTGTGTGCAAAAAATGCGGGGTTGTCGCTAAAACAGAGCATCAGTATGAATATGTTGAGGGAAAGTGCCTCAGCAGATGTAAAGTGTGCGGAAAAGAGATGAACGAAAAGCATCGCTTGAACGGCAGAACTGAAAAAGGTGTTTGTGTTCTTGTTTGTGAAAGATGCGGGCTTAAGGTCGAAGGTCATATGTGGTGGGGTAGTAATCCTGTGTGGGCATATGACCCGAATGAGATACAACAGGAGAAACTATGCTTCTGTATGATTTGCGGAAAAAAGAATCCTGAAGGAAAGCATAATTGGAGAACTGTCACCGAAGGCGATTATACGAATATACGGATTTGTACTGATTGCGGAGAACGTGATGAATCAAAAAAGATAACTTTAAAAGAGAAAGCAGAAAAAGAGGCAGAAGCACAATCCCGATATAAAGAGGCTATGATCAACGCTGATTCGTTACATGAAATGCGTGCTCACGGGTTTAAATGTTGATATGTTAAGGGAAAGCTGTATGGGTTCTGATGATAGAAAGCGCGAAAACCTAATATAAAATATAACGTACATTCTTTTGCCTCGGGAGTCCATCCCGGGACTTTTCTTCCATTTGACCAGTTAACAGTTTATACTTGAATATGGTTGATAGGTAACACTATGTGGCTAAAAGGGGGATCTGAAATGAAAATTAAGCGTGTATTTGCATTTTTGCTTAGTGCTTCAATGATGTTAAGTGTGATACCGGCTGTTGTTTTTGCAGAAGAAACAGAAAACAGCGAACCGGTTGAAACGACTGTTGCCGAGAGTTCAAAGCCGGAAGAAGCTGAAACGCCCAAAACTTCTGAACCAAAATCTTCTGAGACAGAAGAAACGGAACCTGCTGGAACACAGAAACCGGAGCCTGAAGAGAATAAAGAAACCGAAGAAACAACTCCTGCAGAAACCAAGAAGACTGATGTTTCAGAAGCTGAGATTCCCTCTGAGTCTGTATCAAAATCTCCGAAATCTGCGATCGTTACCGGAAAGACAGGAACGCTTGATTGGAGTTTTGACGAATCTACAAAGGTACTTACGATCAGTGGAGAAGGTGAGATACCGGATTTTATCTATGATGACCGCAGAAGCTGGTTTGATTATCAAGATCAAGTTGAGAAGATCGTAGTTGAAAATGGTGTTACCAAGATTGGATATTGTGGATTAGGCAAGTGTAAAAATCTCAAAACCATAGAGGTTGCTTCAAGCGTAAAATCGCTCATAGCATTTTCATTTGCTCGAAACCCGAAACTTGAGAGCGTTAAGCTTCCTGCTGAAGTTGAATGGTTTGGACATGGTCTTTTCCAGGATTGCGAAAGCCTTAAGAGCGTTACATTACCGACCGGAGCGACGGAGATAGGTGCGAATTCATTTACGAACTGCAAAAATCTCACCAGCATTACGATCCCTGATGGTGTTAAGAAAATAGATTACAGTTCGTTTCCGGGATGCACGGGGCTTACTAATATCTATATTCCCAAGAGTGTAACTACAATAGGTGAAAATGCTTTTTCGGGCTGTCCCTTACTTAATGATGTTTATTATGACGGAACGGAAAGTGATTGGAACAAGATAAACATTGATCCGAATAACAAAGTAATATTATCTCCCACAATTCATTTAAGTGACGGCAAGACCATTCCGTCTAAAAAGTCTTCCAACACGCTTACCGTCAAAGGAAAGACCGCTAAGGTTAAGTACAAGAAGCTTAAAAAGAAGCTTCAGACTGTTTCCAGAGGGAAAGTCATTACTGTCAGAAAACCGCAGGGCGTAACAACATACTCTCTTGTTAGCGTATCCAAGAAAAAGTATAAGAAGTATTTCAAGATCAATGCTTCCAATGGAACTGTTTCCGTCAAAAAGAAGCTCAGAAGAGGAACATATAAGATCAAATGCAGGATAAAAGCTGCAGGAAATGAAGATTATAAGCCTGTAACCAAGACTGTAACTTTCAAAATAAAGGTAAAGTAATCAAAGGGACTGATATGAAAGGACATTGCTCTATCTGCGGATAAGTTATGAAAAAAGATTCCGTTTCAGGCAAATTGTCCTGCTTATGGTGCGGCAATGATTTCGGGATAACGGACGAAACGGCAGAGGGGACTTACGAAGAGGCGAGATCTCTTGTAAGGACAGGCGGGTTTGACCGGGCGATCAAGATCCTTAACGGTCTTGATAAAAGAAAGACCGAAGTTTTGCTTTTGAACCTTTTGTGCTGCTATCAGGCATCTGATGCAGTTGCTCTCGCCCAAAAGGTGTCGTCGAGTTCATCGTCTGTCCTGATGCTGGCGGAACGCCAGGATGTTAAACAACTCATAAATAAGCTTCGCATCCGGAAAAATGATCTCATAATACATTTGATGGAATATTGTTTGTTCAATTTGGCACTTTCTGGTGCCGATATGAACGCATTACGGACAAAACTATCTTCTATGAATATGCCGTCCAATAAGCCTCAGTCAGCTTTTGCAAAAATGGACAGCGAAGAGCAATATAATGACAAGAGAACCAGGACAATCAGGGAGGCGGCAGAGCCACCGGAGAAATATCCGGGTGATTTTCTCAATACGCCCCCAAAGAGAAATTACGGGACTAATTGGGAAGAACCCGTTGATTCCATGATCGGAAACATCTTGCTTGATATATTGGATATGTTGATCTACGACTGTGACCGTAGCTTTGAAGGTTACCGCCCCGAACTGTTATCCCATGTCCGTCGCTACATTGCTCAAAACCGCGATTCAAAGGTTGCTGACCGCTCAGATGTTTTTGAAGGATCCGGGAATGACGATGTTTCTACGACGGCCGAAGATGTGAAGTCCTACCAGAATGAGCTTATGGAGATTATTCTTGAGGAAGAAAAAGCTATCCTGGATCTTTGAAGGCAATATACGATAGAGAAACTGCAGACCCTTGCAACAAAAATCATGATTTATCTGTATAAATAGTAAACACATGTTTTTGCGGGAGTGGATGAAAATGAAAGCTTTCAAAAAACTGATATCCGTTCTCCTGACCGGTGCCTTAATGACCGGAATCGCCGGCTGTGCCAACATGGAAAAGAAGCTAGTGGATTTTCCTGAGAAGAAGCCCGTATTGCCGAAGACGGGAATCGTAAGACTGAATTTCGTGCCTGCCATCGGACACTATAAAGTCAACCAGAGGACTGATTACTGTTTTTACATCGATTGCGAAGGATATTGGGATAAATATCGTGCTCCTGATGTGTCTTTCATGGTTTCCGATGATTACGATTATTCATTGCTTGCCAGTGAAAGCGCGTTTGAATTCATCAAAGAGGTTGAATCGATAGAGGACAGATCCATACCGGGCGCCCCTTTTGCTTATAAGATCGATATGGAATACAAGGATAATGACGGCACGAGACATACCGTACTTAAAAAGGGTTATGGCCAGTTTCCTTCCAACTGGTTAAAGATCATAAAGCTCGCAAATGACCTGACGATGGGGAAGATGGAGATACCCTCCAGCTCCAAGATTACCGTTGTTGACGGCAATTACTTCCTCGAGTACCACCGTATCCAGGAACATAATTATCCGCGCGGTGTATCTTTGGATGACCTATTAAAAGAACTGAAGATCGACTACGAATACCTTTACGATGCAACGACCAGGTATGATACCCACCACGACTCAGCTGAATATCTGATCGACAAATATTCATTCGAATATCTCAAAATGAAGGATTATTCGTATTTCGAAGATACCAAGGCCGTGACTTCTACTCCTGAGGAACTGAAAGCATATGCCGAAAAGCATCTCAAGAACATAACATCTATTAACGAAACAAGCGCTGTAGGGTCATTTAAGGATAAAATCTTTGAGATCGTAAGGACTGACCATTTTGAAGACTGGAGAAGAGAGCATGGTGCTGAAATAGGCCAGTATAAATACGACCAATCCATAAACCTCAGGGTATATGATGAAGGCATGAAGAACCTGCCGACTTATGCCGGGAGGATCCTGGAATGCTGGCTTGACCCTTCGCATAAGTTTGTCATCATACTTGATGATACAATGAACATGAATACCGGTATGAGAAACTATAATCTTGTTTACGATTTCTTCAAGCAACAGGTTGATTGACCTTAATTGGTATAATCAATACATTGGATGAAAATCTTTTAAGCTGGCATGGTGTGAAATTGATAGGAGATATTGTTACAGTAAAGGTCGACAGGCCTTTAGGAAGTTATCATTCGGAGATAGAAGTCTAACGGGATGTGCAGATTGATTCTTTCTGATTTGGATCACACGTTACTCAGATCTGACGGCAGCATATCGGATCACACTCTTGAAGTGCTGAGCCGCTGCAGAGAGCAGGGAATACTTTTCGCGATCGCAACGGCCAGATATTGGATCGGGGCGGAACGTTATATCAATCTGCTGAAACCTGATTATGAGATCACGACGGACGGCACGTTGATACATTCAAACGGAAAATGTATCTACAGTTGTGAATTTACGGCGGAAGATGCGAATGGTATCGTACAGGCGCTGCTTAAGAAAAAGCCTGATGCGGAGATAACCGTCGCGAACGGAAAGACCGTTTATTGGAACAGCAAGCACATCGCCGAATCTGAAAGGCTCCATAAAGCAACCTATTGTGAGTATGACAGGCCATTGGAGTGCCGTGCTAACAAGATAGTGGCTGAGCTTCAGGATGAGAGTATAGCTGTGGAGATAGCCGGTAAGTTTGATTGCAAGCTGCAATCCTACAGAGGCGAGAATTGGTATTCTTTTCTGCCGAAGGATTCAGGAAAGATCGAAGCCATCAGAGCCATGTCTGAGATCAGCGGAATAGACCTTAGCGATATGGCAGCATTTGGAGACGATAAGAATGACGTCGATATGCTGAAGATCTGCGGAAAGGGAATAGCGGTATCCAATGCCATAAAAGAAGTCCTTGATCTGGCGGATGAGGTTACTGTATCGAATGATGAAGAGGGCGTTGCCGTATGGATCAGGAAAAACCTGCTTGGTTAAGAATGTATGCAAGTTATTGACAGGAGGAAATGACGTGTCAGAGATTAAAAGAATAGAAACGGATGAATTTTGGGCTGATTCAACGATAATAGAAGCAGGTGACCAGGTTTACGTCGGATACTGCATGGCGAATGAAGGCAAGTCAATTGAAGAGCAGATGCATGGAGCAATCGATGTGCTGGAAAGCCGTCTTAAGAGGGTTGGGCTGACTTTGGAATCCGTTGTGAAGATGGACTGTCTTTTTAAAGATATTAACGATCTGAATGCTCTTCCGGCAGTATTGAAAGAGCGTTTTAAGGGAAAGTATCCAACG
Organism: Saccharofermentans sp.; assembly: GCA_024683485.1. GTDB lineage: Bacteria > Bacillota > Clostridia > Saccharofermentanales > Saccharofermentanaceae > Saccharofermentans. The sequence goes on along the minus strand of JAIKYD010000081.1, from coordinate 268 downwards.
AGAAAAGCATATACGTCTGACTTTATAAGAGAAGGCATCAGATTCCAGATAGATGCCATAGCTTATAAAGCGAAAGATTGACAGTAGGGAATATATTGGAAGTGATGACAAATAAAGAAGTATTGCGGATCGCTATGCGGCAGTCTGCAGAAGATATGGGTTGCACCGTAGAGGATTTTCTGGCAGACGATAACAGAATCGTTCCTTTTAAGCTTGGGAAGAATGCCAAGAAGTACTACCAATTGCCCATAGGCTGCAATTTCATTTC
>JAIKYD010000077.1 GCA_024683485.1 Saccharofermentans sp. | reverse complement strand
TCTGTTCCGGGGAACTGCTCATTGATCTTGCGGCCAATGTTTGTTGACATTGAAGGAGAAGGTGTAACGGTAGCGCCGTATGTTCTCATGACTTCACGTCTGAAAGGCTTCTGCTCGTAGGATACCTTAACCATGTAAACCTGGCAGTCAAGTCCGAAGTATGCAGTAGCCATTGAAAGGGCTGTACCCCACTGGCCTGCACCGGTCTCGGTGGTAACACCCTTGAGGCCCTGCTTCTTGGCATAATAAGCCTGAGCAATTGCTGAATTGAGCTTATGGGAACCAGATGTGTTGTTGCCTTCGAATTTATAGTAGATATGTGCAGGTGTACCAAGTGCTTTCTCAAGGCAATAAGCTCTTACGAGCGGTGAAGGTCTGTACATCTTATAGAAATCAAGAACTTCGCCGGGGATATCGATCCACTTATCATCGTTATTCATTTCCTGCTTTGAAAGCTCTTCGCAGAATATAGGATAGAGATCCTCAGCCTTAAGAGGCTCACCTGTTCCGGGATTGAGAAGAGGAGCGGGTTTATTCTTCATATCGGCACGAACGTTATACCAAGCTGTAGGGATCTCGTTCTCTGATAGATAAATCTTATAAGGAATTTCGGACATAATAAGTCTCCCTTCAAAAAAACTAATTCATTTTACAACAAAAACCTGAAAAATGCACAAAAACATATTAAAACAATAGTAATAACATCAAATTGAAGTCTTGGCAATCTCGAGAGTTTCTATAACTTTATCACACCATCTGTCGAATTCAGGATCCTCAATCCTGCACTCTTTATGATCAAGGATATATTTCAAAGCGATCCTGACACCTCTGCTGAACGGTACTTTTGTCTTCATATCAGGTGCGATCCTCTTTATTTTCGAATTATCGAAAACAACCGATACGGCTTTATCCCCCGTAAGGCTTCCTTCAAAGTCATAACCCTGTTTCTCACCGCAGGCTGTCAGGAATTCGGAAGAAACATGATATGCGTTAAGTTCAACACCTAAAGCATCCGCAATGGTCTGATATATCTGGTTCCATGTAAGTGTCTCATCTCCGGTAATCTGGAAAGCTTCACCTATAGCATGACGGTTGCCCATAAGAGCCGTGTAACCGACTGCAAAATCCGTATTGAAAGTAAGTGTCCAGAGAGATTCACCGTCACCATGGATAATAACAGGCTTTCCTTCGATCATGCGCTTTACGACCTGCCATGAACCTTTTTTGCCGTGAACACCAAGAGGAATGCTTCTCTCGTCATAAGTGTGGCTTGGCCTGACAATAGTAACCGGGAAACTGTCTTCCCTGTATCTTTCCATAAGATAATTCTCGCAGGCTATCTTGTCTCTTGAATACTGCCAATAAGGATTAGCAAGAGCAGTTCCTTCTGTGATCACATAACTTGCGGCAGGTTTATTATATGCAGATGCAGAACTTATGTAGATATATTGCTTTGTTCTGCCTTTGAAGAGCCTGTAATCACGCTCAACATCTTCCACATGGAATCCTATGAATTCTCCGATGACATCGAAAACCATATTTCCAATCTCTCTTAAAACAGCATCTTCATCGTTGATATCACAAATAATCTGATGCACATTATCTGGAACTGTATCTTTTCTGTTACCGCGGTTGATCAGCCAGACTTCCCACTCTTTGTCTTCTGCAAGCCTTCTAACGATAGCACAGCTGATAGTTCCGGTTCCGCCGACAAATAAAGCTTTCATAGTGATCCTCCTTCAATTGCAAGGAAATATAAACAATACTGAGATTTTAACAAGACAAAAGGGTTTGCTATATCAAATACGGTCAGTATTTAATGCATTTTCAAACATTATTTGTTAAGTATATCTCAATTCTTTTTCTGTGATATTGTGATAAACTTCATTCGATATTATTTTCGGGAAGGCCGTAAATCATGAAAACTTCAGATTTTTACTATGATCTGCCTGAGAGGCTGATAGCACAGGTTCCTATAAAGGACCGCCTGGCATCACGTCTTCTGGTGCTAGATAAAAAGACGGGCAAAGTAATTGACGGTCATTTCCCTGATATAAGGAACTATCTGCATAAAGGTGATGTCTTAGTAATAAATAACACCAGAGTTATCCCCGCAAGACTTTTGGGTGTGCGTTCTGATACACAGAGTCCGGTTGAACTGCTGTTGTTAAAGAGAATAGATGAATATCATTGGGAGACTCTTGCACGTCCGGGGAAGAAAGTCCGCGAAGGAAAGCGCATGACATTTATCCCAGGCGAACTCGAGGCAGAATGCGAGCAGGTTCTCGAGAGCGGAAACAGGATAATCAGATTTGAGTTTAACGGAGTATGGGAAGAGGTCCTGGATAAAGCAGGAACGATACCCCTTCCGCCCTACATTCATGAGAAACTTGATGATCCTGAGCGTTATCAGACCGTTTATTCCAAAGATGCTGGCTCTGCGGCTGCTCCGACTGCAGGTCTACATTTCACAAAAGAATTCCTTGAAGAATTAAAGAAAGACGGCATAGAGATTGCTGAACTCACCTTACACGTTGGATTAGGTACCTTCCGTCCTGTTAAGGCTGAAACAATTGAAGATCACGAGATGCATTCAGAATGGTATGACTTCCCTGAAGAAGCTTCCATGATAATTCGAAAAGCAAGAGCTGAAGGAAGACGTATTATTTCAGTCGGCACTACATCCACAAGGACACTTGAAGCTGTTGCTTCAAAAGATCCAGAGATGATGCCGGCATCAGGTTACACCAATATCTTTATCTACCCAGGATACGAATTCAAATGTGTTGATTCACTTATAACCAATTTCCATCTTCCAGAATCCACCTTGATCATGCTCGTGTCAGCACTTGCAGGAAGAGAGAATGTCCTTAATGCTTATAAACACGCTGTTGAAGAAGAATACAGGTTCTTCTCTTTCGGCGATGCAATGTTCATAACAGATTTGGAGAATTGATATGTCAGAATATCCCGTATGGTACGAACACATTCACACATGCGCTCAGACAGGTGCACGACTCGGTAAAGTCCATACACCTCACGGGACATTCATGACACCTGCTTTTATGCCTGTCGGAACACAGGCATCTGTCAAAGGTATGAGTCCTGAGGAAGTATCCGGTATGGGAGCCGGCATTATGCTTTCCAACACATATCACCTCTGGCTCAGACCAGGTAGCGATATCGTTGCAAAAGCAGGCGGTCTTCACAGATTCATGAACTGGAACGGTGCGATCCTTACAGACAGCGGCGGATTCCAGGTTTTCTCGCTTGCCAAGCCGAAGGATATAAAGGAAGACGGCGTAAAATTCAGCTCTCATATAGACGGCAGAAAACTATTCCTTACACCTGAGATATCTATGCAGGTTCAAAATGATCTTGGAGCAGACATTATCATGGCTTTTGACGAGTGCTGCCCCTACCCGTCCGAACACGGTTATGCTGACAGGTCTCAGGCAAGAACAACAAGATGGCTTGAGCGGTGCATTGAAGCTCACAAACGACCGGATGAACAGGCATTGTTTGGTATCATCCAAGGTTCTATGTATCCTGATCTCCGCAAAAAGAGTGCTGAGGCAATTACTTCTTTTGACCTTCCGGGTTTTGCCATCGGAGGCATATCTGTAGGTGAACCTAAAGAGCTCTTCATTGATATGATCGACTGCACGGTTCCCCTTATGCCTGAAGATAAGCCCAGGTACTTAATGGGTGTCGGAACTCCGGATTATCTCATAGAAGGTTCATGCAGAGGTGTTGATATGTTCGACTGCGTTCTTCCCACAAGAATGGGAAGACACGGAACGATCCTTACTGACTATGGCAAAAAGATCATCAGAGACAAGAAGTTTGCTGAAGACTTCGGTCCTATGGATCCTGAATGCGACTGTTATGCATGCGAAAACTTTTCGAGTGCGTATGTAAGACATCTTATCAAGGCAAACGAGATGTTTGGATTAAGACTTTGCACTTATCACAATATCTATTTCCTCTTAAAGCTTATGGAAAGGATACGCGAGGCAATCGCAGAAGACAGACTTGGAGATTTCAGGAAAGAATTCTACGAACGTTTGGGCTGATCAGGCATTCAATTTAAGTGTTACAGCAGAAAGATTGCCGCACTTTAGCTGCGTCTGGTCGGATATGCGCCTGACTAACATATGCATCCAGTCACTGCAGGATTCCGCAACCAGAGCATCAGCAAGTATTCCTTCTTCACTCAGATATTTATAAAAGTTAGAAGTGGCACACAGTATTCTGTCATCAGATGACAGACCGAAATACCCGTTCGGCAACAGGCTTATCTGGCCCTGCCTTACGATCTTGGCACATACATCGCCCTTTCTCATACATTCGATACCTTTTTGCTGAACACGGAGAATAAGATATTCCGATTCTTTGTCCAGATAAACATCAAAGTCCTTGTTCAGGAATTCAAAGCTCTTGTTGCCGACATCACTGCTCAGGATCTCCGAGAAAAGCAAAGACTGGCTCTTTGGTGAATCAAGCTTATTGCCGTCAAACAAAGCCACAGTAAGATTCGGAACAAGTCTTAAAAAGACTTCATCCTTATATTCCAAGGCATCTCCTCTGTGCTTAAATGTATAATATTCGATCAAACGAAGTTCCTCTTCATCTTTATAACTATTGCCGAGTAGTTATCCTGCCTCGGATTCTTCCTTGACTTGACACCATACTTTATCATTCTGGCTATTCCTGTCGCATTCTGATCGAAATGAATATGATTCACGATCCTGTTAAGGGGCATTGAATCAGTGACGCCGTCCGAACTTACAATAACAATGTCATTCTCAATAAGTCTTAAAGGCCTGGATGTCATCTGGACATTACAATTAAGGTTTCCGACAAAATCTATGAGGCCCTTAGCTCTTGTGTCCCTGTATGCATCAACGGTATCAAGTCCCCCCTCGGCAATCTTCCTGATCATAAGCGTAACATAATTCTGCTTGTGATTGAGCAAAGTGGCCCTTCCGTTACGGATTAATATGATATTACTGTCACCCAGGCTGTAGAAGTTCATATAATCATCGAAAATATGCACCATCACGAGAGTAGCACCTGCACCAAGATGGTACTGCTCATATACTTTATTCGAGATTTCAGTAATCATCTTCCTGTTCTCTTCCTGGGCATCAAACTTATAAGGGAAATTCTCCTGAAGTGAATCAGTTACATACTTTGAGACGACTTCACCGTTAAGCAGTCCGCCCATTCCGTCAGAGCATGCAGCCACAAAACCGGATTCCTCGATCTTATCCATCGGAGATATGTAGATTGAATCCTCCTGGTCCTCACGCTTTCCGCGTTCATGAAAATATGCCACATCACATATAAGCTTAAGCTTTTCTTTATGCTTATTGGAATATACGGTGTATTTAATCAATGCATAAAGGGCAATGATCATAAATGAAATAAAGGCAACAAAAAACAACACCAATGCAATGATGATCGCACGAATAGTTTCATCTGAAAGAAGGCTGTAATCAAACATCGCTTACTCTTCCGGTTCTGCCCTGACTGTATACTCTCCTTCTTATTTTAACTCACAAAACCGGGAAATATTACAAATCTTTATTATCTGTATTCACAGCAACATATCTGTCGATCAAGTATCCGGTGTAATAGGACAGGAAATACTGACCCCAGGAAACAACAAGGAAAGAATATAAAAACATAAATATCCCGAGTGTAAGATAAGACGCAGACAAAAGAAGCAAAAATGGCATGAGAATATAAAACACCAATACTACCAAAGCCGCTCCGATACCGGGAAGGAGTTTTATAAAAAGAAACAGAATCGCATTTTTATATATCTTTCCGAGTTTCAGATCAGTTGAAACAACAAGTGTATAAACAAAGTTCTGGATCAGGATAAACATAAAGAAGAGAACAATAAAAACAACACCTATTATTGTTCCAACAGTTGAATGGAAATTCAGATAGAAGCCGGCAGCAAGTAACAATACCGGAGTAATAACGATGCCAATAATCATCGAGACTATTCCTTTCTTCCACCCTGTCTTAATTCCAGTTTTAAAACTCGTGAAGAAAGATACTGAAGTATTATTTCTGATGTCTTTATAAACCTGGGCAAAGCCTGTCTGAAACGGCCCGATGCAAATTAGAGCACTTGATACAAGCAACATCATCAAAAACAGGACCAGAAGAAAATACAATTGAATGACCGCATCATCATTACCGGTGACAGGATCGATATATGAATCAACATCTATGAAAAAAGGTGCTAACCACGGAACAAACTGCATAGACATAAAGCCTGCAAAAATGAGTGCCGGTATATTGAATATGATGAACAAAGCATTTGAAGCCATCATTCTGACTATATTAGACCAACCGGAAATAAAGAACCTGGCAACAGTACCTGGTTCTTTATTCAAAGTTTCAATATCATCAGTTGACTTATCAGGAGCCATAAAAGCGGTTATATCGAAGTAAGTTTTCTGACACTGTCCTCAAAGATCTTCAGATGTTCAAGGCTTCTGTCAGCAATAGCATTATTCTTGTCTTTCTTCCCTGTCTTGCCTTTAAATCTTCCTTCGATCGGACTTACAATACCGAAATTCGCATTCATAGGCTGGAACTTCTTTATGTTTGGATCAGAGACATACAAAGCCATTGAACCGATAACAGTACAGGGGTCAGGCGAATACGAAGGCTCAATACCCAAAACTCTCTGAGCAGCATAGAATCCAGCCATAAAACCGGAAGCTGTGGATTCAATATAACCCTCAACACCAGTAATCTGCCCTGCAAAGAAAACATCAGGTTTCTCCCTCAGACTGTAATGTGATGAAAGATAAAGAGGAGAATTAAGATATGTATTACGATGCATGACACCGTATCTGCAGTATTCGGCTTTCTCGAGTCCAGGGATCATACCGAATACCCTTTTTTGTTCAGGCCATTTAAGTCTGGTCTGAAACCCCACAAGGTTATACATTGTACTGGCACGGTCATCCTGTCTTAGCTGAAGATTGGCATACGGTTCTTTCCCTGTTGCTGGATCTATCAATCCGACACCTTTAAGAGGCCCAAACCTAATTGTATCAACACCTCTTTGAGCCATTACCTCAATTGGCATGCAGCCTTCAAAAACAATTTCCCTGTCGAAGTTCTTGACCTCTGCCCTCTCTGCATTTACAAGTTCCTCGCGGAAGGCAAGATACTCATCCTTGGTCATCGGACAATTAATGTAATCATCCCCGCCTTTGCCATATCTCGATGCTCTGAAAGCCTTGGTCATATCAATAGATTCGCCTGTTACAATAGGTGCCGCACTGTCGAAAAAATGCAGACCAGAGGTATCTCCGGTAACTCTCAGGATATCATCATAGAGATCACCTTCTGTAAGAGGACCTGTAGCAACTATAACAATACCTTCCTCAGGGATCTTCTTCACCTCATCATGAATAACCTCAATATAAGGATTATTCTTTATAACTTCGGTTATATATCCGGAGAACTCATCCCTGTCGACAGCCAGAGCACCTCCCGCAGGAATAGCACTTTTATCAGCAGCTTCCATAATCAGTGAACCCAAATGTCTGAGTTCCTCTTTAAGAAGACCAATAGCATTCTCTCTTGCCGCAGCCCTTAATGAATTGCTGCAAACAAGCTCGGCAAAATTCTCCGAATGATGTGCAGGGCTGAACTTTACAGGCTTCATCTCATAAAGCCTGACATGAACACCTGCACGGGCACAGATATAAGCAGCTTCAGAACCGGCAAGGCCGGCTCCGATTATTGTTACTAAAGGATCATTCTTCATCTTCGTTCTTCTTGCTGCCGGAAGACTTTCTGCTCTTTCTGATATTGCTTACACAATCTTTATTCGAACATCTCGGATAAGCTTTCTTCCCAAAATGCTTCAATACCATATAAGCTCCGCATTCAGGGCATACTTTTCCGTCTATAGGAAGATCCCAGGAAATAAAGTCACAGTTAGGATCACTTCCCTGCTTGTCACAGGTATAGAATGATTTATTCCTATACTTCTTTGACTTGTGTACAAGAAGTCCCGAACCGCACTTTGGACACGTACCCTTGGCATATACAACTATATTCTTTGTATAATTACATTCAGGAAAATTGGAGCAGGCAATAAACTTACCATATCTTCCTTCTTTATAAACAAGTTCACTTCCGCACTGGGGACACATCTCCCCTGTCTTCTCCGGCTCAAAAGTAATCTTATCAATCGACTCCTGAGCGGCTTTAACCTGAGAGTTGAATTCAGGATAGAATTCATCGAGAACATGTTCCCATTCTTCCTTTCCTTCCTCTACCTCATCGAGTTTAGTCTCCATGTCAGCAGTAAATGAAAGGTCAACGATCTCGCTGAAATTCTCAGAGAGCATATTGGTAACTATCTTGCCGAGATCAGTAATCTGAAGGAGTTTGCCATTCTTCTCAATATACTTTCTGTCAAGTATCGTGGATATTGTCGGAGCATAAGTAGACGGTCTGCCGATTCCGTACTCTTCAAGTGCCTTGATCAGTGTGGCTTCAGTATAGTGCGGAGGCGGCAATGTGAACTTCTGCAATGATTTAAGATCAATGAGTTCAAGCTTCATCCCGTCTTCAAGAGGTGGGATGGTTGCCTTGCCGTCCTGATCATCATTCTTAGTTGAATCCTCAGCAATATCATCGTACAGAACAAGGAATCCCTTAAAAGTAACTGTCTCTCCGACTGCTCTGAATATCCTTCCGTGGCATGATGCCTGACATGTAACTGTATCAAGTTTGCAAGCAGCCATCTGTGTCGCAAGGAATCTGTCCCATATAAGCTGATAAAGCTTATATTGATCATTCGTTAACGAAGATCTGATCTGTCTGGGATCAAGATCAAAATGTGTTGGTCTAATAGCCTCATGAGCATCCTGCGCGGAATTCTTATTCTTGTACTCTCTCTTGTATGGTGAACAGTATTCGCTTCCGAAACGTTCTTTAATGATGTCTTTGGCAGCAGCAACTGCCTCTTCTGATATACGGACTGAGTCTGTTCTGATATAGGAAACCAGAGCTGTCTGACCTGCGCCAGCAATCTCAACACCCTCGTAAAGCTGCTGGGCAATGGACATAGTCTTCTTTGATGAGAAACCAAGTCTTTTTGAAGCCTCCTGCTGCAGCGTTGAAGTGGTAAAAGGCGGATACGGATTGCGATCCTTCTTGCCTTTCTTAATGGAATCTACAGTCAGCGGACCGCTTCCGACAGCATCAAGAACGACCTGGGCATCTTCAAGACACTTAAGATCATCTTTCTTTACCTTTCCATCACTGCCAACAAATCCATAATACCCGAGAAGGAACTTGTCGGAATTTTTACCCGGAGTTACAAGTGCTTTAATAAGCCAATATTCTTCGGGCTTAAAAGCATCGATCTCGGCATCCCTGTCCATAACGATCTTCGTAGCCACAGACTGAACACGGCCTGCAGAAAGGCCTTTATGGATCTTCTTCCAAAGCAAAGGACTCAATTCATATCCTACTAATCTGTCAAGGATCCTTCTTGCCTGCTGTGCATTTGCAAGATTCATATTAATAGTTCTGGGATTCTTAATAGCTTCCTGGACGGCAGATTTTGTAATCTCATTAAAAGTTATTCTGCATCTGGAATCCGGATCGATCTTAAGAACCTTAGCCAAATGCCATGCAATTGCTTCACCCTCGCGGTCAGGGTCGGTTGCGAGCAGTATCTCATCAGCATCCTGTGCCATGAGTTTCAAGTCCCTAACGACCTTCTCCTTACCTTTCATGGTAATATATAAAGGTTTGAAGTTATTCTTAACATCAACACCCAGATTGCCGGAAGGCAGATCCCTTATGTGACCTAAAGAAGCAGAGATGATATAATCGCTGCCAAGATATCTGCCAATCGTCTTGGACTTGGCAGGAGACTCAACAATAACCAGTTTTTTGCTCATGAAGTACCCCTCTATATTTTTAATTAAAAATATATCATCATTATACAAATGTCAACGAGTACTTTCCCTTCTCCTGACACACCGTACCGTTAAGTTCGAGTTCTGTCAATAGTTTTGACACCCGGTAAAAAGGCAATGAAGTAACAGTACAGATCTCATCCGCACAGAGAGGTTTAAGAGTAAGAGAATCTTTTATAAGGAGTTTCCAGTTATCATCCGACAATACTTCCGGTTTTATCCTTGATAATTCCCTTAATGCATCAATATTTGCACTTTCCCCATATTCTTTCTCTATAGCTTCTTGATAATACAATTCACCGGGACATCCCATATCCATCCGTTTGAACATGACAGATCTTGCTATGCTGTCAATTACACTGTCAGTATTAAGCAAGATATTTCCACCGTCTTCCAGAAGTTTTAAACCTCCAAGGGCATTCTCGTAATATATATTATTGGGCAGCACAAATACTTCCTTACCTTGTGCGGCTGCAAAAGAAGCTGTATGAAGAGTTCCTGATACAGAACCGGCCTCCATGATAAGCGTGCAGTCAGAAAGCCCGGCTATCAGTCTGTTGCGTGATGGAAAGTATTGCCTCAATGGTAACTGTCCTGGAGGCATCTCGGTTACTATCAACCCGTTACAGCAAATCTGTTCATAAATATCTTTATTGGACATTGGATAGATATTATCTGCTCCACCAGCCAATACAGCTATTGTTCCGCCTTTTGTAAACACTGAAGAAATATGCGCCTGACGGTCAGTTCCATATGCCATTCCGGATATAACAGTTACTCCTTTGCTGCCCAATTCTTTACAGAACATATCAGTGGCATAAAGCGCATATTTGCTTGGATTTCTTGAACCGACAACAGCCACAGAACCTGAAAGTGTCATTCTGTCGAGAATACTGAAATCACCCTTAGAATAGAAGACTTTGGGCATACCGTTTTGGACCTTCCAATTATAAGGATAACAACTATCCAGTATTGAAATCACTTCTATCCCGTTTACATCAGCTATCTTCTTATACCCTAAAACCGTCTTAACGACATCTCTATATGACTCATAAAGGTTTTTGATCCTGTCAACAGTATCCTTTCCAAGTTTGAATTTGTTATCAATAATCATCTTAAGCAATTCACGGTCAGACAGATCTCTATAGTTGTTAATGACATTCTGTTCAGTCAGTTCATTTAAAACTCTGGAATTAACTTTTGTATTGAGCATTACAGCTGAATAAAAGAAATCTTTATCCCTGTTAGTTTCTATTTCCATATCCGCTTCTAGTACCCCCTCAGTCTATATTGGATTGCTTCAGCAACATCTCCCTCTGATACATCAACAGCCTCATTGATATCAGCTATTGTCCTTGCGACCCTGAGTATCCTTGTAAAACCTCTTGCAGAGAAAAAGCCTTTTTCAGAAAGATCCGAAGCAAATCTGATAACTTTCTCAGGAATCCTCATAGAATCCCTTAAATCACCTTCAGGGAAAGTTCCGTTCAGATTATTTTCTCCGTATCTCTCATGTGCGATCTGCCAGCATCTTTCCACCGTTATTCTGTAATCCTGGCTTTCCCCTTTACTGTCATCTATATAAATACTTGCCATATCATCACCTGACACCATTCTCATCTCACTGAAAAGATCGATCCGTTCAAGAAACGGACCGCTTATCTTTGATAAGTAACGTCTAATCTCTGCGGCAGAACATCTGCACTTGATGCCTTTCTCATATAACATTCCGCATTTGCATGGGTTTCCGGTACCCAGGAAAATTGAATTGCTTTCAAAAGAATAAAGATTTCCACGTCTCATCAGATAGACTTTGCGTTCTTCCAAGGGTCCTCTTAAAAAATCAATTACATCGCTTTTGAACAGAGGCAGTTCATCTGCAAACAAAACACCGTGATTTGCAAGCGCGAGCTCTCCCGGAGTTAACGTGATAGAATTGCCTACAAGTTTTCCAACAGTAATATTCGGTCCGATGATCCTTACCGGTCTGTCATAACAGATCTTTGATGCCTCACCTTTTACCAGTTCATTAAGAGAATAAACATCTGACATCTCTTGCATATCAAGTCGTGGCAGGATTCCGGTCAGTATCTTTCCTGCCATCGTTTTACCACTGCCCGGACTGCCCATCAGGAGTATATTGTGGAAACCGGCAGCACTTATAAGCAACGATCTTTTTGCTTTCTCCTGCCCCTTAAGCATTGATATATCGATATGATCATCTTCATCACTCTCAGCCTCAAACATAAACCGTTCTTCTTTATATTGATTGCCGTCGAAAATACTGAACAGATCAGACAGACTGTGTATTCCTACCCCGGAAAATCCAGCAATACCGGCACTCCCGGCTTCATTTTGAGGTATGATTTTATAATTGAAATCCATATTCCGAATGGTCTTGAGCCTGATACATGATCCGGGTGTGCCATTAACCTCTCCGCCCAATGACAGTTCACCTTCAGCATAGATCTTCGAATCAGGCGGAAGATATAACTGGCCAGAGGCAAACAGTATTCCCAAAGCCATAGCAAGATCGAATCCTGAACCGGTCTTCCGCATATATGCAGGACTTATCCCTATTGTTATGTGTCCCTTTGGCATATTGAACCCCGTAGACTTAAAAGCTGAAATCAAACGTCCTTGAGATTCTTTGATTGATGAATCGCATAATCCGATAACGGAGAAAGTCGGTATGCCCGGCGAGATAGATACTTCTATCGTGCTCACAGTAGAGTCTGTTCCGGTCGCGAAACAGGAGTAAAGCCTTGCAACATTTGGTCTTGAAGCCATATTAGTATCCTCCTTTTATATGCAGAATACTCTTTCGAAAATCGAATTATCAGTACAAAAATCCTGCAGGAATCCTTGCTGTTTCCATACAAGATTTCCGACAAAAACACAAAAACACGGCACAATATTACGAAAACCTACAAATAACCTTTGAATCTCTACAGAAATACCGACAAAGAACCAACAAAGTATCATGGTCTAATGTGCTACAATTATGAAGCAAAAAAACACTTAATGAGGTATATATATGAAGCTTGGTATCGTTGGACTTCCTAATGTAGGCAAGAGCACACTTTTCAATGCGATCACAAGAGCAGGTGCGGAAGCAGCCAATTATCCTTTCTGCACCATTGAACCTAATGTTGGCGTTGTCTCAGTTCCTGACAAGAGACTCGATAAACTTGCAGAGATCTATAATCCAGAGAAATACACCCCGGCTGTAGTTGAATTCGTAGATATAGCAGGACTTGTAGCCGGTGCTTCCAAAGGCGAAGGCCTCGGCAACAAATTCCTCTCTAACATTAGAGAATGCGATGCTATTGTTCACGTTGTAAGATGCTTCGATGACCCTGATGTCATACATGTTAACGGTCACGCAGATCCTGCCGGCGATATTGCCACGATCGACGTTGAACTTATCCTCTCAGATCTTGAGATCATGGAAAAGCGTATCGACCGCACCAAGAAAATGATGAAAGGTGGAGACAAAGCATTTGCCAAAGAACTTGCCGTTTATGAGAAGATCTATGACTGTCTCGCAGAAGGTAAATCTGCAAGAACGCTTTCTTTCGAGGAAGACGAACAGGAATTCACAAAAGATCTTCAGCTGATTTCAATGAAGCCGGTTCTTTACTGCGCTAACATTGCAGAGGGAGATATCAAGAAAGATGATGTTCCTTACGTCAACACTGTCAAAGAGATCGCCGACAAAGAAGGTTCAGGTGTCGTTGTTATCTCAGCCAAAATTGAAGAGGAATTGGGCGAGCTTTCCCCTGAGGACCGCGAACTGTTCCTTGAAGACTTAGGAATCGAGAGTGCCGGTCTTGATAAGATGATCAATGCTTCCTATACCCTCCTCGGACTTATCTCTTTCCTTACTGCAGGTCCCAAGGAAGTCCGCGCATGGACGATAAAGAAAGGAACCAAAGCTCCCCAGGCTGCAGGAAAGATCCATTCTGATTTTGAGAGAGGATTTATCAGAGCAGAAGTCGTCGCCTATGATGATCTTATAAACTGCGGATCATATAATGCCGCAAAAGAGAAAGGTCTTGTTAGATCTGAAGGCAAAGAATATGTCATGAAAGACGGCGATGTCGTAGTATTCAGATTCAACGTCTGATATCTCTATAACCGCAACCCGTGAATTGCTCAGGCTTTATTTGTCTGAACCAAGCAGGCACGATTCAAGTCCGCTTATAACAAGAGCTATCCCGGTAAACACGATAGTATCGCGGGTACCGCTGAATGCTTCAGTCAGAAACACGATTCCGGAAATAACAAGAAAGACAGCAAGTCCTGTTACAGCAAGGCTGAAGCTGTCTTTTTTCTTGAACATGAGCATTGCCTGCCTTAGCCTGACAATTCCGCAACTAAGAATAAACAATCCGGTAACAGAAGGCAGCACCATCAATACTGAATCATGTTTGAGAATCAGAAACAGACCGCAGACCATAATGACGAGAGAATATACAAGCCCGATCTCAGAACAGATCTTATAAGCATTACCTTCATCATTCTTTTGTCTGCTCGAAATAATATCCCCGGTAAATTCTGATATTCCTGAAACAAACAAAACAACTCCCAAAAGAATACCAATTACACCGGAAGTTATCTCAGGACACAAAAACAGGAAAATACCGGTTATAACTGTAAACAACCCGCCAATATATAAAGGCAATCTCCTGATTTTCTTAGGATCCATATCAAAACCTCTAATCCTTAAATCCCGGTTTGATCAAAGTAAAAACAAAATCCTTGCCACGTGCAACAAATTCTCTGTAATAATTATACTGCCTTATAACATATCCGGAATTAATTGCTTCAACACCAACAGAGTTTATTCCAAACATCTGACTGTCATAAACTGATCTTGCACAATGAAATCCTGTGGTTACAACTACAGCACTGCAAATACCAAATTCCTTTACTGCCCTCATCATTGATTCATATGTTGACAGACCCAACGGATCACAGACAATAGATTCTGAAGGAACACCCTCGCGGATCAGGAATTCTCTCATAACTCCGGTCTCATCGTATTTCCACGGTTCCAGACTGTCTCCTGTTACCAGGACATAATCCGCGCAGCCTGTCTTATAAACTGAAGCAGCTGTACGGAGTCTGTCAGCAAGCATCGGGCTGGCCGTATTATCCCACACAGCACATCCTAGAACGATAACGGCATCATAATGTGCAACAGATGACACTTCACCAGCCACAAAATCATTAAGTGAATAAACATCACTTCCAGAACTCTTTATCACATGCCCGTTCATAAATCCCAAAATAAGAACGCCCAGGAAAAAGAGCATCGACAATAATAGAAATATCTTAAAAAGGATCCTGGAACCTTTCTTGTCTTTCTTATCTTTATTTATCTTCTTTATTCCCGGATTCTTCATTCTTTAATTGATCTTTAGATTCATTAATAGTTTGTGCCTTTGCAGCAGTCTCAACAATAGATCTGGTCATGAAAAACACAAGCACTGCCGTAAAAACAAACACACACAAGACAGCAATGTTTGAGACTACTACAAAAAGAACAGGTATATTCTTCAAAACACAGGCAAACAGCAGGATCAGAACAGTTCCTGATACATAAACTCCGCAGCAGGCGCGGTAAAACATCTTATACTTACCCTTTGCAAAAGAGCTGTTGCCAACAAAGAGATATATCAAAACAGCGACCGACAGGATCAGAAACACAGATGCTGTTATCACTGCAGCAATGTTCATATCCTGATACCTCTCTCGTGAAGCTGTTCTCTGATAAGAACTTCGACCTTTTCCTTAAGACCCTCAAGATCCCAGGAATTGTCTATCGAATGATCACCGAGTTCACAATACTCATCATCAGTCATCTGCACAGCGATCCTTCTCTCAGCTTCCTCTTTATCCATTCCGCGTTTCTGCAGTCTTGCGAGACGGACATCTTTATCACAGGTGACGACCCATATCTGATCGCACATTTCACGGAATTTATTCACAGGAATCGGCACATCAAGAACAACGCACTTCGAGCCCTTCTCCTTCTCTTTAGCCAAAGACTCTTCCATCTGCTCGAAAACATGTCTGTGAATGATCGTGCTCAGATCATCAAGTTTCTTCTTATCACCAAACGCAATGTCAGACATGACACGCCTGTTAAGAGCACCGTTGGCAGTAACGACTTTATTTCCGAACACAGCAGCTATCTCAGGCATAGCCCTCCCGCCCGGACCTGTTACAGCTCTCGATATCTCATCAGCATCAAGTACAAGAAGGCCTTTATCAGCAAGAATACCGCTGACAGTACTCTTACCGCTTCCTATTCCGCCTGTAATTCCCAATATAAACATTATTTAGCTTCCAGCCAGTCCTTTCCGAATCCGACCTCTGCGAGCAGCGGAACACTTAATGAGGCGGCCGCTTCCATCTCACTCTTAAGTATAGATGCGCACAGGTCTTTATCGTCTATATCACATTCACAGATAAGTTCATCGTGTACCTGCATAACAAGCTTTGCTGAAGGAAGTTTCTCCTCCAAAGCCTTGCTTACGCGGTTCATTGCAATCTTGATAATGTCAGCAGCTGTGCCCTGAATAGGTGTATTCATTGCCACTCTGTATCCAAAATTCCTGATATTCCTGTTCTGGCTCTTTAGTTCGTTCAGGATACGTTTTCTTCCGTACATCGTAACTGCAAAACCATTTTCTTCACCGGTCTTTCGTAGTTTCTCAAGATAAGAAGTTACACCCGGGAACTGAACTCCGTATTCTTTTATCAGTTCAGCGGCTTCCTTGTATCCGATGCCGAGATCCAGTGCCAATCCGTAATCAGAGATACCATAGATGATACTGAAGTTAACGGTTTTAGCTGCAGCGCGCATCTTATGAGTAACCATCTCTTCAGATACACCATAAACCTTGGCTGCAGTCCTTTTGTGTATATCCCCGCCATCAAGGAAAGCGGAACACATTACCTCATCACCGCTTAATGCGGCAAGAAGCCTTAACTCTATCTGGGAATAGTCCGCATCAACCAGTATCTTGCCCTCTTCGGCAGTAAAAGCTTCACGGAGGCGCGAACCTTCATCAGTCCTTACAGGAATATTCTGAAGATTCGGTTCAGTTGATGAGAGTCTTCCGGTATTGGTCATTGCCTGGGTAAAAGTCGTGTGAATGCGCGAATCACTGCTGATCGCCCTGGCAAGTCCCAAAGCATATGTGGAATCAAGCTTTGATAACTCACGGTATTTGATTATGTAATCGATTGCCGGAGACATATGTCTTAATCTGTTAAGCTCATCTATTCCGGTCGAGAACTCACCGCTCTTACCCTTCTTGCCGGAAGGAAGTCCAAGATACTTCTCCCCGTACAGTACTTCAGCAAGCTGTTTGGTTGACAGTATGTTGAATTCTTTTCCGCATATATCGAAAACCCTAGCCCCGATATCCTCCAGCCGTTTAGTATATTCGCTATGAAGTTCAGATAACTTCTCACCAGACACATGCATTCCGTTGCGCTCGATCTTATCAAGCGTAATAACAAGCGGGAATTCAATATCATATAAGAGTTTCTTAAGTTCCTGATCTTTCTCTATATCCCGCGACATTACTTTTGCAATTGCCATTACTGTCAAAAGCTTCTCAGCACATTCCTCAGCTTTGGATGATCCGTCATCAGCTACAGGTGCATCAAAGATCGAGAGCTGCTGATAATCCGCTTTCTTCTCTTCAACAGGATACGCTGTCTTTATAACACTCTCGTAGAGCCTTTGAAGATCCGGCTTGCCCGAAAGTATATTCAGCACATAACCTGCAATCTCGCAGTCGAATACCGACTTAACCGAAACAAGCGGCTGCTTTATAAATTTCGATCTGTCCTTATAACTGTAAGAAACAGGAAAAACCTCTTTACCGGAACTTAAATTGTTGAATTCCTCAGGAGTTAATAAGAATGCTGTCTTGACTGACCAGTCGAGCAATAAGACTATATTTCCCGAAGGCATATCAACAAAATCTATGCCACAGTTAAGCTCACCGAAATCAACAAAAGAAGGAACTTCATTCCTGATAGTTATTCCGGCCTTAAGAACTTCGCTGACCTCCGTGGATATTCCTTTTATAAAATCATCAACATCTTCCACAGGTTCAAAACCGGAAGGTTTAACATTCTCAAGATCAAGTTTCTTAAGAAGCGATCTCAATGCAAGGCGTCCTAAAGCACCTGACATAGCAGACAGATCTCTGGTATCAGACGGATATACAGCATCTTTAGCTTCAAATTCAACAGGACTATGCCTGTCGATCGTGCAGAGCTTGATATTAAGGTCAAGCAGTTCGCGGGATGATTTTATCCTCTCGCTTAACGCGGGAGACAGTTTGTCTGCGTTCTCATAGACACCGTCACAGGATCCGTAATCGGCAATAAGCTTAAAAGCAGTCTTCTCGCCTACTTTCTCAACACCCTTGATGTTGTCTGAATTATCACCCATCAGAGCTTTAACCTGTACGAACACTTCCGGTTTTACACCGTATGTCTCTTCAAACATTTTGCGGTCAAATAGGACTCTCGGTTCCTTTCCCTTGCCGGACTGTGGCATGATGACAGAGACCTTATCAGAGATCAGCTGGAAATCATCATGATCACCGCTGAAGATATAAACATTCATTCCCTGCTCTTCGCCCTGCCTGGACAACGTTCCGATCAGGTCGTCAGCCTCGTAACCTGCAAGTTCCATGCGTCTTATTCCGTACAGATCAAGAAGGTTCTTAACGACAGGCATCTGGGCAGCCATATCATCTGGCATTCCCTTGCGGTTCGCCTTATATTCGGAACTCATCTTGTGCCTGAATGTCGGCTCTCTCCTGTCAAAAAGCACGCACATATGATCAGGCTCATATTCCTTCATTACTCCGAGAACCGAATTAAAGAATCCGTTTACGGCACCTGTGGGTGTACCGTCAGGAGCAGTCATGGGCGCTCTGCCGATAACAGCATAGTAAGCCCTGTTAATTATTGAATTGCCGTCAACAAGAAGGAGTGTACTCATACGCCTGCCTCAGACTTTTTCTTCTCTTCTTCGATCTCCTGTTCCCTTACGGCACGTGCTGTGCTGATCATAAGTTTGATCCTGTTGAGCTGATTAGCTTCGGAAGCACCCGGGTCATAGTCGATAGGAACGATATTCGAAGTGGGATACTGTCTTCTTAACTCTTTGATCATTCCTTTACCGGTAACATGGTTTGGAAGACATGCAAACGGCTGTGCGCAGATGATATTAGGAACACCATCCTGAATAAGTTCGATCATCTCGGCAGTAAGGAACCAGCCCTCACCACAGGAGTTGCCGCAGCTTAATACTGTAGAAGACTTCTCAGCAAGTTCCTGGATCCTTTCTGTTAGCATGAACTTGCCGTTGGTCTTGGCAAATTCCTTATTGATAGGTTTACGCAAAGATTCAAGGAATCTGATGGCGGTCTTCATGAGATAGCCTGTCTTCTTGCTCTTTCCAAGATTCTGGGCCTGCCAGAGCGGATTGTAAGCGCAGTACAGGAAGAAATCGAGGACACCGGGCAATACGGCTTCACAGCCTTCAGCTTCGATGACATCGATAGCATTGTTGTTTGCGTCAGGCTGGAACTTAACCAGGATCTCACCTACAAGTCCTACTCTCGGTTTTCTGGGAATATCTGCAAGAGGCAGAGCATCGAACTTGGATACTGCAAACTTGACGAATTCCTTATATTTGGTAATGACCGGAGGATTATCAAAATCAACTCCGATCTGGGCAAGACAATCTCTTATAGCCTTCTTCTCCTCGATAGTCTTGGAGAAATAACTGTTAGGCATCATAATGTCATAGCCTTCGGTAAGTTCATGATTCAAAAGCTTGGGATTAAAGAGTTTTCGTCCGATCCGGTTGATGTATGAATAAAGAGCATTGGCAGAACCGGGGACCTTCTCATAAGGTCTAACTCTTAAGAGCAATGTTGATACCATATCACCTGCACATAGAGCTTTTATCGCATCAAGCAGGAATGATACAGTATATTCAAAGCCCTCATTTTTCTCGAATCTCTGAGCAGAGATCGTGATAACAGGGATCTGAGGATAACCGGCTTCTTTAAGCGCTTTTCTGAGGAAAGCAACGTAATTTGTGGCACGGCATCCACCACCTGTCTGTGTAATGGCAAGCGTAGTGTTGTCAGGATCGAGGTCGCCTTTCAATATCGCATTGATCATCTGACCGACAACGATAAGTGTCGGGAAACATGCATCGTTGTTTACATACTTAAGACCGCATTCAATATCTTCTCTTGTGGCCTGTTTGAGAAGCTTAAGTTTATATCCGTGCTTATGGAATACGGATTCAACAAACTCGAACTGAATAGGAGCCATCTGAGGCGCCAGGATAGTATGGTTCTTCTTATGTTCCTTTGTAAACTCAACTCTCTTAACGATATAAGGAGCTTCGTCTGAATCTGAAGCGGGCTTTATGGCCTGACCTTTGGCTTCAAGTTCCAAACGCTCATTCATTGCAACAACAAGGGATCTCATTCTTATCCTTGCCGCACCGAGATTGCTGACTTCATCGATCTTAAGAAGTGTGTAGAGTTTGCCTGAAGATTCAAGTATCTCCTGAACCTGATCTGATGTGACAGCATCAAGACCGCAACCAAAGCTCGTGAGCTGTACGAGTTCAAGATCAGGTCTTGTTATTACAAAGGCAGCTGCCTCATAAAGTCTTGTATGATACATCCACTGATCGATAACTCTGATCGGACGCTTTAAGACACCGGGCTTAGCAACTGCATCTTCCGTGAGAACAGCAAGACCTAGAGAATTGATCATCTGCGGGATTCCGTGATTGATCTCGGGATCGCAGTGGTAAGGTCTTCCGGCAAGAACGATTCCTTTGAGACCCTTCTCTTCCATTTCCTTAAGGATCTCAACACCCTTGTTCCTGATATCTTCCTTGTACTTGAAGTATTCTTCAGCACCTGCCTCAACAGCCTGTTTTGCCTCTTCGGCGGATACTCCAAGATAATCGAAACACTCAGTAAGATGAAGAGCAACATTATCAAGATTATCGAGTGGCATGAAAGGATTAAGATACTTGATATTCTTCTCGATAAGATTCTCAACATTATTGCGTATTACTTCAGGATAGGAGCATACGATAGGACAGTTATAGTGGTTATTGGAATTATCATTTTCGATATTCTCATACGGAACATCAGGATAGAAGATCGTTGTAATACCTCTGTCTATCAGGTTCTCGATATGACCGTGCGCAAGTTTTGCCGGATAGCAGACTGACTCAGAAGGGATAGTTTCCATTCCGCTCTCATAGATCTTATGTGAGGATCTCGCTGAAACAAGCACCCTGAAACCGAGTTTTGTAAGAACAGTGAACCAAAAAGGATAATTCTCATACTGGTTTAGAACTCTCGGAATACCGATCTCACCTCTGGGAGCATCTTCGATCTTTAACGGCTTATAGTAACTGAAAGTCCTTGAGTATTTATATTCGAAAAGATTCGGAAGTTTCTTCTTATCGTTGACAGGTTCACGGTCAAGAGCCAGGTCCTCTCCTCTCTCGCAGCGGTTGCCAGATACGAACTTTGTACCGTTCGAGAATGTCGCAATGGTGAGCCTGCAGTGATTCGTACATCCCTGACACTGGGTATTCTCTGTATCCATTGAGAATGAATCAAGCTCATCTTTGGCAAGAACAGCAGACTTTGTTCCTTCCTTATATCTTTTGCGCGCAATTAGAGCAGCACCGAACGCTCCCATAAGTCCTGCGACGTTTGGTCTTATAACATCTCTTCCCGACACAAGCTCAAAGCATCTGAGGATAGCATCGTTTAGGAAAGTTCCGCCCTGAACTACGATATTCTTGCCAAGCTGCTCTGTATCACGGATCTTAATTACTTTATAAAGAGCATTTCGAACTACAGAATAAGAAAGACCTGCCGAGATATCACCTACGGACGCACCCTCCTTCTGTGCCTGCTTTACCTTGGAATTCATAAACACGGTGCAGCGCGTTCCGAGATCGACAGGCTTGGTGGAAGACAAGGCTGCTTCAGCAAATTCTGGCGTTGTAAGTCCCAATGTCTGGGCAAATGTCTGTATAAACGAACCGCATCCCGAAGAGCATGCCTCATTGAGCATGATGGAATCGATAACGCCGTTCCTGATCTTCATGCACTTCATATCCTGACCGCCGATATCGATTATGAAGTCAACATCAGGACAGAAGAACTTGGCTGACTGGAAATGAGCCATGGTCTCGATCTCACCGATATCGATATTAAGCGCAGCTTTGATTATGTTCTCTCCATATCCTGTAACGCAGGAATGGGCAATAAAACAGTCATCAGGAATCTTGGAATAGATATCCTTCATGATAGTAACAGCGCTCATGACCGGGTTGCCCTTATTGGAAGCGTAGTATGTATAGACGAGATCACCGTCTTTATTGATAACAACGGCCTTAGTCGTGGTAGATCCTGCATCGACGCCAAGATATAGAGCGCCATGCTGATCCTTGATATCAAGAACAGGAATCTGATCTTTCTCATGACGCTTGTCAAAGGCTTCCTTGTCTTCTTTGCTCTTAAATATCGGATCGATCCTGATGATGTCCGGAACAAAACCTTCCCTGTTCTTAAGTTTTACCAACAGGTCGGAAAGATTGACAGGATTCTTGCCGTCAGCGGACAAAGCCGCACCCAAAGCAACATATATCTGTGCTTCCTCAGGCATCCAGAATGAATCAACTTTATCTTTCAGCGTGCGCTCGAAAGCATTTCGAAGCTCGGAATTGAAGAATAAAGGACCGCCAAGGAAAGTGACATTACCCTTGATAGGTCTTCCGCATGCAAGGCCAGAAATAGTCTGATTTACAACCGACTGATAGATGGAAGCGGCAAGGTCTTCTTTTGCCGCACCTTCATTAATAAGCGGCTGCAGGTCTGATTTGGCAAACACTCCGCAGCGGCTCGCTATAGTGTAAAGTGATCTGTAATCCTTTGCGAAATTATTCAGTCCGTCAGCATCAGTCTGAAGGAGTGATGCCATCTGATCGATAAATGAACCCGTACCCCCGGCACATGTGCCGTTCATACGCTGCTCAAGAACAGGATGCATATAAGTGATCTTGGCATCCTCACCGCCAAGTTCAATAATTACATCAGTCTCAGGATGATAAGTCTTTATGGCCTGAGTCTCAGCCATTACTTCCTGTGTAAATTTGAATCCGAGCCAGTTGGCAACAGAAAGTCCACCTGAACCGGTGATAACAACATCAACATTGATTCCCGGAAATTTATTGTTCAGATCTTCGAACAGCTCATTCAAAAGTCCCGACACGTCTGAATGATGTCTCTGATAATCGCTGTGAATGATCTTCTCTCCATCGAGAAGGACCACTTTAATAGTTGTAGATCCGATATCAAGACCGAGCTTGTATACCTTTTCCATCACTTGACCTCCAAGTTTTTATCTTCTTGTATCAGGCGTGCCCTTAGGCTGCGCCTTGCTAACGACCACACTATTACCCGAATTCATGTGGTTCTTATTGGCAGAGCCGGAAGAACGGCTCTTTGTTGTCTTCTTACGCGCAGGAATCGAACCGAAAAGCTTGAACGACTTGTCCTTTAAGTCTTTAAGCCAGTTCATCTGTTCATTCCTTAATGTCTCTTTAAAATTCCTCGTATCAAGGCTTTGCTTGAATTCCGTACTCAGGGATACCCTCAACAATTCATCAGGAATGCCCAATGTAAGATCGAAAGGCTTGCCAAACGAGTCTTTTACCTCAAGCTGCAGGGATTCACATACCTTTCTGCAGTTCTCCTCATAAAGCTCCACCCCGCACTTTATACCCAGTTGTGTCATAAGCCCGGTAAAGTTAAGAGTGATATACGGGAGATTGCTTGAGAATATCAGGTGAAGGCAGATAAGCTTCATATATGACTCAAGACATATGCATTCCTGGTCACATATCAAGGTAAGCTCGCCTTCAGTGGTCATCTTAGAGATATCAGCCTTCTCATTCTCAAAACCATTAGCCCACAGGAAATACAGTTCCCTGTAAACTTCCTTCTTGAAAGCCTCAAAATCACGCGTCAAAGGCTCAGCCAGAACCTTATTCCCGAGATTAAAGATATATTGCATATATGAAACTTCAAGGTAGCTCGGAACCGAGAAATATTTGAAGTAAGCCGCTACATCACGGCTGTTGTATATGTATTTGCGCAATTAACTACTCCTGTCCGCATAATAAATCAGTATGGATTATAGCATAAACGGGCTAATATACTTATTAAAAATATAAGAGGTTTAGGGCAATCGTACTTATACAAACGTACAATATTATAGTTTGCCGTACTTTTCTGAGAAATGCGACAAACTATAATAGTTTTCCGGATAGTGTTTTGCAGTGGAATTGGAATGCAAATGAGTTTGCAAACACGGTTGGAGACTATGCAACCTCTGGTTTCGTAATTATTTCTTCA
This sequence comes from Saccharofermentans sp., assembly GCA_024683485.1. Lineage (GTDB taxonomy): Bacteria > Bacillota > Clostridia > Saccharofermentanales > Saccharofermentanaceae > Saccharofermentans. The sequence goes on along the minus strand of JAIKYD010000077.1, from coordinate 28,143 downwards.
AAAAGAAGATCAGGCTGCCCCAGCAATTGCACCGCTACCGCCGATAACACCAACCGCACCAAGAATGAGCACGAGAACGCCAAGTGCGATACGGTACCAGCCGAATACTGTAAATGAGTGCTTTCTGATGAAAGCCATAAGCCTGTTGATGATAAGAAGGCTGACACCAAATGCTGTAACCATACCGACTACAAGAAGACCGATCTCGTAACCTGATACATCACCGTCATACTTAAGGATCTTAAGAAGACTTGCACCGAACATAACAGGAATAGCAAGGAAGAAAGCGAATTTTGCAGCTGCTTCCCTCTTTATTCCTATTGCGATCGAACCGACGATGATTGAACCTGATCTCGAAGCTCCTGGGAATATAGCAGCAAGGAGCTGGAAAAAACCGATTACAATGGCATGGCCCCAATTGAGCTGGTTAACTGTCTTTACTACAGGTGTCTTGTTCTTCATAATGTGCTCAACAACGATAAAAGCAACACCGAAGATTATCAATGCAATAGCAACAACGACATAATTATACAGATGCTCATCGAGCCAGTCATCGAAAGGAACACCTACAATGATCGCGGGAATACATGCAACGCAGATCTTGAGCCACATGAAGATCTTATCCTTCATTATGTATCTGCCAATACCTTCCTTGGCAAAAGGATGTTCATTATTCTTAAGACCAAACGGCCAGATATCCTTCCAGAATATGACGATAACGGCCATTATCGCGCCAAGCTGGATTACTACAAGGTAAAGATCGTAAAACTCAGGTGATACATTAAGCTTCAAGAACTCATTCAATATGATCATATGTCCGGTCGAGCTTACAGGAAGCCATTCTGTGACTCCTTCAACAATACCGAAAATAAAAGCTACAAGATAATCCCAAAACACTTTTTCAATACTCCTTTATAACCCGCTTTTGTACTGATACGGCAAATTTATATCAATACATGCGAGAGTAATCATAACACACTTATCATCCTGTTAAATGCACAAACAACGGCACGGACGGATGATTTCGTGACAGAACTCGATACTCCGGCACCGATATATGTCTGTTTATTGGCTTTGTTAGTGATCTCAATATATGTAATAGCCGCAGAGTCAGAACCTGACTTCATAGCGTGCTCTGAATAATTCGAGATCGAAAAATCGACACCGGTATATTGGGTGAATGCACTGACAAAAGCATCGAGAAGACCGTTACCCATGCCCTTAATGGTAACTTCCCTGCCGTGATCGGTAATAAGAGCTTCAACAGTGGATACCTGATCGCTGTCCTGCTGTTCGGAAAAGTTCTTAAGGCCGTATGGCTCAAGAACATTGATGAACTTATCATCGAAGAGGTCGAATATCTGCTGGGGCATGAGCTCGTTCTCCGTACCATTCTCCTCAGTTGCAGCCTTAACAACCGGGAGGAAATCACGCTGGAACCGTTTAGGAAGCTGAACACCAAAGTAGGTCTCCATAACATAAGCGATTCCGCCTCTGCCGGACTGCGAATTGATACGGATAATAGGTTCATATTCCCTGCCGACATCTTTCGGATCGATGGGAAGATACGGAACAGCCCAGATAGTCTCTCCCCGCTCCTCCATTTTCTTTCTGCCTTTATTGATAGCATCCTGATGCGATCCGGAGAATGCTGTAAATACAAGTTTTCCGGACCAGGGATGTCTCGGTTCAACCTTCATTCCGGTCAATTCCTCATATACATCAATAGTCTTGTTAATGTTCGAGAAATCCAGTCCCGGATCGATACCGAGCATCATCATATTTATCGCAAGGGTAATGATATCAACGTTTCCGGTTCTTTCGCCGTTTCCGAAAAGTGTCCCTTCAACCCTGTCCGCACCGGCCATAAGACCAAACTCGGAAGTGGCCACTGCAGTTCCTCTGTCATTATGCGTATGCAAAGATACGATAATAGAGTCTCTCCACCTTGTATTCCGGCAGAAATATTCGATCTGGTCCGCATAAACATTAGCGGTCTGATATTCAACGGTCTCAGGAAGATTGATTATAACCTTGTTATCGGGTGTAGGCTTCCAGCAGTCAAGAACCGAATCACAGATCTTGACGGAGAAATCAAGTTCAGTATCCGAGAATGCCTCAGGAGAATACTCGAGTCTGAATTTTGTGCCGCTCTTGTCAGCGTTTATCCTGTCAATGATCATTTTCGCGCCTTCAACAGCAAGATCGATACATTCGTCGCACGAGAAATTAAACACAACATCCCTGTGAAGAGTACTTGTCGCATTGTAGAGATGGATTATAACGGAAGGAGCGCCTTTTACAGCCTCAATCGTCTTATCGATTATATGGCTCCTGGACTGCGTCAGAACCTGGATGGCAACATCTTCAGGGATAAGATCATTGTCGATAAGATACCTGCAGAAGTTGTAGTCTGTCTCTGAAGCAGCCGGAAAACCGATCTCGATCTCCTTAAATCCAACAGAACAGAGGTATTCGAAGAATTCAACCTTCTGTTCAAGCGTCATAGGAACTTCCAAAGCCTGATTACCGTCTCTTAAGTCAACAGAACACCAGACCGGTGCTTTGGTTATCTGTTGCCCTGGCCACTTGCGGTCCGGCAGATCAACTGTCGGATGAGCCTTATATCTGCGGTAATTCATGTCAGCCATAAACTTTCCTCCACCCTGAAGCTTATAACTTATTCAAGTCCGTTTACGAGGTCTCTGAACATATCTCCTCTATGCTCAAAGTGCCTGAAATGATCATAGGACGTGCCAATCGAAGACATAATAACAATCTCTCCCGGTTTTGCCCACTCTCTTGCTTTATTGATTGCTTCTTTGTAAGCGTTGACAACATTGTCCCTGGTCTTCGGGAACTCGTAAACATCGCCTTCCTTATCAGGGATCCTGTAGATCTCGTATTGGCGGCCGTGAGCTTCCTTGGCAATTATATCGGAAACAAGATCGGCATTGGATCCATAGATTATTATCCTGTCGCATACATTAAGAATTGCATCGCCGAGCTTGCTGTAGAGGCATTTCTTGTCTGCACCTCCACAGATGAGCACACCCTTCTCATTACGGGCGGCAAGCGCATTCATGGTATTAAGCGAACGGTTGGGCGATGTATCTATTGATGAGTTATACCACCTTACGCCGTCGAGTTCCCTGATGAACTCGATCCTGTGCGGAACACCCTTAAAATTCTTAGCAACATAAGCTATGTCTTCAGGCTTTACATAATCGATAACTGCACAAGTTGCAGCAAGGAAGTTCTCAACATTATGAACTCCGGGAATGAATATCTCATCCGTTCCGCAGATGTCATATCTGTCACCGTTTTCCTCATAAACAAGCCGTCCGTCCTCGGTATATGCTCTAGGATACAGAGGAGAATCAGTTCTCATGACTTTGCCTTTATTGGCCGAGAAAAGCTTAACTCTGCCGCGTGCAATATCTTTCATCTCAAAAGTAAGATCACAACAGGCATTAAGGATAACCTTGCCAACAGGGCCCTGATTCCTGAAAGCATTAATCTTTGCCTGGATATACTCATCGTAATCCTTATGGAAATCTAAATGATTCGGCGTAATATTGGTAACAATAGCAACATCTGCCGGTGTATTCATGCCGAGGAGCTGGAAAGAGGACAGTTCCAATACGACTTTATCATCAGGCCCGATCTCGGCTATCCTGTCAAGGAGCGGTGTTCCGATATTACCGCCAATCCAGACCTTGTATCCGGCCTGCTTCAGGATCTCGGCAGTAAGCGTGGTCGTTGTCGTCTTTCCGTCCGAACCCGTAATCGCAAAGATCTCAGCAGGACAAAGATTCATAAAGAGTTCCATTTCTGTTGTCAGGATGGATCCCATGTCTTTCAATGCCTGAAGTTCAGGAGTCTCAAACCTCATCTTCGGAGTCTTGAAAACGATATCATAATGATCGTCTCTAAGATGCGTAAGGTAAGATTCACCCAAAGACCATTTGATATCAGGAGATATCTCTTTTAAAGCTTCAATATTCTTCCGTAAGACCGGATCTTCCTCAGTAAGCTTATCGCAGGCTGTAACGTTACATTCCAACGATACAAGCCATTTGATCAACGGGGTATTGGATATTCCGATACCTATAACGGCAGCTTTCCTGCCCTTTATATATTTCCTGAACTCATCGAGTTTGTAGTTACCCATAGTTCCTCCTTATCCGGATATGTACGAGGCATATAGCCTGCTGTAGAATCCGCCGTTTGCGATAAGCTCATCGTGAGATCCGATCTCTGAGACCTTGCCGCCGTCGATAACGACGATCTTGTCACAGCTCGTTATCTGCGAGAGCCTGTGCGCAATAATAATACTTGTCCTGCCGTTCAGAAGTTCTCTTATAGCCTTCTGAATTCGGTCTTCTGTAACAACGTCAACAGACGAAGTTGCTTCATCGAGGATCATAATCGCGGGATCAGAAGCCATTGCCCTTGCTATCGTAAGTAACTGCTTCTGTCCTTCGGATATGTCATCCCTCTCATTTTCTATCTGCTCATTATACCGCTTTGGAAGTTTACGTATAAATGAATCGCACCCGCTCTTTGCACAAGCCTCGAAAACCTTCTCATCAGTAATATGTGCACCTGAGAACCTGATATTCTCCATAACGGTATCATCTGAAAGCCATGTATCCTGGGTTACAAAGCCGATATAGTGCCTGAGTTCGGATCTTGGAATCTCTTTGATGGATCTTCCGTTTATCAGAATATCTCCTGAATCAGGCTCATAATAACGCATAAGAAGATTGATCAAAGTTGTTTTTCCGCATCCGGTCGGTCCTGCGATAGCAAAGGATTCACCCTTTCCTACCTTGAAAGAGATGTCCTTAAGAACCTGTCTGCCCTCAACATAAGAGAAACTGACATTTTTGAACTCTATATCGAACTGAACATGTTTGTCAGGCAGTTCTTCAGGTGTTTTATCTAACGGAATCTCAGGACTGTCAAGATGCGCGAAAATCCTGTTGAGGCAGGCAAAACTGTCAGACAGCTCTGTATAGACTGCCGACAGATCATTGAAAGGCTTCATAAACTGATTTGCATAAGCCAAGAGGGACATCAGACAACCAACGGTTATTGTGCCGCCTATTCCTGCTATACAACCGGTAAATACCACTCCGGCATAGATAAGTGCATTTACAAATCTCGAAGAAGGATTGCTTATTGAAGATAAAAATGTAGCTTTGGTCGCCGTCTTCTGGTACTGACCGTTGATCTCATCAAAACCTTTTATCCTTATATCAGTAACGTTATAAAGTTTGCATTCCCTGAAGTTATTAACTGATTCGGCAACAAAAGATGTCTGTTTGCTCCTAATTTCTGACTGTTTTGCAAAAGAATTGTATGAACCTTTCGCGATAAAAGAAGCAACTGCAATCGACACAGGCGTAAATACCACTACGATGAGGGATATCTTCCAGTTGATATAGAACATTACCGCAAGAGTGATAACTATAGTTGCAAGACCTGAAGCAAACTGGTTCAGGAACAGCAGCATGCCGTCCGAGACAGTCTCAACATCGCTTATGATAAGGCTCTGCAAGCTTCCTGCTGAGGTTTTGTCAATGTAAGACATCTTTACCCGGTGCATTTTCGCATACGCGGCATTACGAAGACGTAAACCTATTGAGAATGCTATCCTGTTATTCATCTTTATCAGAGCAAACTGCAGAACAGCCGCAATGATAATAAGCACGACAATATTTGTCACAAGTTTAAGGAGGGCATCTATATCTCCAAGGTTATCTATCGCTCTGCCGGCAAAATACGGAATCGCAACAGTTGCCGAACCGAAAAGAATACCGATAAGTACAGACAGAACCACAAGTCCGGTCGAACCCTTCAGATACGATAAAAGACGCTTAACATTCTTTTTGTTCATGATGCGCCTCCCTTCATCTGAAGAGAATTCATATAACGGTAATTCTCAGAGATCTTAAGGAGTTCATCGTGAGGTGCTATTGCTTCTATCCTGCTGTCGTCCATCAAAACGATCCTGTCACAGTTCATACATGTCCTGACCTTCTGAGATATAAGAATGACAGTCGGTTTAACGGATATGGAGTTAAGATTATTAAGAAGTTTTTTCTCTGTTCCCCAGTCCAAAGCGGAAGTTGAATCATCAAGGATAACAAGTCCGGGATTGCCGGCCAAAGCTCTTGCGATTCCAATTCTCTGTTTCTGACCGCCAGAGAGCCCGGCTCCGCCGTCTGAGATCACATAATCCAGTCCTTCATTCTTGGAAGCAACAACATCGTCGCTGCAGGAAACTTTACAGGCTGTATTAATATCCTCATCAGTAAGAGCTTCTCTTCCGAGCGTGATATTATCCTTAAGAGTACCCTTGAACAGCCTGGTCTTCTGAAGGCTCATACCAACTGAATGGGCGAGGCTTGAATGTGCAACGTCTTTTATATTCACACCGTCAAGAAGCACTTCACCCTGCTGTGCATCATAAATCCCTGCAATAAGAGACGCGGCAGTGGATTTACCGCATCCGGTACTGCCGATAATACCGACAGTCTCGCCTGGAGCTATCTCGATCGAGAAATCCTTTACCGATTCCTCATTGTTTCCCGGATAAGTGAAGGAAACATTCTTCAATGTTACTGCCAAAGGCTTGGAAACAGGCAGTTCAGCCGTTCCTTTGCTTGCAGTGCTCTCAATATTCATAAGGCCTTCAGCTCTCTTAACACAGGCATATGCCCTCGATACGGATACGATAAGATTTGCGAGTTTAACAAGTTCTATCAATATCTGGGACATATAGTTATAAAGAGCAACCACCTGGCCATCCGTAAGGTCTCCAATGTTAAAATGGACCGCTCCCCTGTATATGAGAAGGCAGATAGCCAGATTGACAACAGCATAGGTAAGCGGATTCAGCCACGAAGCAAAATCAGCCGCTTTAGTCTGAGATCTGTTGAGATTTCTGCTCTTTGCTTCGAACTTTGCATAATCATTATCTGTCTTGTTAAAACCTCTGATGACTCTTTCGCCGGTTATTCCGTTGGCTGTCTTCTTAACAAGCTCGTCAAGCCCTTCCCTCGCTTCTTTATGCCGTGCGATCGAGAACTTCATATTAAGAGCTATAACAACCGCAAGAAGCAATGTGCAGCTTATGAAGATCAATGACATTGAAGGCTTTACAAATGCAGCCATAATGCATGCGCCTATTACTATAAACGGTGACCTCAAAAGGAGTCTCAGGAACAGATTGATACCAGTCTGGATCTGATTGACATCGGAAGTCAGCAATGTAACGGCACCTGAAGCACCTATCTTCTCATAATCGCTTACCGACAGTGTCTGGAGTTTATCGTGAAGGCTCTTGCGGATGCCTGAAGATATGCCGGTTGCCGCATAAGCTGCAAAATACTGGGCTGTAATCGCAACTGCGAATCCAATGACAGCGAAAAGCACCAGTATAGGCACATGTGAATTAACATAAGCCATGTCGGACTGCTTTATACCATTATCGATGACTCCCGCAACAATAAGCGGAACTGTCAGTTCAAAGCATGCCTCAAGAAGCTTAAACACCGGGCTTAAGATCGAAGCTGCTCTGTATTTTCCGATATGATTTAGAAGCAATCTCATGAATTAACTCAGACAAGTCCTTTCAGAAGTTTGTTGCTCTCTTTGATCACTTCATCCAGATCGATCGTTGTAAACTTACCGTCTTCATAGAGGATCTTTCCATCGATCATTGTCATCTTAACAACAGAATTATCAGCACTATATATAATATTTCTAGCGAGGTTATTCTCAGGCTGCATTGAAGGCTTATTCATATCGATCATAATGATATCTGCCTTCTTTCCTTCTGCAAGAACATCGGAATCATTGAGTCCCATACAAAGCGCGCCATCTGACGTTCCGGCTTTGAGAATGGTAAACGGATCAACAGCAGCGGCATTATGAGTCTCAATATTGGAAAGAACTGTATCAAGATACATTTCGCGGAACATCGAAAGACTGTTATTGGAACCTGCACCGTCTGTACCAATAGCAATCTTCATATCATTAGCAATAAACTTATATACAGGTGTTATTCCGCTTGCAAGCTTAAGATTGGAACATGCGTTGAATACTGACCAGAGTCCTCTCTTCTTGAAGATCTCCCTGTCCTCATCAGTAAACCAGACACAATGGAATCCGCCTCCGCCATAATCGAATATTCCTAATCTGTCAAAAAGCACCGCCGGCGTTACTCCGTATCTTCCGATGCAACCTTCCACCTCAGCAGACGTCTCCGAAATATGCGCAAACACAGGCGCTTCATATTTATGTGCCAGTTCGGACATAAACTTAAGATTGTCCTCGCAGGTAGTATATTCAGCATGGAAACCATAAATGAAGGAGATGAGAGGATCATACGAATTCATCTCATTATAATATCTCTCAAGATCCTCAAATCCGCCGTAATCATTTGCAGCGCCGCAGAACACATGCCTGAATCCTGTCTCAACAGCAGCTTTGGCGGAAGCTTCCTTGAAGAAATACATATCAAAACATGAAGTTATTCCTCCGGCAAGATACTCAGCATAAGCAAGCTTGGAGAACCAATAAACATCATCGTAAGTAAGCTTTGCTTCCCTCGGGAATATAGCCTTATGAAGCCAGTCATCAAGGCAATACTCATCAGCAAGTGATCTCGAGAATGTCATTGCCGAATGGGTATGCGCATCTTTAAGTCCCGGCATAAGAAGATTGCCTTTGCAGTCGATCTCCCTGTCAAATCTTTTATCAGCAGCAGAAACCGAAGGACCTATATAAGTAATGCGGTCATTTTCAGTCCACAATTCACCTTCAATTATCTTGTCATCTTTCATTGTAATGATTCTGCAGTTAAAGAATCGTATAGACATATATATATTCCTTTCTTTCCGATATTCTTAAAGTAACGGTGCTATCAGACGCAGTATTGATTTAAAGAACCTGACAAACAGGTTAGGTCTCATACTGTATTTCTCAGTTACATCCCTGCAGACCGCCAAAGTATCGATAAAATCTTTCTTTATATCAGGAATGCAGTCCGTCCTGTACATATATACTGCATTCTCGAAATGATGGTAAAGGCTCCTGAAATCAAGATTTATAGTGCCAACCACCGCGCATTTATCGTCACAGAGACATGTTTTCGAATGATTGAAGCCAGGTGAGTATTCATAGATCTTAACACCGCTTGTTACCAGCATATTATAGTAAGACCTTGTAACGTGGTATGTAAGCTTCTTATCGGGTATTCCCGGAGTCATAATCCTTACATCAACGCCCCTCTTGGCAGCGATCTGCAAAGCCCTGGCGAGCTCGTCTGAAAGCACGAGATACGGTGACATGAACCAGCAGAAATCCTGAGAGTTATTTATCATGTTGAGGTAAACATTCTCGCCTACCGCTTCAAGATCCAAAGGACTGTCACAATAAGGTACACAATAACCGGAAGCATCACTCACTTTATCCAGTCTCACAGGCTCATAGACCAGCATATCATCGTCTTTACGCTTGAGATCAGCAAAATTCCACATCTCAACGAACATCGCAGTAAGGCTCTGTACTGCAGGACCTTCAAGCCTTATTCCGTTATCCTTCCACTGACCATAAGGATTGATGATATTGAAGTATTCATCTGCAATATTGTATCCGCCAGTAAACCCTACTTTGCCGTCAACAACAGTTATCTTTCTGTGATCCCTGTTATTCATAAACAGCGAGAGGAACGGATACGCAGGATTAAACGCATTGCATTTGATTCCTTCAGATTCAAGCATCCTGATAAATGCTCTGTTAATAAAGACCGATGAACCGACATCATCATACAGGACCCTGCAGTCAACACCGGCTGCAGCTTTCTCTTTCAGGGCTTCATGCAGAGGTTCAAAAGCTTCCTTATTCTCAATGGCATGATATTCAAGATAGACAAACTTCTCCGCCTTCCTGATATCTTCTATCTGTGCTTTGTAACTGTCGTAAGCATCTGGATAATACTGGATCTCTGTTCCTTCATAGATTGGGAAGTTAAAACTTCTCAGATATCTTGCATTGGAAGCTCTTGCCGGATCTTCTTTTTTAAACTCATCGAAAATATCATCATTATGATTCAGATGGCTGAACACCATCACATCAACCTTCTCAAGCCTCTTCTTCAACTTATGCTTTGAACTGCTGTAGTTATTAAGGACATAGAAAAGCAGTCCCGGGATCGGAATGATCAGAATAACAATTACCCAGATAAGCTTAAAAACACCGTTATGATCCCTCGAATTAATACCAAGAGCAATAATTATAGCTATTGCTCTCATTGCGATATCAATTGACGGTAATTTACTTCCAAGCATGACGATCAGAACAATAAAAGCTGCTATCTGCACAAGAACAAACAGGCCGAAGATTGCAATCCTTCCGACACTGTTCCTGATAGCAGTTTTACGTTCTACCGTTCTCTTCGCCATTAGCCGATATTCTCGATAAATGCCTTATATCCAAGATATAGATAATAAAGATCGATCTTTGATATGACCTCAACAGGAGCATGCATTGACCATACAGGAACGCCCATATCGACAACATCCATACCGAGTTCAGCCATAATGCAGGCGATCGTTCCGCCGCCGCCGGCATCGATCTTTCCAAGTTCTCCTGTCTGCCACGGGATCGAATTCTTCTCAAAGATATCAGTGATCTCGGCAATAAAATCACCTGTAGCCTCAGAGCAGCCGGACTTACCTCTTGCTCCGGTATATTTCTCAATCTTAAGACCGTGAGACATGAAAGCAGTATTATTCTTCTCAAACACGCTTGCATACTTGGGATCATATGCAGTTGTAACGTCAGTTGAGAGCATCTTCGTAGCTGCGAGAGCCTTGCGGAACTTCAATGAGTTGAAACTGTCGATACCGCCTTCAGCCTTCGCAAACACTTCCATAAGGAAATTCTCATAAAGATTGGATGTTGCACCTGAATTGGAATATGAACCGATCTCTTCCTTATCTGTAAGAAGACATACACAGGTCTTCTTAGGCTTCTCCTGGGCAAGAAGGGCTCTTAAAGCAGGATAAGCGCAAACCTTGTCATCATGACCGTATGCAGCGATATATGCACGGTCAAAACCGACATCTCTTGCACGTGTTGCAGGAACGATCTCTATCTCGGCAGATACAAAATCCTTCTCCTTGATTCCGTATTGCTCGAAAAGGATCTTCAAGACACCCGCCTTGAAGATATCCTGCACTTTCTTATCATCCGTGCAGGGAATTCCGCCGATAACGACATTAAGATCCTCAGCAGGAATAAACTCAGAAGCTTTTCTGGTCATCTGCTCATTGCCCAGATGCGGAAGAAGGTCAGTAATGTAAAATACCGGATCATCATCCTTCTCACCTACAACGATCTGATGAGCTTTGCCGTCATTGGTAAAAACAACGCCATGAACGCTCAAAGGAATCGTAGTCCACTGGTATTTCTTTATACCGCCATAGTAATGCGTCTTGAAATAAACAGTATCACTGTCTTCAAAGATAGGATTGGGTTTAAGATCAAGTCTCGGTGAATCGATATGGGCACCAAGTATATTGAACCCTTCAGCAGGACTCTTCTTTCCGATCACAGCTGCGGCAAACCCCTTGCCTTTAATGCTCTGATAAACCTTGTCACCGGGTTTCAGTATTTCTTTTGTGGCAATGTCAACATAACCCAGTTCCTCTGCGGCCTGAATGGCATTTGAAGCGAATTCACGCTCAGTCTTGGAATTGTCGAGAAAAGCCTTATATTCTTCGGCAAATTCAAAAGTGGCTGTGATATCGTCTTCAGACGCAGTCTCATAAAGGTTCGGGAACTCGGAGAAAAGCTCGCCAGCTTTGATCTTCTTGTTTTCTTTGGTTTCTTTCTTTTTAGGCATATTATCACCTCTTTCTACGGACTTTATGATACCATACTTACGGAAAAATCATTTAATTATGAGGTTATTTATGATAACTGACGGACATAATCACACTAAACATTTTTCAGTCGATGCAGGCCAAACAATAGAAGAACTGATAAGTGCTGCCAGAGCCGCAGGCTGCGGGCGTATCGGTATCACTGAACACTATGAGGTCGACTATCCAGATGACGGTCTTGACTGGACATTTGACCTTCAAGAATACAATAAAGTCTTCAGTTCCTGGCGTGAACTTGCTGCTCCTGATCTAGAACTCCTGATGGGCATTGAATTCGGTTACCAGTCACACGTTGCCGCCGAAATAGACAGAATAGCTTCACTTATTCCATTTGATGTTGTCCTATTAAGCGTTCACCTTTTCAGGGGCAAGGATTTCTACGTTGACAGAGAATGTTATAAGATTCCCAAGAAAGATCTTCATAAGGAATATATCGGTGTAATGGCCGAGATGTGTGAGAGATGCAACAACTACGATGTTGCCGCCCACTACGATTACATTAACAGATATACAGACAACCTGAATAATTTCGTGCTCTACGAAGACTGTCCTGATGAATTCGACAGACTTTTCGAAGCACTAATATCAAAAGACAAGGCACTGGAGATCAACACCAAATCGATTCAAAAACACAAAGAAAAAGGCTTTGTCAGAACCCTGCCTGACCCTGCGATCCTTAACAGATACAGGGAAATGGGCGGAAAACTCATCTGCCTAGGTTCTGATTCACACTTCCCCGGTACATTCGGTGTCTGCTTCAACGAAGCCGTCGAGTATCTTAAATCGTTAGGCTTCAAAGAGGCGGTTTATTTCAAGGAACATAAGCCGTATTTTGAGGGATTGTAAGTTTTTCTAATAGAAATTTTATTATTGATCGATTGTGTTTTCGCATTCCAAATTCAAAACAGTTTTTCTATGTAAACCGTCCTTTTATTTTGGAAAAGAGTTTTTAGGTCGAGAATTAACGACCTGATTTTTCTAAACTGAGAATTTAAGCCGGATTACTGCCGTCTCAAAATATAGAAAATTTAGAAAAAAGTCGATAATTCAGCTGCTTGCAATTATTTGTTGGATAACCAGTCAATCGCAGTCACCCACAAAATCATTGGTGTTTTCAATTTCATAAATATATCTTTGGATTTTCGAAAACTATATGAAGTTCTTCATCAATTGGAAAAAATATGAATTTAACTAATAGTTTTGGGCCGCCTCAAAAGTGAATTACCACTTTTGAGACAGCCCATCTTTGAAAAAAGGATTTTATCCTATTGCTGCTTACTTATCAACGTAATAATCGATCCATCTACCATTACTGTCGAACTCATGATAACGTTTGTCAATCTTCTGAACGCCGGTGACCATAATGCCATCTGAATCAGTGTAATACCAGACGCTGCCTAACTGGAGCCAGCCGATATGCAACGCTCCTGTAGGACGCAGATAAACCCAATTATCTCCATCCTTATGCCATCCGGTCACCATTGCTCCTGAAGGTCCAAGATAGTAACGGTTGCCACCATCTTCGATCCAACCTATTACCATCGCACCAGTAGCTCCCATATAGTACCAGTTAGCACCGGACTTGATCCATCCTGTTGCCATAGCACCGGAAGCGCCCATATAATACCAGGTCTTACCGGACTGAACCCAACCATTCTTAACCATTCTTCCTGAAGCATTAAAGTAATACCAGGTATTATCAATTTCCAACCAACCGGTTGCCATAGCACCGGATGCGCCCATGTAATAATAGTCGCCACCCGATTCAATCCAGTCATTAACAACCATTATGCCTGAAACATCATCCATGTAATACCATTTATCACCGTCCTGAACCCAACCGGTTACCTGAATACCCGACTTGCTCATGTAGAACCATGTATGACCGGATGATAACCAACCTGTCTGCATAACGCCCTTATCATCGAAATAGTACCAGTCGCCGTCATTAGAAAGCAAATTTAATTTATTGATCTGCTGCCATCCCTTTAATCTTGTTCCTGCGGAATCGACACAATACCATTTGCCGCCTTCATTTAACCAATCAACAGACTCTGCAAAGTGAATTTTCGCATTTCCGAAAACATCACTTAATGTGCCTCCATCTGATACTTTAATATTCTTCCACATACTTACTTTTCCAGAATAATAAACATCAGTCAATGAACTGCAATTTTTGAAAGCTTCAAGATGGATTGACTTAATAGTTGAAGGAAGATAAACAGTCTTTAGATTCTTACAATCCTTGAAAGTACCGTATTCAATAACAGAAACGCCAGAAGGAATACTAATAGACTCAAGTCCGGTTCCTCTAAAAGCCAAGGAAGCAATACCATATATTGATGAAGGAAGTTCAATTGATTTTAGACCTTTGCACCCCATAAATGCACCATACTCAACTGATGTTACACCGTTAGGAATGCTGACACTATTCAGATTTTTGCAACTTGAGAACATGTATTCACCGATTGATTTGCGACCTGATGAAATCGTTGCCTTTTCCAGTAATTCTCCTCTATACGAAAAAGTTTTAACAGAAGCAGGAACAGTAATCTCTTTTAAGCCTAAATTATATAAATTACATCTATAATCACCATCAGGCAAATCCACATTATCCAACAAACTATTGTTAGATAATTGCAAATAATCTCTTATCTCTGGGAGTTTTACATTCTCTAAGATACTACAGTTTCTAATTGTTATTTCTTTAGCTTTACCGGTAATAGAAACATTAGTTAATGCATTACAACGGAAAACATATATGTCCATATATAAGCCAGAAATATTATCGTCAATAGAACCAGTATCACTATTAAGTGTAATTTCCTTTAATGAATAGCAGTCATAAATAGACAATGTACTACTCTTAATGTCCTTCAAAAAATCTAATGACGTGAATTCACAGGAAGAAATTGAAATAGAATTGAATTCAATTCCTTCAGGAACAACAAAAGATTTCAGGTCAGCTTCACATTCACAAAAATTTACAAAATTAATATATTTGATTCCATCACCAATAATTGTTAAATCAGATACATTTTTGCTTAATCGATTTATATATAGGGTATTTAAATCAGGATTCCAATCCGTCATATCAAAAACAATTGAAGTTACATTAGCCAAAGCCTCCTCATATTCTTGATTCTCCGGCATAACTATTCCATATCCAAAATTTCCATACCCGTTACCATTATCTTTAATCTCAAGAGTATTATCCGAGTATAAAACCCAATCACTGGAGTCATTTCCGCTTGCAACCACTTCCCTATCAGACTTAGCTGAAACCATAATTGAGAATGCGGAAAGTGCCATCGCAGCAGCAAGAACAGAACTTAATACTTTAAACCGCAAATGCATAAAATTCCTCCCTAATATGTATTGATATTTTGATTTTACTCTCCTGCTCTATCGTGGCCGAAAAACTTATTAACAAAATAAAATGTAAAAAAATGTTAATAGTGACTATAAGAAAGAAATTGACAGAAAAATCGGTTCTTCACGGAGTTCTTGGGAATTGAATGAAGAATTAAATACGGTATTTAATACGGCTATAGCCATATCTTTTGCCGTATTTTCGAGCCATTTTGAAGTAATAATACGGTATTTAATACGGCTATAGCCGTATAAATAGCCTGATTTTCCGAGAATCAAACTCGGAAATCCGGCTAAAAATCAGGCTACAGCCGTACATTTAGCCGGATTTTTGCAGACCAATTATCCGCAGAAACCTGTTCTAACATGTAATCGCCTGTAAACATAAAGGCTGCCTCAAAAGTTCATTCATTTTGAGACAGCCTTATTAAGTTGATTAGTTAACCTAAATCTTACGGACTATTACGGATTCTTGCAGTAACCTGCTGCATCAAATTCATAATTCTTGCCGTCGATCTTCAATGTGCAGCTCTTTGCATACCAGCCATTGGAATCAATGTAGAACCAGCCATTATCGTTCTTGTCCCACTTAGCCTTTGCCGGTGATGTGCATGTGCCGTCGGAGTTGATCCACATGCCGTTGCAATACTCATAAGATGCAAGTGAACCGTCAGCCTTGAAGTAATACTGTTTACCGTCAACTTCCTGTAAACCGGTAGCCATCTTAGCATTCTCTGGCTTGAAGTAATACCAGGAACCGTTGATCTTGATCCAGCCTCTAACACGGATACCTGTCTCAGGATTCAGATAATACCAATCAGATTTGCTCTGAACCCAACCGGTTCTCATAGCACCGTTCTCATCGAAGCAATACCATGTGCCTGAAACACTCTGCCAGCCCTTAACCATTAAGCCGTTGGCATTGATGTAATACCAGTTTGCACCGGACTTGACCCAGCATTCCTTAGCCATAGCACCGGATAATCCCAAATAGTACCAGCTATCATTTTCCTTAATCCAACCGGTAGCCATTACACCTGAAGGTCCGAAATAATACTTTGCACCATTATCTTCGACCCAATCACTTGTAACCATTGGACCCTGAGCACCACAGTAATACCACTTGCTGCCGTCCTGTACCCAACCGGTCTGCATAGCACCGTCATCTTTGAAGTAATACCAAGCTCTGTTGATAAGCTTCCAGCCGGTAGCCTTTGAACCATCGTCATTATAGAAATACCAGATATTGTTCTCAGATACCCAGCCCTTCTTAGGAATCGGCTGAGCGAAAACAGTAACTTTGATCTCACCTGTAGGCTTATTGACCTTATACAGACCATCATCAGGTACGATCTCGATACCGTTAGCCTTAACTCCGGTTACCTCATAACCTTCATTAGCTGCAACTGCGAATGCAAAGTAATCGTCGGAAGCACCCTTCTTTGTTAAGGTTGCCATTGTGGAATCGCATTCAAAAGTAACTGAATACAATGCCTTCTTATAAACAACCTTAACTTCAGCATCCTTAGCAGGCATTGAGAAAACTTCACCTTCGACCTTCTCGCCGTTAACAAGGTATTCAGCTGCATAGTAGCCATCATCAGGTGTTGCTGTGATCGTGATCTCATCACCAGCGTTTGCATTAGTTGTGTTTACTGTTGTCTTACCGTTCTCTGTCTCAATAACAGTAATCTTATAATCAATCTTTTTGCATACAACAGTAAGTTTTGCTTCTTCAGCAGGCATCTTGAATTTGGTGTCGTTGATCTCAGTACCGTTTACATTTATGAGCTTAAATTCATAACCTTCAACAGGAGTTACTGTAACCGTGATCTCTTCACCGGCTTTAGCTGATGTTGCAGATACTGTGGCATTACCGCCCTTGACATCGACCAATGTAACAGGATAGGTGTCAGAAGCACCGGAGATCAATGCACCGTTAGAACCGAACTCATAGTCTTTACCATCGATTGTCTTCTTGCCGGTAACCATCTTACCATCTGACTCAAGATAGTACTTATTTGAACCGATCGTAAGCCAGCCTGTTGCCATTTCGCCTGAAGCGTTAAGGTAATACCAGGTATCCTTATCCTGTAACCAGCCTGTCTTCATGGCACCCTGATCATCAAAGAAATACAATTTTTCATCAATCTTCTGCCAGCCGGTAGCCTTTGAACCGTCATCTTTATAGTAATACCAGGTGTTATTCTCCTGTACCCAACCTGTTTTCGAGCTAGACTTAGCTTTAGCAGTAATCTTTACTACGATCTTGCCCTCGGGTGCAGTTAACTTATACAGACCGTCAGCAACCGCGACATCCTTATCGTCAACCTTAACTGAAACGATCTCATATCCGTCCTTCGCTTTTACTTCGAAAGTGCAAACATCATCAGTTACTTCCTTCGGGTCAACCTCGACCATGCTTGAATCATAGTCATACATTACGGAATAAGGAATCTTTGCGAAAATAACCTTTACTTCAACATCCTTTGCAGGCATCTCAAAGGTATCCTTATCGCTCTCCTCACCATTTACAACGTACTTGGAAATTAAGTAATCCGCATCAGGGGTAGCTGTGATCTTGATCTCGTCACCGACATTGGCAGTAGTAGTATTTACAGTAACCTTACCATTCTCTGTCTCAACAACAGTGATCTTATAGTCGATCTTCTTGCACTGAACAAACAGTTCAACATCGTCTGCAGGCATTTTGAACTTCTTATCTTTGATCTCGTTGCCGTTAACCTTGATAAGCTCAAACTCATAGCCGGAGGAAGGAGTAACCGTAATGGTTATCTCATCGCCTTCTTTTGCAGTTATTGCGGATACTTCAGCGTTTCCGCCCTTTACATCCTTCAAAGTGATCAAATAAACCTTGGTAACCAATGCACCATTGGAATCAAATTCATAATCCTCTCCGGAGATATTCTGCTTGCCGGTTACCATCTTACCGTCTGACAGGAGATAATACTTCTTGCCACCAGTCTTAAGCCAGCCTGTCTGCATAACGCCTTCGTCATTCAGGTAATACCAGTTATCTTCATATTTTAACCAGCCTGTAGCCTTCTTAAGGTTGGAATCGTAATAATACCAGTTGCCGTCTTCCTTGAGCCAGCCTGCTTTAGTAGCAGCTTTTGCTTTTGCAGTAATAGTTACAACAACTCTTCCCTTGGGAGAAGTTAACTTATACAGACCGTTATCAGGCTCAAGTTCCTTATCGCCGGACTTGACTGTAGTGATCTCATAACCATCCTTCGCCTTAATCTCGAATGAACATACATCATTTGTTGATTCCTTCGAATCTACAACAACCATATCGGAATCATAGTCATACATTACCGAATACGGGAAATTAACATAGATTACTTTTACGGTAACGTCCTTTGCAGGCATCTCGAAAGTATTTACGCTTATTACCTCGTCATTGACATAGTAATCGAAAACATAATAACCGTCATTAGGCTTAGCGGTAATCGTGATCTCATCACCAGCATTTGCTGTAGTTGTATTTACAGTTGTCTTACCATTCTCTGTCTCTTCTACAGTAATCTTATAGTCAATCTTCTTGCAGACTACAGATAACTCAACGTCCTTTGAAGGCATTGTGAACTTCTTGTCCTTAATCTCCTGATCATTGACTTTGATAAGTTCAAATTCATATCCTTCAACAGGGGTTACAGTTACAGTGATCTCATCACCTGCAATTGCTTTAGAAGCAGATACCGTAGCATCTCCGTTCTTAACATCTTTAAGAATAATTGAATATTCCTTGGTAAGCAAAACGCCGCTTAGATCAAATTCATATTCCTTGCCATCGATCGTCTTCTTACCGGTTACCATCTTACCGTCAGAATCAAGATAATATTTCTTACCTTCAACCTCGGCCCAACCGGTGACCATAACACCTTTATTATCCAAATAGTACCAGGAATAGTTGATATAATTCCAACCGGTCTTCATAACTCCTTTATCATCAAAGTAATACCAGGAATCGTTAATCTTCTGCCAACCGGTAACTTTTGCACCATTATCATCAATATAATACCAGTCACTGCCATCCTGGAACCAGCCGGTGCTTCCCGGAACATCTAACAAAACGGGCTTGCTGGCATAGTCATTACCTTCGTTTATATCCTCTGCAATAAGATAAACTTTATAATCTTCACCCCATTTTTTGCCTTCCACTGTTCTGGGGAGAACAAATGTACCCGTACCCTCTTTAGCATAAGTACCGGATAAGGTTTCATAAAAAAGAACCTTTGCATCATCATCGTAAGCTTTGTCAGTAATAAGAATTGAGGTCTGTGTTACATTATCAGCATTATTGCCGCTTACAGCGTAAGGAATAGCAACCTCGGTTTCAAATCTCACATGACGCATGTCTTTGCGAATATCAATATTGATATTAGGGTCAATTACTGTGTATTCGTATAATGCACCGTCCTCGCCCATATTGCCTTTAGTTACAGTCGAGAACAGTACCGATTTCTCCTCTATACTCATCGGAATGCTGGACTCAACAAAACCAAGACAGGTATTACTTGCATCTTTATTCTCAGCCGCCAGAACAACACCATTTCCAGCTAAAGCCGTAAAGACCGATGCAGCCATCGCAGCAACAAGTCCTGCTGAAACTATTCTGAGGCTTCTTTTCAACATATGCATGTTTAAATCCTCCCGTACAAAAATTTGCTTTTATAATAACTCTAAAATCAAAATTTCGTGAGAAGAAATTAAATTTTCCGCAAAATTCCTTTAATTATAAATTATTAAAAGAACAACATTACTCACTCACGGATTTGTGCAATACCCTGCAGCATTGAACTTATAAACCTTACCATCGATCTTCAATGAACAGTTCTTAGCATACCATCCGGATGAATCCATAAAGTATTTACCTTTGGAATCGGTCTTCCATTCGGCCTTGTAGGGATATTTCCAGCTACCGTCAGCATTAAGCCAATAACCTTCGCAGTATTCGTTTGCAGCCATAGCACCATCAGCCTTAAGGTAATACCAGACTCCGCCATTCTTTAGCCAGCCGGTCTTCATTGCTCCGCCGCCGTCAAAGAAATACCATGCATTGCCGATCTTCTGCCAGCCGGTAACCATCACGCCGCTGCTATTGAAGTAATACCAGACGTTAGATATCTTTTGCCATCCGGTACACATTGACCCATTAGAGCCTAAATAGTACCAGGCCGTACCGGATTTAAGCCATCCGGTCTGCATAACACCCTTGGAATCAAAGTAATACCATGTACTGTCGACCTTGTACCAGCCTGTTACTTTATTTCCGTTTTTATCATAATAAGACCAGTTATTACCTGATTTGACCCAGACGGATTTTGGCTTAACTGCTGATGTAGGTGTTACTGTAGGCTTTGCTGTTGTAATTTTGGTTTTGCTGTTTACAGACAGCATATATTCTGGATCATCTTTAAATTTTCCCCAGACCGTATAAACATAATTACTGCCTTGTTCAAGCTTATTACCGTTAAGATATGCATCTTTGAGACAAGGACAATTACTGATATCCAATGTGCCTAAGTTTGTTCCACTACATTTCAGATAAACCAGTTCCGGACAATTGCTGATATTCATTGTCTTGAGATTTGCATTATCCTCGCAATTGATAAAATCCACTTTAGGATTGTTACTCAAATCAAGAGCAGAAAGATTATTATCATTAATGTGAAGTCTCCAAAGTTCCTTATTCTTACTAAGGTCTATTTTCGTTAACGAGTTATAACTACACCCCAATTCCGTCAATTTGGAATTTTTACTTATGTCAAGCGAGGACAACTGATTGTATCCACAGTCAAGTCGGACTAATTCCACATTATTGCTTATATCAAGATTCTGAAGTTTATTATTGTAGCAATTCAGTATTCTAAGCTTTGTATTTTTCGATACATTAAGAGATTTGATCATACCAAAACTGCAATCTAACTCTTCAAGATTCGGATTGTTACTTAGATTGAGTTCATCAAAAGTATTGTAGCCGCATTCTAATTCTCTTAGATTTGTAAAATACTCAATTCCGGTCAGATCGGAAATATTATAATCAATGCATGATATTACAATTACAGAGTCAATCTCAGATTGGCTGAGATAGTTATCTCTGTTTTTATCGAAATTTGCTATAACATAATTTCTGAAATAAGCACTGGGAAAAGTGTGCTTATTTATCTCAACTCCACCGGCTGCCTTAACATCAGCATTCATTAATGCTAAAGGCAATGATAAAGCAAAAGCGAAAGACAGTAATAAGGAAAGCAGACGTTTAGACATAAAAATACACCGCCTATTCTATGAATTACTTCAAGAATACGTCAGTGTACTTTCGTTTGCAAATGACGATAATTAACGATTCAGGCAATGACCATTGCTGCCGAAAGAATAATCCTTATCACCTATTGTTTTGGTACCTGTTGCCATAACTCCGCTGTTATCAAAGTAATACCAGGAACCGTCGATATTCTTCCAACCTGTGATCAAAGCACCGGAAGAATCCGTATAATACCAGCTATTGTTTTCATTTATCCATCCGCTGGCCATTTTGCCGGAGGATCCTAAGTAATACCACTTTCCACCGGACATAATCCAACCTGTCCTCATAGCACCTGAGGATTCAAGATAATACCATGAGTCATTTACCTGCTGCCAGCCTGTTGCCATCGCACCGGAACCACGCATGTAATACCATGCATTACCAGATTTGATCCAGCCGGTAGCCATTGCACCTGAAACACCTAAGTAATACCATGTGCCGTTCTCACTGACCCATCCGGTCTGCATAACTCCATTATCATCGAAAAAGTACCAACCATTTGCGTTATACCAGCCGGTAACCTTAGTGCCGTTATCATAGTAATACCAGTTATTGTTCTCTTTCTGCCAGCCGTTCTTGATCACTTTCTTTACCGGAGCAGCAATGCCTGACGAAGAGTTGATCTTTACAGTTCCCGTTCTTTCACCCTGGATAGCAACTCTTGATAAGGCGCCACTGTTATCATAACCGAACTCCTGAACCCAAAAATGTCTTCCGTTATATTCTACGTGAGCAACACCTATGGCTGTAAAATCAGAATTTGCCATATTTCTTCTGTGTCCCTGACCGGCGTAATTACAATCATCTTCACGCCAGCCTAAGAAAACAGACTCCGCAGTCATATAACCGGCCGCAATATTCTCACCATATGAACTGGTTCCATTGCATTCACATGTGTACCAGGCACTGCCATCAGGTCTTGTGTGGCTGAAACTAATTGCAATCTCATAAGCTCTCTGTAAAGCAACAAGCTCGAGATTATAGTCATAAGAAAAAGCGGATAGCTTTCCGCATTGAATTTTCGAAGTGTTCGAAGAATTCCAATACCAAGCATCTCCGCTTGTACGCCAGTCATTAACCATATGGTAAACAGATCTCGCTGCTTTGTTATCAACTTTATAATTCAGGTCATAGGACTCAACAGTTGACGCAGCCACACTGTTCGATAAAAGCATTACAACTAACACGATCACACTGAAAAGACGGATAAAACGCTTCACGGTGATACCTCCATATATCTTATATAAGAATATGGTACAAATGCTTTTAATATAAACTTGATATAAATTATTAACTAAATGTCAATTCTTGATTAAAGAATTACGAAGTCAGACAATAACCAAACTCATCATGAATAATGCCATGAATCTCTTTTTCATATAATTACCTTACCAAGCGTTAACACAAATCCCGAAAACCACCCCGGAAACTCATATAA
Organism: Saccharofermentans sp.; assembly: GCA_024683485.1. GTDB lineage: Bacteria > Bacillota > Clostridia > Saccharofermentanales > Saccharofermentanaceae > Saccharofermentans. Next base: position 5,036 of record JAIKYD010000077.1, on the reverse strand, counting down.
CCAGGATCAATCCACCGGATTCAAACAGTGTCCGTCATCAGCAAACTCAAACCTTATACCGCTGATAACATGTGTGCCTTTGAACATATATCCTGAAGCGTCAAAGAAATACTTCTTCCCGTCTATCTTCATCCATCCTGTTCTCATATAACCGTTTGGATCCAAATAGTAAGTCTTACCATCTAATTCTATGAAACCGGTCTGCATATATCCGTCTTCATCGAAATAGAACCAGGAACCATTAATGAATTGCCATCCAGTCAGCATATTGCCGTTGGCAGACATAAAGAACCATGAGCCGTTGATCTTCTGCCAGCCTGTAGCCATATATCCTGCAGGACTGAAGTAATACCAATAACCACCGATCTTCTGCCAACCGGTTACCATAGCACCGGAAGGTCCTAGATAGAACCAGTTATCACCAATTTGGATCCACCCTATGGCCATTGAACCATTGGCTTTTAAGAAATACCACTTTCCTCCGTCATGTATCCAACCGGTCTCCATGACACCTTCAAGGTTAAGGAAATACCAGTATCTTCCAAGCTTTAACCAGCCGGTTACTCTCTTTCCAGTGTTGTCATAGTAGTACCAGTTTCCACTTTCCTCGACCCAGCCTGCCTTCTGCTTAGCCGTAGGTGTAGGTGTTGCCGTTGGCTTATTGGTAGGCGTAGCCGTCGGTTTATTCGTAGGAGTTGGTGTTGCCGTAGGCTTCTTTGTAGGTGTTGCTGTTGGTTTCTTTGTCGGCGTTGCCGTCGGCTTCCTCGTTGGTGTTGCCGTCGGCTTCTTTGTCGGAGTAGCTGTAGGCTTTTTAGTAGGTGTTGGCGTCGCCGTTGGTTTCTTCAAATCCGCTCCAATCAGAGTGAACGCCTCTTTGATATCATCTGGATATAAATATTCTGTTGTAATTCTCTTTAGTTTACCGTCTTTGTCAAAGAATCCGACTAACGGCATAGAATAGGTTGAGCCCCAAGAGAGAACGCCTTCATCTACAGCCCTGGAAAGGAACCAATAATACAGGCTGTAATACGGAGACGTATCATATTCACACGCTACTCCGTCGTAGATAACGTAATCGCCATTACCCAAAGAGAATTCTTGGTATATATCGTTTTTATAGTCTTCGAGATCGACATCAATCAATTGAAAGCAATAAACATCAATATTGTTCAAAGAATATTCTTCTTTAATATCCTGAACATTAAAGAATGTACCATATGAGTTAAAGCAACCATATAAATCGCCAAATATGATTACTTTGGGCCTATTATCGCTAAAGTTAATATTTTCAGGACAATCACAGTCAATAACAGTATTTAACTCTAAGGAATCATAAGGGAAATAACCCTCAGAAACCGGCTTCATAGTAGGCATCGGTGTTGCCGTCGGTCCTCTGGTAGGTGTAGGAGTAGCCGTTGCAGTAACAGAAGGAACCGGAGTTGCAGTAGGTTTTACAGTCGGCTGACCATAAACATAGTCGGAAGATGCGATAATAAGATCATCATCGCTGAAAACAGAATACATGTCATTATTGTACTTATATGTATCGCCATTGGTGAGCGTATATCCTCTTGCCGAACCGCTGGAAGCGCCTTTAAGGAATGATCTGTCAGTAGTATCACATGCTGTTACATCTACGGCATAGTTATAACCGTCATCCATATGAACAATGTTCCACATATGCGGACCGCTGTTGCTGTTCAGGAATGCCACATTACCGTAAACAGAAAGTGCATATACAGAATCATCGTCGAAAGACGAACTGTCGCAGAGGAACTGGAAAGCCTTGGAATAACCTTCGCAAACGACCTTAGTACTGTCATCACCATCGAAAACCCAAATCAACTGCCATGGATTTCCATAAGAAGCACCGCCGCCGGCAGCGTTATAGTTGTAGTCAACCATTTCGCAGATCTTATTCTTATAAACTAACAGTTTCTGATAATCATCCAGTCCGGAATTCGAAGATACTATTCTCCTGACGTTTGATGCTGCAGATCTGACAGATTCACCATACTTAGAATCAATAGTATATTTATCGTTGCCACGGTATTCTCCAGCTACAGTAAAACTGAAAGTAAGACCAATTCTGATGGTTGAATAACCATTAACGAACCTGGATGAATACGAAGTACTAAAACCACTTGTCTTATCGTACCAGTACAGGTCATACGGGCATGAACACAAAAGAGCATGGATAATTGTACTGGAATTAAATCCATTAGATTCCAATATGTCCGAGAATGTTCTGCTTTGATAATCATCATAAGGAACGTCAATATAAAAAACATCTTCAGGAATTGTAATCGTTGTACTGGTCTCATAACCTTCCGCTATCGAAAGGATCTGCCCGTACAGATAGTTGAATACGATTGCATTACTCTCGGACAGATTGCGTGAGTAAACATATGCAGAATAAGAACGCTGAGGAGCATAACTCATCTCGCGGTTTATGAACTGCTCGGCAAGTTCATCGTTATTGTATATGAAGTCAACAGTAACATTCTCCTCAAGAACACCCTCTTCAATAAACTCTACGTTATTATCATTCTTATCAATTCCTGCATTAACACTGTCTTCCACAGAAACATCCTGAGGTTCCTCATTCATTTCCGTGTCTTCCGCAAGGATCTGGCCCTCACAGGAAACAACGATAGACATAGTCACTGCAAAACTTAAAAGACGTAATACAAGTTTGTTTTTCATTGACAGGTCTCCTTTATTCCTTAACACATTGCGCACTTTATATCTTTATTCTATTACTCGATAGAATCATGTCAAATGATGCGATAAGCTTTTTAATTCTCATATCAATACCTCCCGGAAGATTCACCCTAATATCATTCTAAAAAACACATATCTGCATTTCATGAATACAATGTAAAGATATCGTATATATTAAGCGACGCGGGTGTTTCATGGATTGGTGGGTATCATCATCGGTATAGGTCAAGATTTGTGCCGCCAAAATACCACAAGGGGCATCTCGACCGAAATGCCCCTTGATCAATAAATCAATTTGAAGTATAGCCTTTCCACTTGCCGCTGGAATCAAACTCACTGTACCGGCCATCGATCTTCAGTACGCCAGTGACCATCACGCCTGAAGAATCCATGTAATACCAGGAGCTGCCAGATTTAACCCAGCCTGTAGCCATGGCTCCGGAAGCGCTCATGTAGTACCACTTTCCTCCGTACTGAACCCAACCGGTAGCCATTGCCCCGGACGGTCCCAGATAGTAGCGCGAGCCGTCATCGTCGATCCAGCCTGTGGTCATTGCTCCGGATTCATTCATGAAATACCATGAACCGCCGTCCTGTACCCAGCCGACAGCCATTGCTCCCGAATCCTTCATGTAGTACCAGGCATTGCCGGATTTGACCCAGCCTGTTGTCATTGCTCCGGAAGGTCCCATATAGTACCAATCTCTGCCGACCTTTACCCATCCGGTGACCATCGCTCCTGTATTGCTTAAGTAGTACCATTTTCCGCCATCATCGAGCCAGCCGGTCTTCATGACACCGTCTTTATCACAGTAATACCATTTACTGCCATCCTTAAACCAGCCGATTGTTTTCGAACCTTTTGCATCAAAGTAATACCACTTGCCGCCATCCTGAACCCAAGTGGATTTAGGGTTTGTCTTTGGGGTAGGTGTTGCTGTAGGTTTTGAAGTTGGTTTAGCCGTTGGTGTTGCAGTAACAGTAGGTTTCTTCGTCGGTGTAGGTGTTGCCGTAACAGTCGGCTTCTTTGTTGGAGTCGGCGTTGCAGTAACAGTCGGCTTCTTTGTTGGAGTCGGCGTTGCTGTAACAGTCGGCTTCTTAGTCGGAGTCGGCGTTGCAGTAACAGTTGGCTTCTTTGTAGGTGTAGGTGTTGCTGTCGGCTTACTGCCGCCGATCTTAGAAGGATCAGTCTCGTACTGCGCATAAATAGTTATTGGTCCTGTTAAAACATCATCTTCTTTAACAGGTTTCTTTCCTGCTTTGTCATAGCTATAGTAAGTAAACTCAGCTACAGCATCTTCCTTAATTTGTGGAACTTCTCTCATAATCGTTTCAAAAGGCGTTCCAACAAAATAGCAAAATGAAGTATAGTAATTTTGATTATGATCAACATAACTTACTTTGTTATATGTGTCTTCAGCAATTGACGGATTGCCAAGATCATATTCAACCTTGTATGCCAAGATAAATTTGCAGTAAACTGTCAATTCATCCGGAAGAAGTGCTTCATCATCAATCGGCTGTGTATACTCAGCATCATAATAGAGTTTGTACAAATACATACTGTCAGGCTCACCTGCATATTCTTCATAAATGACATTCTGGGTACCACTAGATCTAAGTTCAACAGTCCATTGGGTGAGTTCTCTGTCATTGTAATCGTTCAACTCATTTGTAGATAGATCATACCAACTGTCGCTAATCCATCTAACATATCTGTCTATATAACCATCTCCAGACTCAAAATAATTGAATATCCGCTTTTCATTGGCTATATATGTAACCTTGTAAGCATCCTCAGTAGTATAACCCGCATAGAATACGGTTTCTTTGGTTAGTCTATCGGAGAAATCAACCCGCTTGGTGCATTCTTTATCATAGAACCATCCACAGAATAAACCTTTCTCACTGTAAGGCATCAATGGATTGTTAACCCGATAATAATAATTTTCCGGAGCAAACAACTCAGAAAGAGTTCTGTTATCAGCAGACATATAACAAATTCTGTTGTAGTTTATCCTTCTTGAAGAACCGTCATTATAATCCAAAACGAGACAGTCATTATAATTCTCGTCGAAAATATCAGTATACTTAATTACCGGGGCGGAAGTTGAACCATTTGTACCGTACCGGCAGACCATATGTCCTGCACCGTCATCGTTTATCTTAACTTTAAGCGGATGAACAGTGTAATCATAAGTCATTCCAAAAGAGGTCAATTTTTGAGTTTCAGGGTTGGACAGATAACCGTTGATCTGTTCCATTAATTCATCGCTACTATTAAAACCGTCAGCGGAACATCTGACAATATA
>JAIKYD010000069.1 GCA_024683485.1 Saccharofermentans sp. | reverse complement strand
AAAGCAAGAATATGAAGAAGCATACCGGAAAAATGCAGGCGGAAATCCAGCTGCTACTATCGAGGTATCGCCCTCGTAATCTGTCTAATGCGGTATATGCTACTGTTCAAAACTTTTGCCAGTGAATCATCTTATCCAGGTCAACTTCTAATTGCACTGTTTTTACGGCATCTTTCGCCGGCCTGCCGATTCCGATGAAGCATGGGATCATATATTCCTCAGGAAATCCGAGCACATCTCTTGCTATCTTTTCCTCATCATTCAAGGGGATCCTTAAATTGCATCCATACCCTTCGGAAGTTGCCGCCAGCCAAACATTCTCAATGCTGCACCATACAGACGCATAGCAGTTAAGATCTGAAAGACTTCCGGGATTAAGTATATCTGTCTTTTTCTTCATCAAAGGAATGATCACTGCCGCTGCATCGGTCAGCATTCTGTACTGCTTTGGGACAGCGACACGGTAACTTTCTTTTTGAACGGGATCAGATATGAAAGTCATCTCATCCACCGACTTTTCCGTCAGATCCTTAGGTACTCCGTTAACAGCCGCCTTCATCAGTTCCCTGTCAGTTATTACTATATAATGCCAGTCTCTGAAATGGTCATTGGCAGGCGCCGTATATGCGGATGCAACAATTTTTGTCAATGTTTCTTCAGGTATAGCTTCATCAGAAAAATCCCGTATGCTTCTTCGTAATCTCATAGCCTCGTATAATTCCATGATTGCCACCTCCGTGATAGGTCGAGTATATTTTTCGCAGGCTTCTTAGTTAATTATATTCAGGATTTACAGTTCCAATGACCTATTGTCCAAAAGGAATTCCTGAATCCCTATGTACAGTATTCCCTTTTCATCCCGCCAAGGGATAATATTATCTTTTACAATAACGACTTTCTTATACGAATCATTGATCCTGTTGAGTGAATTAGTCTCCTGTATTCTCTTGTCTTCATCTTCAATACGAAGTGCTGACTGAATGTAATACCTTTGCATTCCACGGTTTACTACAAAATCCACTTCTAATTGAACTCTTACTTTTTTCTCTTTGCCTGTATCATCAACTACCGTTTTTGAATAAGGAACTACACCCACATCAACATTATATCCGCGACGGATCAGGTCATTGTAAATGATATTCTCCATTATATGAGTTTCCTCGACCTGCCTGAAATTTAATCTCGCATTACGCAGACCGATATCGGCAAAATAGTATTTAAGAGGTGTATCAAAATAGTCCGCACCTTTAATATCGTATTTTCTTGCACTGCTGATGATATATGCTTCTTCAAATAGTTCCAGATAATTAGCTATCGTCGAATGTGAGATCTTTATTTTCTTCTCGGAGAAGAAGCGGTTAGCTAGTTTTGAAGGATTTGTAAGAGAACCTATAGCTGATGAAATAAAATCCATCAGCACATCTAAGACCTCGGTCTCGTTACGGATATCATTACGTTCAACTATATCCTTCAAATAAGTTTCAGAGAACAAGTCTTTCAGATATCTGCTCTTCTCCTCAGGTTTACGCAACGATAATACATAAGGCATTCCACCGTATATACAATAGTCGCGCCAGGCATCGCTTTCACTATTACCTCTTTCTGCATAAACAGAGGCAACTTCTGCAAAAGACAATGGCGTAACATGTATTTCATCTCCTCTGTCGCGAAATTGTGTCAGTACATTTTTGGACAGCATTCTCGAATTGCTTCCGGTTATGTAGATATCAGCGTTCTTGATCTTCATCAAGCCAAGGACTGTGTCTACAAAACTGATCTTCTCGTTTGGATCTTCAACATACGGATTCCTGATCTCTGAACACATCTGGATCTCATCAATGAAAATATAATACATGTTAGTATCTTCAATACTACTCTTTACATATTCATTCAAAGCGAAAGGATTACGATAACGGGCGTAATCTATCTCATCAAGTTTAATCTCAATAATATGATCTTCTGAAACACCGCAGTCCAGCAGATATTGTTTATACAGTTCGAATAATAAAAAAGACTTTCCGCAGCGCCTGATACCGGTAATGATCTTAACACGCCCGTTATCCTTCTTATTGACAAGTTCATTAAGATATTGTTCTCTGTTTATGTTCATAGACACTCCACGCTAATTTTGCATCTAGGTGCACTTTTTGCTTGTTGTTATAATAAGCCCTGTCGCCTATTAAGTCAACATATTTCGTGCTATTTTTGCTCCTGGGTGCACTTTTTGTTTGTAGTTGTTTGTGTAAGATCCGATAGCGTGAGTTTTCTAATTACCAGATCTATGACAGGTTTCTCCTGATTCTCTTCGAAACTAATCTACATGATGCATAATTCTCAACCGCTGAGCTTCATTAGCGGAGAAACCGAATTTCTCATAAAACGGAATCTTATCCGGCATTGCACATAACTGGAATTAATTGCACCTGCTCAAAGATGAGCCTCCTCTGTAGGTGTCACCAAATTCTTCCTCTTTCCATGTCTCATAGTATTCCAGCACATCTTTATCGCTATCAGCGGTCTTTAATGTATATTGGTTTCCGGCTGATGTTTCAGCCTTCACA